>CAYPMM010000006.1:0-27964 GCA_964412115.1 uncultured Candidatus Saccharibacteria bacterium | reverse complement strand
CAGCTCCTGTTCCGTTTTGGCTCCAATTGACCCCAACGCCTCAAGGCGGAGCGACTGTTTACACTCCTCCTCCGGCGCCGGCTCCGGTTCCGGAGACAACTTCGGGCGGAGATGCGCCGTTCTGGCTGAATTTTGGAGTTCCGGCTAACTAGAAAAATTATTATTCTGAATGCAAAAACCGCTCCGATGTCCATCGGAGCGGTTTGGTTTTATTAGGCTTATTTTAACGACCCATATTTTTGCAGGGTCTCGGCCATGATACGTACCGCCTGTCCTTTTTGAGCCGGCGCGGGATAAACCTCTTTTTGACGCTCAATCATTGCCGTGAAATCTCGATTGAATGCGCCGGCGAGCTTATCAAGACTGTAGACCGGCAACATCACTCCGAGTTCGCATGGTCTCCAAGACTTTTTAGCGATTGATTTTTCAAGTTCATTTAGCGCCGCCTCCGAACAGTAGCAGATAACAGGAATGAGCAGACAGGCCGCGTTGACTCCGATTGAACTGCCGGGCGTATCCACTACATAGTCGGCGCCGGGAATTATGTCCATAGTCGGCATTTCGTCTCGGGCGACAAATCGCATCGGAACATTCGCCCGAAAACTTTTTGCGTAAATCGCTGGGTCGTTTCTGTAATTCTGGTCTCCCGGATGTATGCCAACGATTACTTTCCAAAAAAATCGTCTATTTTTTTCAGCCGTAAGCGCCGTATCCAGCGCTTCAAGCATTGTTACATTGTTTTCAAGTATCGTTCCTATGGAACAAAGCACAGCTTTCTCATCGCGTCTTATCATAAGGCGCTGGCGGACTTCTTCTCTTGAAAATCTCGGCGAGAAGAAATCTTCCCATGTAGGATTGCCTGATGCCACAATTTCAGCGTTTGGGAAAAGTTTCCGGGCCTCTTCTTTTTCTTTTTCGCCCGGCACGAAAAGAAAAGACGCGTTTTCCCTTAAAATTTTTAACCTTTTGTCAAACCACGGCCGTCTAAAAACGTCATAAGTATCGGCGTACAAGCCGAACGGGGTGTTTCTAAGTTCTGCCGAAAGGGCGGAAAGCGTTTCTTCTCTAGCCAGCTCTTCCGGGGCGGACATGCCGATTAAGACAACATCCGCGCTTTCAACCAGCACACTAATTGCTGAAGGACTTAGATTTGTTGGTTTTCCGCCGCCAATCAGCGAGAGTGTTTGAATCCCTTTTGTGGTTAAATGTTGTGCAAGCGCGGTGAAAGCGATTGACGGAGCCATCATGTGGCCGACAAGAGTTACAAGCATGAGCCGTTCCTCCCTGCTTTGGGTGATATTTCAAGGGCCGAACCTGCCGTCCACATTAAATCAAAAAACCGCTTGTGTCAAGAAGAAGTAAATGCCCGCGGGTTGAGTTTTCCGACCGCGATTTTCCGTTCTAAAACTCCTTAATTTTCAGTTTTTCTCCCGCAACTCAAAAAATCCGCAAGGCGAGTTTTTTATTTATTTGTGTCCGAAATGCGCGTGACTCGACTAAGAAATTTATAAATCCGGCGATTTCTGTTATCATATCCAAATGACCGACCATGTTTTGTATCGCAAGTATCGTCCGAAGGATTTTGACGAGGTTCAAGGCCAGCCTCACGTGGTTAAGGTTCTTAAAAATGCCTTAAAACTTGACCGAGTCGCCCACGCCTATCTTTTTTCAGGACCTCGCGGGACTGGAAAAACAAGCGTTGCTCGGATTCTTGCCCGAGCTATCAACTGCCAACTTGAGGGATCGAACCCCTCAAGTTCGATGCCATGCAATTCTTGCCAGACTTGCAACGATTTTCTTACAGGCCGGACGCTTGATTTGGTTGAATTGGATGCCGCCTCTAACCGCGGAATTGATGAAATTCGGGCAATTTGCGATGCCGCGAACTTTTTACCCGTCTCGGCCAGCCGCAAAGTTTATATCATTGACGAGGTTCATATGCTTACCCCGCCGGCTTTCAACGCTCTTTTAAAAACTTTGGAGGAACCGCCAAAACACGTCGTTTTCATACTGGCCACAACCGAACCAGAAAAAGTTCCCGAAACGATAAGTTCCAGGACCCAGCATCTTCGCTTTGGCCGGGTGTCTGACGAAATCACGGCCCGCGCCATTTTAGATGTGGGCAAGGCCGAAGGTTTTGAAATTGAAAGCGAAGCCGCCCAAACTCTGGCTCTTTTTTCCGAGGGGTCGCTTCGGGACGCGCTCAACCTTTTGGGACAGGTTTCTGTTTTATCTGGAGTTTTGGAAGACGGCTCCCGAGCGGGCCGGCGACTCGGGTTGGCGGTGGGATCATCATTTAGCCCGAAGGGCATTAAAAATATAGGCGCGGAGCCGGAACGTTCGGGGGCCGGCTTCGTGTTTAAGATTACAACCGAAGATGTGAGGGAATTTTTCGGAGCGCCGGCAAGTTCGGCTGTTTTGGAACTGGTCTCGGCCGTTGGCGAAAAAGACGCGAAACGCGCTTTTGAAATTCTGCGATCGGCCCTAAAAAACGGTTCCGACCCGAGAATTTTTATGAAAATTTTAATCCATGATTTTAGAAATAAATTTCTAGGCGTTTTGAATGGCGGACACGAAGAGCAAAATTTTCCGGTTGACCGTCTTGAGCGCATTCTCTTGGTATTGTTAGACGCATCAAGCGCCCGTTTTTATTCGCCCCACCGCGAACTTCCGCTTGAGCTTGCGGTCTCCCGAATCATAAGAGAAACATAATATATGCAAGAAAGAGCTCCAAAATTTGAATCGCCGACTGCCGTCATTGAAGTACAGGAAGAAAAAAGTAAACTCAAACACGAAGAAATTGAGGACTTGCGCGAGCCAATAAAAAACATTTTGGACCAGATGCGCGAAAGAATCGATAAAGGCGAATATACCCACATAATAGGAGATGACGCGTCGGGCAGAATTCCGACCTTGATTTTCGGCGAAGTTTTGGGCGAGATTTACGAAAAGGGCGGATATGTAAAACCAGAAATTAAATTTTTGGCAGGTTCAGGATTGCCCCCGGAGCAAAGAAACGCAAAGCTAAGGACAATAATGCGTTTTTTGGAAGAAAGAATTCTAAAACAAAATAAAAAAGAATTAAAAGACATAAAAATTTTGATAGTAACAGACACTCTTTCTTCAGGGAATACTTTAAAATTACTGGCAGAAGCCCTGATGGATAAGGCGTTAAGATATGGAAATGTGGATTTTGACATCGCGACCATAGGATTGCATGATGGTATTAAAGAACTTGTGCAAGAAAGAGAAAAACGATTGGGCCACCCAACAATTTTTTTTGGTCACAGCGACACGCCTCAAATTTATCACCGTAAGGGCTTAAGCGGAGTTCAAAAAGATCCGCAAGATCTTCACGCTATGCCGTATCATTATGAAACCAAAGACGATCGCGCCCAACTTAAAGAATCGCGAAAAGACGCGCATCTGCTTTCGCAAGACTTAGTAAGGTGGTATAAAAGAAAATAAAAAAGAGCTTCCCGAAGGAAGCTCCTCAAACTACTCAAATGACTTAGGCGTCAACTTTTGCCTTAAGAACTCTTATGTCGTGTTCGGAAATGGGTATGCCTCGCAACATCTGGAACCATCCGTTTTCGTCCATCTCAACGAAATAAAACTCCTGCGTTCCGTCCCCGATATCGCGAACATAATCTCAATAACTAATGCTTTCCACGCGTGGTTCTTTCTGGTTTGCCTCATCAATCGTTTTGAGCTCGGCGTTAAACGGCTCTCTTCCGGATCCGAGGCGATGGTAAGTTGTGACCTCGCCATCATTTTCCGCGTTAAGAACTCCGTCAGGATCGGAAAGCACATTTTTACAAAAATCTTCGTCATAACCCATTTCGTAATCCGGAAACAGGACCAACACGTCACAATGTTTCTTTGCGTGCGGGTCTGCGTTTACGGCCGGATTCAGACGCAAGAAAACATTTTTTTCGTCCGCGGTCTGAAGACCGATGTCAATATGGCTGAAACTGTTTTTGCCGACTTTGGTAACGCATTCGCTGACCGAAGTTACGACAAAACTTTTACCAGAGAGATCGGCGCCGTTCAGGAAAACGAAATCGCCGATTTTTAGCTGTAGAGGATTGAAAACCTGCAATTCCTGCGGTTTTTCTTTTTTGTCTTGGAAAAAATCTCTCATTACTTCCCATGCGGTTTGTCTTTCTTCGCTCATTTTAAGATCTCCTCCGGAAGAATCTGCCGTAGAAGACCAGGTAAATTCCGCCGCCGAAAATCAGAATTCCGAAAGCCCATCCCCACGGGAATGACGATCTGTTTGCTTCGGCGTAAACCTCTTTCACTTTTTCGTCGCTATACATCATGTCACGGTCTATGCCTGGCGGAACGTATGACGGATTTTTGGCAACGCCTTGCGTTTCAAGCGCTTGCAGACGGCGATCAAGATCGGCGTCTTGCCTGCGAAGTTCGGCGTAGCGCTGCGGGTCAATTGAATCTCTGTGATTGTAAACCCAGGTGTCGCGATCGTGACGAGGACGATCCATCAGCCACATCCAGAACCAGATATTAAATCCGTCATTATAAGAATGGTAATAGCTTGGAATCGGTCGGTTGTAGTAACCGCTGTAAAACTGGCGCTGGCGCAAATCGCGATTCTTCATTTTTTCGTAGTTCAGGTCGCGCTGAAGATCGCGGATGCGTTCCTGTTCTTGCCTTGATGGCCTGCTTGACACTGATGGCTTCTGCGCTGAGCGCTCTTTGGCTTTTGAGGCCTCAAAATTCTGCCTTGACCTCTCGCGCTCCGCGGCTTTTTGCTTGTTCGTATCGTAAGTCGTTGACGGCTTTGGCGGAACAGCCTGCGGTCTGGCCGCAGGAGAGCTTGATCCGCCGAAAAAGCCCCGACCGGGTGAAGACGGTGGACGAACCGACGGCGCTGACGGTCTCGGCGCCGAAGGCCTGAATGACGGAGCGGAAGGCTTGCTCCATCCGCCGCCTCCGCCGCTAAAACCCTTGCTTCCACCGCCGCTAAAACCCCTGCTTCCGCCCCCGCTGAATCCGCGGCTTCCACCGCCGCTAAAACCCCTGCTTCCGCCTCCGCCAAATCCTCCGCGAGCCGCGTCGGATAAATCAAATCCGGCGAAAGTCAGAGTTAGAGCAAAAACAATCGCGGTCATTTTTTTAATATTCATTTCACGCCCCCCCTTATACTACAAGCGCGTAAAGAAGAGTGACTGTAAGGAACGTCGCGCCTTCAATTGCACCGGCCGCGATGTTTCTTTGCTTCATCACCTCATCTCTCAATTTGACCGTGGGCAGCATTACTTTATCGGCGACAATTGCGGCAATAAAAATGAAAACTAGCCAGCCAAACATATAAAGACCGACATTCGGCAAATCTACGCTCCAGCCGTGGAATGGCCCGCTGACGGCGTCTCCCAAAGCGATTCCGCCCGAAAGCAGTAATCCGCCAAGCGATAAAGCGCAGGCGTGGTTATGCGTATCAAGAGCGCTGAACGTGTCCGGCGCAAACCATCGGTAGAGCATGGCCAAGAGAATAAAAAATACCTGTCCTGTAACGAACCAGCCAAACGAAACAAGGTATCCGCCTTCCCAGCCGCTAAGTGCGCCGGAGATAATGAAGGCTGTCGCAAGATATGTTGATCCTTCAACGAGGGCCACCGCGATATTTTTTTCACCGACGACTTCGGCATTGTTGTTAAAAGCGGAAAGAATCAGCCAATCGTTTACATAGCGCGAAACCAGAAGCATCGCGAGCACAATCGCGCTGTATTTACCCACAAGAGCGAGATCTTCGTAGAAACTTATTCCGGAAGGATGCACGATATTTTTGAAAGACAGGATGACAGCGATAAGAAAAAGCGCGTAGCGTATGCCCACGGCCGGATTGTCGTTGACGGTTGTTTCGTGATTCATGCTGAAACCTTCCAGACGGCAAACCCAGCCGAAAATGGTTCTGGCAACGATAGCGACGCCGAACAGAATCAGGCCCATCAGAATCGCGAAAGAGATACTCAAAACCGCTTCGTTCACTTCCGTTCCCTCCTTCTTTGTCAAGGTAAAACCTCGAAACAGTTTATCAGAACCGAGTTGGTTTGTCAAGTGTTTGACGGCCTAAGGATTCGGGGTTAAACTCCCCTTTATATACGAAAGTAGTCGAAGCGTATTTTTAAAAAAACAAAAAAACAAAAGTGCAAGATTCAAATTTTGGAGGAAATCAGGGAAACGGCGGAGGGGGAAGTTTTGCCAAGCCCCCTATGGTGGAAGGAAAATGGAATTGCTCGGACTGCAAGGCCGAAATAACCAAACTGCCGTTTGAGCCCAAAGGGAACCGGCCGGTGTATTGTCTGGATTGCTACCGCAAAAACCACCCGCGAAAAGATTTCCGTTAATAACTTAAAAAACGAGCCGCTTATAAGCCGGCTCGTTTTTTAAGTTATCCACAGCTAAAAAAGAAAAAACATTTTATAATTATATTAATGCAAAATCAGCCAAAATGGCTATACGGGGCTGTTTTAATAATTCTTGCGGTTTTGGCTGCCGGATATTTTTATTGGAAAGGAGTTCAAAAACCGGCCGAAGAACCGCCCGCGGCTCCCAAAGCGTCCCAACCCGCGGTTTCCGGAACGCTTCCTTCCATAAATACCCAAACGGAAATTAACATTCCGGAAATAAATCCCGTGGACAAAGTTAATCCATTCAAAGATGTTTACAAAAATCCATTTGAATAAGGGGCGAATTAATTTAGTCGCCGCCGCAATTATTTTTGCCGGCGCGGTTTTAATTTCTTACGCGCTTGTCGCGCAAGCCTTGTCTAAAGACGACATTGTTTATCCGGTTAAAGAACTCGGCAATTGCGCAGACGAATCCGAATGCCGTTCTTATTGCGATAGTCCCGAAAACATCAAACAATGCGTCGCGTTTGCCGAAAAGCATAATTTGATATCGCAAAATGAATTAGAGCATGCCAAGAAATTCATAGCTGTCGGCGCTAAAGGTCCGGGAGGATGCGATTCCGCCTCTTCTTGTGAATCATACTGTGAAGACATTGATAATATTGATGAATGTTTGGCGTTCGCGGAACGAACCGGACTTATTCCGCCGGATGAATTGGAAGAAGCAAGAAAAGTTCAGGCCGCTTTGAAATCGGGCGCTACGTTGCCCGGCGGATGCCGCAATAAAAACGAATGTGAAGCGTATTGCGAGAATCCAAATAATATGGAGACGTGCATCGCTTTTGGGGAAGCGGCCGGATTCATACCCCCAGACGAACTTGTGGAAGCCAAAAAAGTTTTGGCGGCGATAAAACAGGGCGCAACTCCTCCTCCGTGCAGAGGAAGAAACGAGTGCGATACTTATTGCAGAGCGCCGGAAAATATGGAGTCGTGCCTCACTTTTGCCGAGGCGGCAGGTCTTATTCCGGAAAGTGAATTACAAGACGCTAAAAAAATGCTCTCCGCCATTAAAAAAGGAATTAAGCCCCCGGCGTGCGGCGGAAGGGAGGAATGCGACGCGTATTGTTCCGAAGACGCTCATTTTGAGGAGTGTTTGAATTTTGCCGAAGCGGCTGGATTTATAGCGCCCGAAGAAGTTGAAATGGCGCGTAAGACCGGCGGAAAGGGGCCGGGAAATTGCAAAGGCAGGGAAGAATGCGAAGCGTTTTGCCAGAATCCGGCAAATCAAGAAACATGTTTTAGCTTTGCCAAAGAGCACGGACTTTTAAAAGAAGAAGATTTGCGCAGGATGGAAGAGAGCAAACAGCAGATCTTACAGGGGATTGATAACGCGCCGCCCGAAGTTAAGACGTGTCTGGAGAGTGTTATTGATATAGACGGTATTCGTTCGGGAACCGTTATGCCAAGAGAAGACATTGGCCAGAAAATGCAATCGTGCTTTGAACAATTTATGCCAAAACCGGAAAGACCCGGCCTTAATGGAGAGTTTCCGGAGGGTTTTCAGCCGCCTCCGGGATTTGAAGGCGGATTCCCGCCTGGATTTGAAGGAAGTCAGCCGCCCGAAGGGTTTCGGCCTCCGGAAGGATTTGCTCCACCCGAAGGTTTTCCCACCGAAGGTGGATCCGCCTCTGGCGGAGAAGGCAATTTTCAAAAACAATCCGAAGAGCAATATCGGCAACAATTCGAACAGCAATATCAACAGCAGTATGAACAGCAATATCAGCAGGAGTACCAAAGTCAATACGAGCAACAATACCAACAGCAGTATCAGCAGCAAGAGCAGTTGATTCAACAGCAATTCCAACAGCCGCAGGAGTTCCAACAGCCTCCGGCAGAGTTTACACCGCCCCCGCCAGAACCAACTTCCGGCATCGGCTCCGGCTCTATTTTAGGAATTGTTATTGCTCCCTTTCTTAAGGTTTTAGGTTTTTAGCGTTAATTTAAAATCGCCCCGACAATATCCGGATAGCCATTGAGAAAATCTTTGGCGTCTTGAGGTTTTTTGCCTTCAAGCTGGAGTTTTTTAACCAAAATCACTCCATTTCCGCAGGTTATACCAAGTTCGGAGTCTTGTTTATGGACAAAGCCATGGACAAAGCCCGGCTTTGTCCATACCCGACCCGGCAAGTGGTCCAAGTCGGACTTGGACCAGGCTTCAATAATTTTGATTCTTTTACCGTTCCAGAATGCGAAAGTCCCGGGCCAGGGGTTTAAGGCGCGGATTTTTCGTTCAATAAGTTCCGCGGATTCTCTCCAATTAATATGCCCGTCTTCTTTGGTTATTTTTTTGGTGTATGTCGCTTTTGAGTGATCCTGCTCTTTTGGCTCAATTTCTCCGTCCAGCCACTTCGGAATCATTTCAGCCAGAAGTTTTCCTCCCAATTCCGCCAGTAATTTTTCAAGTTCGGAGTAGTTTTCTGAATGATTCAGGTTTAAGGTTTCATGTTTCAAGATCGGCCCGTGGTCCATTTTTTCATCCATAAGCATTATTGTTACCCCCGTTTTCTCATCTCCGGCCAGAAGTACTGCTCTTATCGGATCGGCGCCCCGCCAACTCGGAAGAAGCGACGGGTGAACATTCAAGATTCCTTTCGAGAAAACATCCAGAATTTCTTTTGGAATAATTTTTCCGTAAGCTGCCACCACCGCCGTTAAACATCCGATGTTTAACAGTTCTTGAGTAAAATTGGATGATTTCAGATTTTCCGGCTGTAAAACGGGAATATTATTTTTTTCAGCCCAAATTTTTACCGGAGGCGGTTTGGGTTTTAACCCGCGTCCGCCGGACTTATCGGGAGCCGAAACAACCAGAGCCGGACTCAGGCCGTTTTGTTTCAGTATTTCAAGAATTGAGACCGCGAATCTGGGCGTGCCGAAAAAAACAAAATTTGTCCCGCTCATATCCTATCCATTTTTTCCGCTTTATCCACAAAAAGAATTCCGTTCAAGTGGTCAACTTCGTGCTGTATGACTTGCGCCAAAAGTCCGCCGGCTCCGCGCCTGAATTTTTTTCCTTTTTCGTCGTAAGCCTCGATGGTCACGTTGGTTGAACGCCTGACTTTTCCAAATTGTCCCGCGACCGAAAGACATCCTTCGGAAAGAAGGCCTTTTTTCTTCGAAACCTTTAATATTTTCGGATTTATAAAAACGGCGTATTTCTCTTCATTTTTCCTTTTTTTCAGTTCCTCGCCGTTTTCTTTTTTATTAAACGCCGGCGGTTTAAACGCGTATTCCGACACTATACATAAAGATTTCAAAGCTCCGATTTGAGGCGCGGCCAGCCCTATTCCCTGCGGTTCTTTGCGCAAAGCATCGGACATTTTCGCGATTAAGTCCCGGGTTTGGATGGCGGTTATCTTGTCCGCGGGAATCTCCTCCGAGATTTTACGCAGGATTGGATTGCCGATTTGGATTATTTCCATTTTATCTTCCGGACCTTGAAATCATTATGAATAAAGTTTTAAGGGCGGTTGAAATATCAAGGCCCAAAGACCTGTTTTTGATGTAATACAGGTCGTATTGCAGTTTTTCCATAGCGTCTTCAACCGAAGCTCCGTAGGGAAAATTTATTTGCGCCCATCCCGAAAGTCCCGGACGGACCAAAAGGCGCATCATATAATGCGGTATTTGTTTTTTTAGTTCTTCAACAAACTCCGGCCTTTCCGGCCGCGGACCGATTAAAGACATCTCGCCTTTGATTATGTTCCATATTTGCGGAAGTTCGTCCAAACGGGTTTTTCTAAGTACGTGGCCGACAGAAGTTACGCGCGCATCGTTTTCTTTAGCCCAGACCGCCCGGCCGTTTTCCGCGTTTTTAACCATGGTTCTGAATTTTATCAGTTCAAACGGGCGCCCGTTTTTGCCGACTCTTTTTTGGCGGAATAATATCGGTCCGGAACTGGTGAGTTTTATCGCCGAGGCGATAAAGGGAAAAATTATAACGGCCGCTATTCCCAAAATCAGCGAGGCGGTTAAATCCATCGCGCGTTTTATTGCTTCAAAAACTCTTTTTTCGTTATCGGTAAGGTTTTCCAGAAACCACATTTCGGAAATCATTGATACCGGAATTTTGGCGGTTATATTTTCGTAAAATTGGGCAAAATTGAGGTAAGCCACGCCTAACGGCAGAATTTCGTAGAACATCTTTATAAAATCGACATTGTTGCTTACGTTGCCGGAGGCGACAACAAGGCTGGTTTCGGTGCGTTTGATTATTTCGGGCAAGTCGCGTTTTAAAACAAATACCGGCAGCGCCGTTTCCGGTTTGGGCGCGGTTTCGTCCGGCAGAATAACGGCGACGGGCTCATAGCCGATAAGAGGATTGTTTTGGATAAATTTTGCCGTGTCCTCTATTTCGCGCGACCAGCCGAAAAAAATAATTTTTGCCGCAGAAGACCGGAGAAGGATGGTGCCGTAAAGTCTGCGCCAAGCCGCGAGTAAAATAATCGAAACAATAAGGTCTACCGCCAGATTTGTTTTTGGAGTTATGCCGCTTTGCGGCCAAAGGTAGAAAAGCGCGACGCTGACTGAGCCCGCGACAAGCATCACGCGGATTAACCGTTCCCGAAATTGTGTTTTGGCCGCAAACGAAACGGGGTCATACAATCCGGCGAGAATAAAAATTAAAATCCAAACAGCAAAAAGAACCGAAAAAGGAAAAATATGCAAGCCAAACCACTTTTCAAAGCTGTCAAAACCGTAGCGTAAAAACAGGGTAATGACCAGCCCCAGATATAACGCGGCTATGTCCCCGAGAATTAAGGTTAGATACTTTATTCTATATCCGTTCATTGAAAATATTTTAGCATAATTTTTGTTTTTATTCCACCGCTCGCGGCATCGTTGCTTTTATGGCCGAAAGCATTCTATTATGTTTTTAGTGAAGAGAAACCAAGCGGGGGTCAAAATGGATTATAATAAATATGCGCTATGTTTTAGCCGGCGCTTACACGCTTAAAAATAGGCTTAAAAAATAACATGATCAGAATTTTGGTAACCGGAGGCATGGGTTTTATCGGCTCGCATATAGTTGATGCTTGTGTCGCGCGCGGGGACGATGTTTTTTCCGTTGACGACATGCATGCCGGAAAGGAGGAAAACGCCAACCCCAAAGCGCCCAATTTTGAAGTTGATATTTCGGATTTTGAAAAACTTGAAAAAGTTTTCGGCGAAGTTCGGCCGGAAATTATTTTTCACTGCGCGGCGCTTGCCCGTATTCAGCCGTCATTTCAAAATCCCGAAAGATATTTTGAAGTTAACGCCATTGGCACAAAAAATATTTTGGCTCTCGCGAAAAAATACAAAGTTCGGCGCGTGGTTTACTCGGCTTCCTCCTCGGCTTACGGCGACCAAATGGAACCGGCTTTGCGCGAGGGAATGAAGTTGACTGCCCAATCCCTTCACCCTTATGGCTCAACCAAAAGGATGGGTGAGATGCTGATGAAGGATATGGGACGCGCGACCGGCGGGCCTGAAACGGTTTGTCTAAGATATTTCAATGTTTACGGTCCCAGGCAAACAACGACCGCGGACGGGCCGTACGCGACGGTTGTCGGCATATTTTTGGATCAAACAAAAAGAGGCGAGCCTTTAACGGTCGTACCCGACGGCCATCAAAGGCGCGACTTTACATGGGTTGGAGATATTGTGCGGGCAAACTTGCTTGCGGCTTCATCAGCCAAAGTCGGCGATGGAGAAATAATAAATGTCGGTTCGGGCGAAAACCATTCCGTTTGGGAAGTGGCGAGTCTTATTTTGGGCGAAAATAAAAACATCCCATCGGAAAAATTACTTAAATCCGCCAAATGCGTCATGGCTCCCGAAAGAAAAGGCGAGGTGCGCGTGACCTTAGCCGGCATAACTTTGGCCAAAGAGCTCTTGAATTGGCTACCGGAAATGAAATTTGAAGACGGTATTAAAAAACTTAAAGAAGCTCATAAAATACTCTAAAAGATGTTTTATCCACAGCCCTATTGTATTTTCCTGCGGGCCATGCTATGATGCCCCTGTGAGTGTTTTTTCCCGATTTATCGGGAGAGATACATGCTATGTTCGCATAAGACCCTACGCTTGACGTGGGGTCTTGTGTTTTTGGCTAGACACTAAGCCAAAAACACAAGACCGTAAAAGGGGGTCGGGGAAAACTGTAGTTTTCCCCGTGGAGGAAAACAGCAAGCGTAGCGAGCGCTAGAAACCGAGAGGTTTCTAGGGAGTCCCGCCAAGGGCGGGCGACGGTCTTGTGTTTATAGGAGAGTGTTTTATGCTTATATTAGCCAGCGTTTTGGTGGCTGGAAGAGCTGGCACTCACATAAGAACATAGTGTGGAGTAAACCCTTTTCCAGCCTCTAAAGCGCCGGTGGAATTATTGATTAATATTAAAAAATAATTTTTAAATGTATGTCCAACAAAGCAATTTTGAAGGTCGTGATTTTGAGTCTTCTATTGGCGTTTTCGGCGGGACTTTTTGCCCAGCCCGCTTTGGCTGACCATCCGGAAGAAGAGGTTTTGCCCGAAGCCGGACTTACTCCCGCGAGCCCCTTTCATGTTTTTGAGAGGTTTGGCGACTGGGCTAGACTGAATGTTTTAACTTTTGGTTCGGTAAGAAAGGCGGAGGTCAAGGTTCAAATCGCTGAAAAACGCTTGGCGGAATTAAAAGCCGTTGTTGAAGCGGGAGCCGGAACCTCGGTTGTTGAAAGCGCGGAAGGTTTCGTCAATTCAAGTACCGCAAGCCTTCAAAATGACGCCGAAACTTTTGATGCCGGAGGGCGGGACGCGTCGGGTTTGATTGAAAAATTAAACAGTTTATCGCTGAAACAGCAGGCGGTTTTGGAAAGAGTTTTGGAGGAAGCGCCGGAGCAAGCCAAGGAAGCGCTCGCGCGGGCGATTGAAAACTCGCAAAAAGGACTGGAAAGAGCCGAGGAAGTTTTGGGGCGCCAGGTTGAAAGAAAGCTGATTAAAGAGGAAAAAGCCAAAGAGATTCTGGAAAATTCTATCGGACGGCTTAAAGAACAAATTGAAGCGAGAAGCGAAAAAATCAAAGAGATCGCGTCTAAAGGAGAAGTGCCTCCGGAGGTGCAAGCCGCCTTTGAAGAAAAGATAAAGCTTTTGGAGGGCAGGCTGATAAATATTGAATCAAAAGAAGAATTTAAAGAAGCTCGGGCGGGCATTAGACAGGACCTGAAAGACGCGGCCTCTTCCGTTTTGGAATTAAGAGCCAAGCATAAATTGCGG
Organism: uncultured Candidatus Saccharibacteria bacterium; assembly: GCA_964412115.1. Classification (GTDB taxonomy): domain Bacteria; phylum Patescibacteriota; class Minisyncoccia; order HO2-45-28; family HO2-45-28; genus HO2-45-28. The sequence goes on along the minus strand of CAYPMM010000006.1, from coordinate 14,300 downwards.
GATGAAGTGAGCGAAGGATTTTTAAGAGATGTTGAAAAAGAAAGGGTTGATGTGGCCCAAAAAGCAAGAGAGGCGATTGTTTCGGCCGAAAAGGCAATGACTGAGGCAAGGGCGGCTACGGTGCGCGCCGAATCAGCCGGAAAAGTTATTCCGGAGAATGTCAAAGAACTTTTACGAAACGCCGAAGAACATTTGAAAAAAGCTAAAGAAGCGCATGATGCCAAAAACTTCGGAGAAGCTTTTGGACAAGCGACATCCGCTTTCAGAAACGCTTCGGCGGCGTTTAAATCGCTAACCGCTTCGGTTCAGGTCCAAAATTTAAGAACCACGGAAGTAAAATCGCCGGAAACGAGGGCCGCAAAGCCGTTTGAAACAGGGGCGGTGAAGCCTGTTTCAGATGAGGCAAAACCGGATTCAGACACGGTCAAACCGGTTCCGGCCGAAACAAAGCCGGTTTCCGAAACAAATTCGGGGACTTCAAACACTTCCACCTCGGTTGCAGGACGTGTTGAGGTGGTATTTACCGATGAAGGCTTCAGGCCAAGCGAGGTAAAAGTACAAAAAGGCGGAACCGTTGTCTGGTTTAATAAGAGTTCCGCGGCAGTTTGGCCGGCTTCCGCCGTTCATCCGACCCACTCGGCCTATCCGCAAAAGGGCGGGTGCGTTGGCAGCTCGTTTGATGCTTGCCGCAGAGTGGCTTCCGGAGAAAAATATGAATTTACATTTGATCATGCCGGAACATGGAAATATCACGACCACTTGAATCCGGTTCATTTTGGGGCGGTGACAGTGGCGGAATAGCCGATGCCGAAGATATTAGAAAATATCGAGCTTGCGGGCCATACTGTTTTTAAAATAGGCGGGCCGGCAAGATTTTTTTGCGAAACCGCCTCGGCCGAAGAACTGGCTGAGGCGGTTTTGTGGGCGCGCGCAAAGGCGACGCCTGTGTTCATTTTGGGCGCGGGGTCAAACGTACTGGTTTCAGACAACGGGTTTGACGGGCTAGTCATAAAAAATAAAGCCGACGGCATAAAAATTAAAAACACGGATATTAATGCTGAAGCCGGGGCGCAAATGGCCCGGGTTGTGGCTGAGTCGGTCAAGGCCGGACTTGCCGGTTTTGAGTGGGCGATTGGAATTCCGGGAACAATTGGCGGTTCGGTCAGGGGAAACGCCGGATGTTTCGGCTCGGAAATGAAAGATGTGATTGAGTCGGTTGAAGTTTTTGATAGTGATAAAAACGAATGTTCAAAGTTTCGTGTTTCGAGTTGCGAGTTCGGTTACCGCGATTCTATTTTTAAACACAACTCCAACCTGATAATTATTTCGGCAACGCTTAAATTGCAAACGGGCGACTCAAAAAAATCCCAAAGTCTCATTGTCGGATACGCGAAAAAACGGGCCGAGTCGCAAGATGTCGGCCAAAAATGCGCCGGGTGCATTTTTAAAAATGTTGAGTGGTCGCGTAAAGATATTGAAAAAGAAAGACTACTCGCGCGTTTTCCGGAACTGAAACAATTTTCAAATCAAAAATCAATTCCGGCCGGATTTTTAATAGACCGGCTGGGTCTCAAGGGCAAAAAAATCGGCGGCGCAAAAATTTCAGAGCGTCACGCCAATTATTTCATAAATACCGGAGGCTCAACCGCCGAAAATATCCTGGTTTTAACCGCCATAGCCAAAGAGAAAGTTCAAAATCATTACGGAATATTTTTAGAAAAAGAGATACACCTACCTGCATAAACCGGAATAAAAATAGCATTGATTGGCGGTATTTTTTGGTTTAGGATATTGATAATGGATGACAATCAAAATCCGGAGGAAAAAATAAAAGAGCTGGAAAAACGCCTTGAAGATTTGACCAAAAAAGCTAAAAAGGGCGCATGGCAGACACACCTAATTCCAGCAACTATCGTTATAACGGGGTTTTTAATTGCGGTTGCAATTTATTATTCCGGCGGCTCTGATTTGAGTGTTCCGAACAACGCAACGGTTTTCAATAACCCTCAGCAGAATTTGTCTTTTGCTGACGGGTCGCCGCAAAATGTCCGGCCCGTAAATTCTGAAGACCACATTATGGGCAATGCGTCGGCGCCTATAAAAATTATAGAGTTTTCGGATTTAGAATGTCCTTTTTGTAAAAAGTTTCATCCATCCATAAAATTGCTGATGGAGGAATATGGTTCAAAAGGGCAACTGGTTTGGATTTTTCGCCATTTTCCTCTTGACTCAATCCACTCTAAGGCCAGAAAAGAAGCTCAAGCAACAGAATGCGCTAATGAACTTGGCGGCAACGAAGCATTTTGGACGTATGTTGATAAATTATACGAAATAACGCCATCAAATAATCAGCTCGACTTAAATCTCTTACCTAAGATCGCCGAAGATATCGGCCTTAGTCGTACAAAATTTTTGGCCTGTTTGGACGGCGGAACGGATGGAGGAAAATACGCAAATCGCATTGAGACCGACTATCAGGATGCGGTTGTGTCCGGAGGAACCGGAACACCTTATAGTATTATTATTACTCCAAGCGGAAAAGCTTATCCGATTACCGGCGCCCAATCGTATACGGCACTTAAAGCCCTGGTGGAACTGGCTTTGAAGGAAAAATAAAAAAATGATTTTTAACGCGTTTAAAAAAACTTTTTCAAGTATTGGTTATGTATTTATTGCGTTTGCGGTCGCTCTGGCTGTATTTGCTTTATCAGTTTTACTGCCGAATAAAGAGCTTGTTTTTCAGCTTGTTTTTTCTACCGGCAACAACATTTATGATGTTGTTGGTGTTCTTATCGGTCTTCTGGGTTCAATTAAAACAAATTTTACTTTATTTTCAGCCGCAAATATTATAGCGATTTCTGTCCTCTTCGGTATTAACACGGCAATGCTTATCTATCTTGTAAAAATTCAAAAACAGCAGCGCCCATTTGAAATAACAACAAGCTTCAGCGGACTTATGGGCGGTATTTTCGGCACAGGATGCGCTGCTTGCGGAACGCTTGTGCTGGCGCCGTTTCTCACCTTTATTGGGGCTGGAGGCCTTATTTCTCTTTTGCCGTTTGGCGGACAGGAGTTTGGGGTGTTTGGCGCCGGTATTCTCGCGTTTTCCATATTTTTAACCGCGAAAAGTATAAACAAGAATTCATGTCGTGCATAGCAACTTTTTAAATATGAACACAAAGTTTTTAATTTTAAGTGTTTTGGCCGCTGCACTCTTGATAGGCGGAGGTGTTTTTTTTAAAAACAAAAACGTCCCAAAACCAGATTCATCTTCGGAACTCGCGTCAGCAATAAACCGTCTGGAATCCGGCGATATTAATAAAAAATACTATTTTACGATATCGCTCGGCGATCCTGGATCAGAACATACGCACGCAAGCGTCATTTTTTTTGTTGAAGGCGAGCAGATAAATTTCGCGGAGCAAAAATACATGCTGCGGGACAGACGCATGCATTTTGAAAATAGCGACGGAGTTACAATTCACAAACACGCTACCGGCGTAAATCTCCCTGTTTTTTTTGCATCCTTGGACATCAGGATAAATCAGGATTGTTTTATGCTTGATATTGCCAAAGAGTATTGCGCTGACGGTGAAAATAAACTGACTTTTATGGTAAACGGCCGGAAGTCCGAAGATGTTTATCGCGAATTTCAGGACGGTGATAAAATACTTATAAACTACGGTAGCGACAGCCCGGATGATCTTCAAAAGAAATCGAACGCGATTCCCGATCCAAGACCATCGTCGCGTTGATTAAAATCCATATATGCACCCCATAAAATTGGAAAAAACACTTTATTGGATTGCGCGTCTCGGGGCGTATGTTTTGCCCTTTACGGTACTGATTATTTCTAACAGTTTGTTTTTCCCGTTTATCACCGGAAAAAATTTCTTATTCCGCATTATTGTGGAAGTTATGGCGGCGGCATGGGCGGGACTCCTCATAATTGATTTCAAAAAATATTGGCCGCGCTGGAACTACTTAAGCGCGGCGCTTGCAGTTTTTGTCGGAACCATTTTTTTATCCGCTTTTTTTGGAGTAAATTTTAATCACAGTTTCTGGTCTAACTTTGAGAGGATGGAGGGATTGGTGACGCACCTGCACCTTCTGTTTCTGTTTTTTGTTTTAGCCGGAATATTCCGGACACAAAAAGAGTGGTTTGTTGTTTTCGGCCTTTCCATCGCGGCGAGTGTTATGGTAGGACTGTACGGCCTCCTTGAATTTTCGGGGGAAATAATATCGGTTGCGGACAGCTCACGAATTATTTCCACTCTAGGAAACCCTTTATATGTTGCCGCTTATCTATCTTTTCACATATTTTTATCAATATTTTTATGGTTTCAGACAAAATCAAAGTTTTTTAAATTTGTTTTGGCTGGAATCGTTTTATTTGAACTTTCGGTTTTTTTCTTAACCGGAGCCCGCGGCGCTTTTATCGGCATGATTGTGGGGCTTGGTATAATCTTGTTTTTATCCGTGTTTTTTGCCCAAGGCATTAAAAAGAAACTTATTCTGGGAATTATTTTTTTCGTTTTGTTGATAACACCCATACTGTTAAATGTTTTTAAAGACCTGTCATTCATACAAAATAACGACATGCTGGCCAGATTTGCAAGCATTTCTTTTGAAACAGGGCAAACGCGGTTTACTATTTGGAAAATAGCCCTTGAGGCGTTTAAAGACCGGCCCGTGCTTGGATGGGGGATTGATAATTTTAATGTTCCTTATGCCAAGCACTATAACCCCAGAATGTTTGGCCAAGAAGCGTGGTTTGATAGGGCCCACAACATGCCTCTTGAATGGCTTGTGTCGGGCGGCATTATCGGTTTTTTGGCTTGGCTTGCTATTTTTGGCTCAATTTTATGGGCATTTGCTGAGGGCAAAAGGCGCGGCGCCCTATCAGGACGCTCAATTCTTATTTTTATTGGTATGTTTGTGGCGTATCTTGCGCAGCTTTTTTTCGTATTTGACACTATGGCAACCTATCTAATATTTATACTGGTATTAGGATTTTTTTATGCCTCAAGCGCCTCCTTGCCGGACGCTTGGATCAGAAGGTCGCCTTCTTTTTACGTTATTACTTCTAAAGAAGACAAAAAAAATATGTTTGCCCAAAGAGTCTCCTTTTTTAAGCTCTTTGGAGTTGTTGCCGTGTTTGGGTTAGCGTCATTGCTTATAATAACAATTAACATCCGTCCTTATCTGGCCGCCCGTTCTTTAATTTATGGTTTTTATATATTTGATCCGAATAACGCCCTACAGGTAAAAGAACAATTTGAAAAAGCGCTCGGGCTCGCTCGTGGAACGGTTGGAACAACGGAAATCAGAGAGCATCTGGCCATCAATTTTTTGAAATTCGCAAACGATCCCCAAAGTCTGCAGAAACCCGATGTAGACAGTTTATATTTTTTTGCCGTTCAAGAAATGGAAAAACAAATCAGTAAAGAAGGCACAAAAAACACGGATATTAAACACAATGTTTTATTGGCCCAACTTTACGGGATGCTCGGCATTTATGGCGGAAATAAGGAAGCTTTCAATAAAGTTGTGAGCCAATATGAAAGAGTTGCCGCGTTTGCTCCGAACTACGTCTATATGTATCCGGCGTTTGCCAACATGTTTGCGCAAATGGGTGATTTTGAAAAAGCAACAACCCTGATTGACACAGCCGAAGACCTTTTAACCGGAGCCGACCGGTTTAATCCGCAAATTTTTTATAGCAAACCTTTATTTTATGCAGCGTCTCAAAGATACGACGAATCATACGCCGCTCTCAGGGATCTAAGCGTTAAATACGGCGGACCCAACAATCGTCTGAATGCCGAAATGATGGAAAACATTGTTTCAATAACGCGTTCGTATGATAAAGAAAAAACCGCTTTGTTTCTTGAGAAAGTATATCTGTTGGACCAGACGATTTATTCTGTTCCTCTAATGCTCGCGCAGCTTCACGCTGGCCTTGGAAATTCGGCCGGGGCTCGGTTTTACGCGCAAAAGGCATTGGAACTAAATCCATCTATTCAAACGCAGGTCGAGCAATTTTTGCAAGCGCTTGAGACCGACACCCCCTCTTTTGACGCGGCCGAAAATTAAAAAACACACGTTTTCCACAGGTTATAAACAAAAAAATTTTTGGTAATTAGTCTCGTGGTATAATAAAAATATTGTTTTAAGCCTTATTAAAAGCATTAATTTATTTAAACATATGGAACAAGCAGGAAATGATTTAAATAGCGTAAATGATTCGGGCGGTTTTAAGGATAAAGTCCTGGCATACGCTTTGCGCGTTAAGAGGTTTTGTATTGATTTATTTATGTATTTGAGTGCGGTCTTCGGCAAGATTATATCAAACAAAAAACTGTTTTTCATAACAACCGCGATTTTAATTGTTATTTTAATTACCGGCGGTTTGTCATATTACTTCTTGCGTGGCGACGAAGGGGAACAGTCTATTTTCTCCATTTTTAAAAGAGGAGAACTGGTTGCTACAGGTTCTGGTGTTGGACAAACGGTGTGGCTTGGAAATCTACGGGTAACGCTTTTTGACGCAAGAGACGGTTCTTATCGTCCTTTGGAATTGGATGATAGGGGACAACGAATAACAAGGGAATATTTTGGAGCCGACATAGAGGTTTACAATTCAGACCTTAACACGACCGATTTCTTGATTTATGGTCTGACAGACGATATTGGCAACGAATATGAACGCGATTTTGATGTGGATTTTTATCTTGATGACATTCAGGATTTGGGTGTTGCTAAAAACTATATTCCGCAGACTTTAAGGAGGGGGTTTCTGCTCTTCCCTCCCATTAACAAAGAGGCAAAAAAAATAGAACTGACTGTTTTCAGCGAAGTCCAGAATAAAAAGATAATTTTCGAGATTCCGCGGTAAAAAAAACCAATCTGCGGGATGAGTTTAAACTATAAAAGATAAAATAAGACAAAAAGGCCTGTGGATAAGTGGGTTAATTCTGTTATAAAATGTCTCATTTTGTTTTTGGGTTATTTTTGAATTTAGCCCTCAAAAGTTTCACAGTCAAAGTGAAACATCGCGCGACCCATATTAAACCTTAATAAATATTAATACAATTATAAAGGTTTATTAATGTTTTTGCGGTAAATCAGCGTAAGTTTACGCTGATTTTTTGTGTTGTTTTTGTACTTGAGCGCCAAGGCATTTTTGACTGATTTTTTAAACGATTTTTTCTTCATCAAGGCCGCTATAATGAGGTATAATTTAACTAAGGTTTTAATATAAAAAATGGGGAATAATCGCGGTCAATTTTTTAGAAATTTTATACTATTTTCTTTCGGGGTTTTTGGTTTTTCGGCCCTTGTTTTTCAAGTTGTCTTTGCCAAAAATCTGGCACTTTTATTTGGCCTGACGGCTCCGGCGGTTGCCACGGTGCTCGCGGTTTATTTTTTGGGATTAGCAATAGGCGGTTTATTTTTTGGCAAAATTTCCGATGGATTTTCCTACGCCAAAAACTTACGGCTTTATGCCGTTCTCTTTATTACAACAGCCATCTACGGATTTTTGTTTCCTCTGATTTTTAAACTCCTGAATCTTTCTGTTCTCGCGGTAAATAAAATCTATTCGCTGAACTTTTCCAGTTTTAATTTTTTCGCGTTTTTATTCGCTTTAATTTTTTTGGTGTTTCCGGCAATTTTAATCGGCGCCGGATTTCCGCTGATAAATAAAATTTTAATTCGCGAGGAGGGGGAGATCGGCAAAAAGGCCTCACTGATTTATTTTGTTGAAACTTTCGGTTCCGTTCTCGGAGCAGGACTCGCCGGCTTTTGGCTGATTCCGGCATTCGGAAATAACGCGACGATTTTTACGGCATCCGGTTTGAATATTGTTTTCGGCGCGATTTTGTTTTTTATTTTTACGAAAGGGATAAAAAAGGATGAGATGGGGGAAGCTAAAAGGAAAAATTCAAAGGAGCCGATAAGGGAAGAGTTAAGGGATAAAATAGGGGAAACAAGAAGCGGAGTTCATGAGCCGATTTTTCTTTACGCGCTATTTATCACCGGATTTCTCGCGCTTGCTCTTGAAGTTCTTTACACCAAAACACTCATTCTTTTTATCGGTTCTTCCACTTACGCATTTTCGCTGATTTTGATAACGTTTTTATTCGGTATCGCGCTTGGGAGCTGGGTTTTGTCTTTTTTTGTAAACCAAATTAAACGCGGATACGCTTATTTCGGCATATTTCTCGGCCTCATCGGATTTTGGCTTTTTCTCACGCTTCAATTTTTTGAAAAAGTACCGTTTTGGTATTTGAATTTTTTGGGTTCGCGCGAGTCTTTTGAATTCAGCTCCATACTTTTGTCGCAGTCGCTTGTCACTTTTTTTGTCATTTTACCCGCGACATTTTTGATGGGAATGGTTTTTCCGTTGGGAATCCATCTTGCGCGCCCGCATATTGTTAATTTAGGCGGCGGGGTGGGCAAACTTTATTTTGCAAACACCTTCGGAGGAGTAGCGGGTAGTTTGGCCGCCGGATTCTTGTTTTTACCCGCGCTTGGCTATACCCGCACGCTTATTTTGATTTTAACAATTTACTTTTTGCTTGGAGGATTTTTTATCGCGCGCGAGAAGGAGGTGGGATGGGTTATAAAAGGCGCCTTTGCGTCTTTCTTCATTTTCTGGGTCATCTTTGCCGCTTTTTCGTCTCCGTGGGGAAAGAAAAATCTTACCCTTGGCTCGTTTGTCTACGCGCCGACATATCTTAACTACGGCATTGATACGGTTAAAGAAACGATTGAACGCGACAAAATTCTTTTTTACAAAGAAGGGTTGTCCAATATCGCCGTAATGGAGCGCGGGCCGAATACGATTCTCAAAGTCAACGGCAAGGTGGACGCTTCCAACAGCGCGGATGATTTGGAGTCGGAAATTTTAATCGGTGTTTTGCCGATGATATTTCATCCCGATCCCAAAGATGTTTTGGTTATCGGTTTGGGGTCGGGTATTACGCTTGGCTCAATAACTCAATTTGATTCGGCGCGAAACATTGACATGGTTGAAATTGACCCCGCGACAATTGAAGCGGCGGATTTCTTCAAGCGGTTTAATCACGACGCTTTAAATGACCCGCGGGTCAAAACAATTTTGGCTGACGGCAGAAATCATATGCTGCTCACCGACAAAAAATACGACGTCATATCCTCCCAGCCCTCAAATGTTTGGGTTTCCGGCAACTCGGCGCTGTTCACGAAAGAATATTATGAACTTGCCAAATCGCGCCTTAAAGAAGGAGGGCTTATGTTCCAGTGGGCCCATGTATACTCCATAGACCCGGAAAATATGCGCGCCGTTTATAAAACGTTTCAGGAAGTTTTTCCGCAAGCGTATCTTTTCAATTCGTCAAACTCCGGCGACGTGTTTATGATCGGCGCTTTAACTAAAGACGCGTCAATTCTGGATTTCCAAACACTTTCCGAAAAAATGGCCGATGAAAAAATCGCGGGAGAACTCGCCCGAATCTTTATCATGACTCCGTACGACCTTTTGGCGTATCTTGTCTCTGAAGGCGATCGGTTCAGAGGGTTTGCGGGGAATGCGCAAGTGAACACCGACAATAAAAATTTTCTTGAATTTTCTTCGCCCAAATCAATTTACAAATCAACCGTTGTGGAGGCCCTGCGCGATATTAATACACTAAGAGGCGAACTCAATCTTTACATTTTTGGCCTTAAAGATGGAGAGGAACTGGAACGGCTCAAAAACAATTTTGAATTCAGGAGACGAATTCTCCCCGCGCAGGCGGCGCTTTCGGAGGGGAGTTTGTTTGAGGCGGTGGACGGGTATGCTTCTGCCAGGGACGCGACCGGCGTGATTTTGCCTTCATTTGAAATGCGGATTATGCAGGGGTGCGATGTGGCGGCATTAGTCGTTAAAAACAATGCAGGAGGAGCGGAAGCCGCCAAAAATGTGTACGAAAAATGTGAAAAGGTTTTTGGGCCGATAGAGGTACCGGGATTTTAACCAATGAAAGAAATCTTTAAAAAATCCATAAAAATAATAGAAATAATAAAACCAAATCTTGTTTTTGGCTCACTCTTGGTTATTTTCACAGCCACAGTTCTCTTTTTTGCCTATCAAACATTTATTCCAGCACTCGCCACCGGCACTTTTTCAGACGACTTTGTGGACATAGACCGGATGGAAGACAACGTCGACGGGCGCTGGCTTACCACCAGCTCACAGACAGTGATAGGCACGGAAACAACATTTGAAACCGCGGAAGGCGCGGGATATTTGAGAACGCTCAACAACACCACCGGAGCTTTTACTAACATCGGAATAAAAAAGACATACGCGGCAAATCTGAACAACAATCAGATCTGGTATTATTTTTTCCCCGGTGCGGTTTCACAAGGAAATGTTAAAGACCTTATCAGTAACATGGGTATTTCGCTTTGCGATGGAGCTGTGGGCGCGGCGGGCGCCGTATGCGGCGGAAACAGAATGACTTGGTACGCGTGCACCGGCGATTGCTCCACCAAGCTAACGAGCGGACAGTGGAACAATATCAAGTTTTATACGACCAAGCCCGACGCGACATCCGGCTCCGCGTTTGACCCCGCAAGTACCGCGAGTATCGCCTTGATGTTTGATGCTTCATCAAAAATGACCGCCAAATCCGGCTTTCCGTCGCAGGGCTGGGACTTCATGAGGTCGGGCACGAAAATAATCGTTACCGGCGGTTCGGCTTCCAACCCGGTCACTTTTCAGGATATGAGGAATTATGTTTTTACGGAGGACTTTGACTCCGTATCCATTACTGCAAGCACATTCGTGAATATGGGAACGTCTCTCCAGATCGGAGACGGCTCAACCGCGACATTTTTTACCGATACGGACAAGTTCGTATTTATGGATATGTATAATACGGACGATAAAATCAGTTTTATTTTACAGCCAAATAGCACCACCACTTTCGGTAAATTTGAAAATAGTTTTTCCATATCAGGAAACACCGTTAAGTATCCTACGACCGCGAGTACTTCCGCGCAAATACATAAAGACACCCGTTCAATTCCTTTTGTTTTTCCTTCAAGCGCGACACCCCGACCGGAACTTTATCTTTATGCCTCGGTTATTAAAGGGGCGCATGATGTATTTTTTGGCACATCAACTTCGGCCGCGATAGGCCGCGGCCAGATTTTTGACACGGAAATTGATAACGCTTCCACCACATTCATTTATTCTGCCGGTGTCGCTTCCGACGGCCTTGAATTTAAAAATGTTGACATTCACCATTCCACGAGCTCGGCGACTTCCACTGCGAAAATTTTCATAACTCCTAAAAAGGAGTATGAAAATATCCGAATTTTTGCTTCGCCCACGAACGGTTTGGATATTGCCACGACTACAGGAGGGCCCGACCAGATTACTTTGAAAAACATAACGCTTTCCAACAATGCTGGTTATGATATCCGTGTTGAAAATCCGCACGTCGTAAATATAGTTAATTCCAGTTTTGTGAACGCTTCAACCACATTTTTAAATATCAACCGCGGGTGGACTTTAAATAAGCGATATACTTTTGACCTCACTGTAAAAAACTCCGTAGGTTCCGCGGTTTCGGGCGCCACCGTAACGCTCAAAGATAAAGATAATAATACTGTTTTTCAAACCACAACGGTTGGCAACGGAACAATATCCCAACAAACGGTTACCGCTTTTCAAATTACTCACGCCACTAGTTCCGGTAGCGTGAGTACGACCGACCTTAACAACTTTAACCTGACCGTGACTGCTTCGGGATTAACCGATGTTTCGCAAACCCTGACCATATCTGCCGCCCAAAACTCAACCGTAGTCATGTCTTCGGCCTGTTCCCCCGACGGCACCAATCCCGCATTTCCAATGAAAGTTTCCACATCCACCGTCCCGGTTGTGATGACCGTCTGGGGGGATCCCGGCACCGGAAGTAACTGCGGGTTATTCGGCGATTCGGCCTGTAACGCCATGGGACAGAATGCCGACAACCCCATTTCTTTTGCCCAGATCCGCCAGTTTGCCAAAGCGGCATACGGAGAATGCATGGTCACCAATCCGGCCACAGGAGTTTTTGCGGTCATAGAACTTTTGAACATAGGTTCAACTTCGGCTACCACGACTTATGTTGCCGCTTCGTCCACCGCGATTGACTTCGGCAAACAGATGACTTTGCATAACAAAGCCACGTTCGTATCAGGCGCGGTTACCGCGACCGGCTCTCCTTTTGCGGGTTCGACTCTTTCTTTTTCCGGCGCCGATGTTTCAGCCGGCGGGGAGGGGGAGTTATTTACCAAGACAGGCTCCACTCTTGAACTTTTCGACTCCGTCATTTTACATAAATCTCCGGGCTCCACTTCAAACGCGGTCAGTCTTTCCTGGAACGGTACGACAACGGTCCGCAGGTCAAGTTTTGAAAACTGGTTTGAAATACAATTCTTAAACGCCACCAACACATTAGAAGACGTGGTCTTCACCAACATGGGCCGGGGATTTTTCCCGGCAGTCAAGCAGGCGGCGTCTTCCACTTTCTTTTATTTAGACACCATTAAAGCAAGAAAGATAACTTCGGGAGGCCTCTACGCTTCAACTACGGCGAATACCGCTTCCTCCACTTCGTCATTTTCAGTCAAAAATCTTGCTATTTCAGAAATTGTTGATGCCAAGGATATCCGGCTTTTCAACTACGATGCCACAACTACGCTGGTTAATTCAACTTTCAATACCGCGGGCCTTGAGTTTAACGGCTCAACTATCCATACCGGCGCGATTGAAAAAGCGTTCACTTTGGATCTCACTGTGGTTGATACAACAAATGCTCCAATAGAAAGCGCGAGAGTGACGCTGAAAGATAAAAATGGGGTCCAAATATTTCAAAAAATCACCGGTACTAACGGTAAAATAGGACAGCAGACCGTCACCACCGATTTCTTCAACTACCCGAATCCGACCGGAGTTACCTTTAACACTTTTTCATTGACCGTTGATAACGTCACCGGAAAAACCGACGTCTCGCAAACCCTGGACATTCAGGCGGCCCAAAACTTCTCGGTGGTTATGTCTTCGGCCTGCGACCCCGACGGCACCAACCCTTCTTTCCCGATGTTTGTCTCAACTACCACTAACCCTGTTTACATGACCATCTGGGGCGACCCCGGCACCGGAAGTAACTGCGGGTTATTCGGCGATTCAGCCTGTAACGCCATGGGACAGAATGCCGACAACCCCATTTCTTTTGCCCAGATCCGCCAGTTTGCCAAGGCGGCATACGGAGAATGCATGGTCACCAACCCGGCAACGGGAGTTTTTGCGGTCATAGAACTTTTAAACATGGGCTCAACTTCGGCTACAACAACTTATGTTGCCGCATCATCCACCGCCGTTGACTTCAGCAAGCAAATGATTCTTTATAACAACGCCACATTTATTTCTGGAGCTGTCACCGCGACCGGCTCTCCTTTTGCCGGCTCCACCATTTCTTTTTCGGGATCTGATGCCGGAACGAAAGGACAAGGGGAGTTCTTCACAAAGTCCGGCTCCACCCTTGAGCTTTTCGACTCCATTATTTTACACAAGTCTCCAGGCTCTACTTCAAACGCGGTCAGTCTTTCCTGGAACGGAACGACGACCGCTCGCAGATCAAGTTTTGAAAACTGGTTTGAAATACAATTCTTAAACGCCACCAACACATTAGAAGACGTGGTCTTCACCAACATGGGCCGGGGATTTTTCCCGGCAGTCAAGCAGGCGGCGTCTTCCACTTTCTTTTATTTAGACACCATTAAAGCAAGAAAGATAACTTCGGGAGGCCTCTACGCTTCAACTACGGCGAATACCGCTTCCTCCACTTCGTCATTTTCAGTCAAAAATCTTGCTATTTCAGAAATTGTTGATGCCAAGGATATCCGGCTTTTCAACTACGATGCCACAACTACGCTGGTTAATTCAACTTTCAATACCGCGGGCCTTGAGTTTAACGGCTCAACTTTGCATACGGGACGCATTGAAAAAGCTTTCACGGTTGACTTAAAAGTAGTTGACTCTCAAAACGCGGCTATTTCGGGCGCGACAGTTACTCTAAAAGACGTAAATGGAGTGATTGTATTTACTGAAGTGACTCCGGCTTCAGGTATTGTGCCTCAAAAAACAGTAACTACCGACTTCTTTAATTACGCCAACCAATCCGGAGTGTCTTTAAACACCCACTCGCTCACGGTCACGCAGCCAAATTTCTCCGACGTCTCGCAAACCTTGGACATCCAGGCGGCCCAGAACTTCTCGG
>CAYPMM010000005.1:37349-44608 GCA_964412115.1 uncultured Candidatus Saccharibacteria bacterium | reverse complement strand
CCGAGCATCCCGGCCGAAGCGTCGGGACCGCCAGCCTGTCCCGCAACTGCGGGATTTACAGCGCGCGATTTTTTATTATAATTAGACACATGAGCATTGAAGAAGGACCAAAATTTGAAAAAGACCCACTTATAGGAAAGAGGGTTGAAGTTTTCTGGCAACAAGGGTGTGATTGGAATCCTGAAGATTACCCTGGCGCTCGTAGACCAGCGGAGGTTATAGATGTAAGAGAACAACATAGGCCGGGTGTAATAGGTATGCCGGACATAGTCGAAGTTCGTTACGATTCGGGAGAAACAGATTTTGTTGTTCGTAGTCGCGTTGAAGAAATTATAGAAAAAAAATGGTTTCGTACGCGCAAAGGTGATCCATATTATTACCAGCGTTTGTGGAGGGAAGACAGAAAAGTAGAATAGGTGGTCAACTTATACAACTTAGCCAGACGCCAGCCTGTCCCGCAACTGCGGGATTTACAGCGCGCGATTTTTTGTTTGGGAACTTGTTTTTTATTCCAAAAAGTCATATATTTTTCGGCAGAGGTGTTTTGAATGGGGGGCAAGGATCATGCCTGATGAAAAGGCCGACAAAAGTTTTGAGCTTCTGACAAAAGCCATAGATAACGCCGCATTTTTCGAAAACTTAGAAAAGGCGCCGGCGGCGTGGGACGGAGACAACTATGCGTGGCAGTGGCAGAGAAAAGACGGCATAACCGAACCGTCAATCACTCGAATGGTGTTAATGGTTCGTCCCGATATGTTTGGCGCCGGATTTGAAATCGCCCTTATTCTTAACGGATGGCGCGGACAAAACAGACAGGCATTTTTCTCGATAGTATATTGGGGCGAGTGGATTAAAAAAGAAAATTTAGAAGACGAAGACGAGATTTTGATGAAATTGCGCCTGAAATTCAGCGAAGGGTGGAACCTCTTGCCGGAACTCTCGGCGAAATCTATGGAATGACGGCCTCTAATAAAGGCCGTTTTAATTTGTTATAATCTTTTTATGGAACAAGAGCCAAAATTTGAAAGACAAAAGGAGGTGCCGTGGGACGAATCAATCATTCCGCCGGACAAACGAGAGTGGCTGCGCGAGTTAAACAATAACCACGAAGCTCAAAAAGAGTTTTGGGAAACCGGGCGTTGGAGTGAAGATCCAAAAGAACAGCTTTTTTTAAACAGGTTAATGCGCGCGGGCTCCAAGCGGGTTATCGAGGAATATAATATATTTTATATGCGCGCAAAAATTATGGAGATACGCGACAGGCTTGCAAAAGCCGCCGAGTCGCACGGATTTGATAAGGATTTTTTTAGGCAGAATCTGCTAAATAATAGCGCGGAGGAACTGCGTATTGTGTTTGAAGAAGAAGTAAAGTTTTATAAAGAAAACGGCGTTCCGGAAGAACGCCTGGATTTGGGGCGTTTTATTGCCGAGGGTTATAAATGGGAAGCGAAAATTTTGGAGGAACGCGGGATAAATCCAGAAAATCACTATCCTATGGAGGAGTCCACGGACGAAATATTGCGTGAAGCCATTCGCGAAGAATCCCGCAATGTTGGAGAGACAGAAGCGCAAAGTGCGCCCACTTTGGATATTAAAGAACCGGTTTTTAGCGGAGAAGAAAAAAGAATGGCAAGACAAGGCGAAAGGTTGCTGAAAGAAGAATTGTTGTTTAAACCATTTGAGATCCGTTATCAGGAACTAAAGAAAGAAAGAAAAAAATAAAACATGGAAGAGGCTCCAAAAACTGAAAACGGCGGCGACTCGTTTGATAGGGCTTTGGCGGAGTACGAGCGCATCAGTAAAGAGGGTGGTATTACTCCAAACAATCTCCACGATTTAATTCATCAGCTGGTTCAAGGAATCGGCGGGCCGGAAGATAAGGCCGCTTTCGTCAAAAAAGCCCAAGGCGCTCCGGAAGAGGTAAAAAGTTTTTTGCAAGCCATCGCGGCCGTTAAAGAAGCGGAGGATTCTTTTAAAAAATTAAGGAGCGGACAAAAATAAAATATCCATGCTTCTTGATTGGCGGATAAAAAAACAGATTTTATATCTCGCGATTATCGCCGTTATTCCGGCGGCGGTCATTGTTTACTTTGCTTTTCAAGTAGCGCCCGAGGCGACCTGTTTTGACAATAAACGAAATCAGAGCGAGGAGGGGGTGGATTGCGGAGGCTCTTGCCAGCCGTGTCTGGCCAATCTTTCCGAGCCGGTGGTTTTATGGACGCGCCTTTTCAAACTTTCAGACGGCCTTTACGAGGTCGCGGCCATGATTGAAAATACGCACAACTTTGCCGCATCCGACAGATTTTTTTACCGGATGAAAATTTACAATGAAAACAACATAGTCATAGGCGCTAAAGAGGGGGAGACCTTCGCAAATCCAAACGAACGATTTTTAATCTTGGACCCGACCTTTTTTACGGGCGAGCAGATTCCCGTGAGGGCTCTTGTGGAGCTGGATCCGGTCAAATGGCGCTACGCCGAATATTCCCCGCCGAATGTTGTCGCGGTTTCGCGCGATTTTTCACTTCTGCCCCAGCCAAGACTCGAAGCACTTTTACGCAACAACGACCTTTTTGCGCTTGATAATTTACAGATCGCCGCGGTTTTATCCGATGATACCGGAAAAGTTGTCGGCGCGAGCATAACGAACATAGATAAAATTGAAGGCCAGAGCGACAAAACAGTTTCTTTTTCCTGGCCCAAAACGGCCCTGGAGGCGGAGCCAAAAAATATTGAGATACTCGTAAGGCGCTATAATCCGGCTGAAAAACCATAATACTTGACAAAATAATAAAAATAATTTATAATATTATCAACACACTGAAACCCCTTGACGGGTTTTTAATTCGGGATTAGTATGTGTATAGAATACACAAAGTAAGTTATGAACAAATCCAGCCAAAAATACAAATTCGCAGCGGTAGCGGTAGACGTGGTAGTTTTCACCGTTGATGATGGCGCGCTGAAAGTTCTTTTAATTGAGATGAAAAAAAGGCCTTATAATGGCTTTTGGGCAGTTCCCGGCGGGCTTATTAAACCAGATGAGTCGCTTGAACAGGCGGCCAAACGCCAGCTCTCCACAAAAGCGGGACTTAAAAACGTTTATTTGGAACAGCTTTACACTTTTGGGGAGGTAAACAGGGACCCTTTCGGGCGCGTTGTTTCAACGGCCTACTTTGCTCTTATACCAAGCGCCGGAATAAAGCCGAAGACCAGCAAGGAGTACGGAGATATTAAGTGGTTTGGCGTTAAAACCCTTCCGAAACTCGCTTATGACCATAAAAAAATTATTGGCCATGCTCTTGAACGCTTGAGGGCGAAAATAGGATATGCAAATATAGTTTACGGGCTTTTGCCGCGGGAGTTCACGCTGAGCGATTTGCAGAAGGTTTACGAAATTATTCTGGCCAAAAAAATTGATAAACGAAATTTCCGCAAAAAAGCGCTGTCTATCGGTTTGGTAAATCCTGTATCCGCCAAAAGAAGAGGAGCGCACCGCCCGGCCAGGCTTTACAAGTTTGTCAAAAACCGCTACCATATGGTCAATATTCTTTAAACAATTTTTTTTGCCATGTATTAGTGTATATAATACAATAACATTAAAGAGGATTCGGGAACTTGATGCTGTTAATCGGCTCTAAACGATTAACAACATCAGCTTCTTGGGGAAGCTGGACATAAGGCTCGGGGCCTTATGTAAAAGTTCTTTGTAAATGGCGTGATTTTGCGCCCAAACAAGCCCCGCAAAAAACGCGGGGTAAAAAAGGAGCAGGACATGCGCGTACATCTGTTGATTATTGATCCGCAGAAGGATTTTATGGACGATCCCGATTCTTCCTTGCCGGTTCCCGGCGCTAACGCCGACATGAATCGCCTTACCAAGATGATCCGTCGTGTCGGCCACAAGCTTGAAGATGTCCACGTGACGCTGGATTCACATCACATTCTTGATGTTGGACACCCGCCTTTTTGGCGAAACGGAAAAGGTGAAAACCCGGCTCCGTTCACCGTTATTACCGCGGATGACATCAAAAACAGCATTTGGACCCCCTTCGATCCTTCCTTTCGCAAACGCATGGTCGATTATGCCGAAACTCTCGCGAAACAGGGGAACTATCCTTTGATGGTCTGGCCGGAGCACTGCGAAATCGGAACTCCCGGACACAATGTCCAAAAAGAGCTTGCGGCTGTTCTGGCCGCTTGGTCGCGCAGATTCCACGCAAACACCGACTACGTGGTTAAGGGCACCAACCCGTTTACCGAGCACTATGGCGCCTTGATGGCCGAAGTTCCGGATCCTTCCGATCCCGCGACCGGGCTTAACACCGATCTTCTGAATATTCTTGCCGAAGCAGACATTGTGGCTATCGCCGGCGAAGCTCTTTCTCACTGCGTTAAGTCAACCGTGACCCAGATTGCCGAAAACCTCGGCGACGAGTACGCCAAAAAGTTTCATATCCTTACCGACTGCTCAAGTCCCGTGCCAAAAGTCGGCAATGGGCCCGACTTTCCGGCAATTGCCGAGTCTTGGCTCAAAGAAATGGAAAAGCGCGGAATGGTTCTGACCACTTCCGAAAAATTCCTGGCCTAGCCGGCGAAAAGGAGACGGACATGCCCAAGCTCGAAGAAGGAATGACAACTCTGAAAATCGGCCGAAGCGGATTTTCTTTCAAAGGCGCCCGTATCGCCAGACTGGGCGCTGCCGAATACACCTTAGCTACGATCGCGGTTGACGAAACCGGATCCGTGAATGGTTTCCAGAATGAACTGCGCAAAATGCTTGAGACGGCGGTGGAGGCCTGCAAGAAATCGCCGCGTTCGGATAACCTTCTGGTCCGCGTGATTTACTTTTCAACCAACTATCCGAACGGCGTAAATGAAATACACGGTTTCAAACCCTTGGCTGAAATCAATACGGCCGATTATCCCGACATTAAGCCGGGAGGGTGGACTCCGCTTTGCGATGCCGCGTTTTCGTCCATCGGCGCCATGAATACCTACGGTAAACAGCTTGCCGATGAGGACTTCGGAGTAAACGGCATCGTGTTTGTCATTACCGACGGCGGGGAAAACAGCTCCGTTGCCACGATGGATATGGTGAAAAAAGAGTCCGAGAAAGCTGTTTCCGGAGAATATCTTGAGTCGGTGATCAGCGTCCTTGTCGGGATCAACGCCAGAGATTGCGCCGACTGCCTCGTCAGATTCAAGGACGAGGCCGGCATGACCCACTTCATCGACGCGGGTGAAGCGACCAAAGGCAAGCTTGCGAAACTCGCCGCTTTTGTTTCAAGTTCGGTATCCAGCCAGAGTCAGGCTCTTGGAACGGGCGGTCCGAGCCAGAATATTTCACCGACAATCTGATAACGCTGACGAAAAAAGACGCGGGGCGGTCCGAAGTCCTTCGGACCGCCCCATTTTTCTAAAAGGAGACCAAGCATGATCCGGTTTTATACCGATCACTACTTCAGCATAGGTCGGGCGCATTTTGTCGGCGGAAAACCTTGTCAGGATTATTCTGTTTCGGGAATTTATAACGGTTCGGCTTTCGCCGTAGTTTCAGACGGATGTTCAACCGGCGGACAGACCGATGTTGGAGCGAGAATTGTGGCGCTTTCAACAGCCGAAGCCATAAAAAGGCATCTGGCGCTTGGAGATGAGGCTTCCGGCGAACAGGCAATTTACAAGATAAATTTGTGGCAAAAAGCAGTCATAGCCGGTGCGAGGAGCATGCTCGGTTTGGAATCAAAAGATATGCTGGCAACCTGCGTCTATGCTTTCATGACGCCTGACGGCGGATATATAAGTTTACAGGGAGACGGAGTTATCGCGGTTAAAGATTTGTGGGGCAATGTTTATGTGTCCAAGATTGAATGGATGGAAAACATGCCTTTTTATCCCGCGTACGCCCAAAACGGCCTGAACGGTTTTATAACCGCGCACGGCGGAGACCTGAAGGCAACCCGGCTTAAACGGGAAGATTTCCACAGAACGCAAAGCGGATCCGTGATTGAAACGGGCAACAGCAATCTTTCTTTGCAGGAAGGAATAAACGGAATAAATTTATTTTTTGATCCGGCCAAAATGAAAGAGATAGAATTCATTGCATTATTTTCCGACGGAGTTACGCAGATTGACGGCATAGACTGGAAAGAAGCCGTTGCCGATTTTCTCGCATTCAAGAATGTCACGGGCGAATTCGCCAAGAGGCGCATGATCCGCGGCGTGAAGGATTCGCAAAAAAAGGGCAGAGGTCCCCTTGACGATATTTCGTACGCGGTCATAAGAATTGAAGACGAAAAAAAATCGGAGGATGACGGCCGTGCCGCCGACTAGACGCAACATAAACGTTACGCTTAGCGGACGCGGATCGCTGACCATTCGTCCGAGCGATCACGTCGCGACCGGAGGCGAAGGGGAAATATTTCGGGCTTCAAATACGGTGATAAAGATTTATACCGATCCCGAAAAGATGATACACGACGGCATGGCCGAAAAAATAAAACTCCTTTCTTTAATAAAGCATAGATTTATCGTGGCGCCCGCGGATCTTGTTTTAGACGACAAAAGAAAGCCGATAGGATACTACATGGATTATGCTGACGGAGAGCCGTTCCCAAGAATTTTTACGAACGATTTTAGGCAAAGAGAATGTTTTGGGGACGAAAAAGCGTCGGTTTTGGTCAGCCGGATGCGCGAGGCAGTCCAATTTGCTCACGGACAAAAAGCGATTCTGGCCGATGCCAACGAACTAAACTGGCTTATGGTTATGAACGCAAACAGTCCCGAGCCCCGCGTAATCGATGTTGACTCCTGGCAAATAGGAAGATGGCCGGCTAAAGTCATAATGCCTTCGATCAAGGATTGGCATACCGGCAAATTTAGCGAACTGACCGACTGGTTTAGCTGGGGGATTGTCAGTTTCCAGGTCTACACCGGAATACATCCCTACAAGGGAACGCTTGACGGGTTTGATAGGGGAGATTTGGAAGGGCGGATGCGGGCCAACGCCTCGGTATTTTCTCCGGGAGTAAAACTTAATCGCGCGGTCAGAAACTTTTCAGTCATTCCCGGACAGCTTCTGGACTGGTATGTTGCAGTTTTCCAAAAAGGCGAAAGAACATTACCTCCGTCTCCGTTTGATAGGGGCTTGGCGGTGGCGCCGGTCATTCAGATACAGCACGCGGTTGTTGCCGGCGGAGGACTGCTCATCTGCGACAAGATTTTTTCCGAAAAAAACGATAAAGTAGTTCGCGTTTTCC
>CAYPMM010000005.1:5315-37339 GCA_964412115.1 uncultured Candidatus Saccharibacteria bacterium | reverse complement strand
GGCCACCATATACAGCCCACAGTACTAGGCAAAAAACCAAAGATGATCTTCAAAAAGAAAAAAAAAAAAAAAAACGATAAAGTAGTTCGCGTTTTCCCGTGCGGAATCGCGCTTCTAATGTCCGGACGCTTGATTGACCTTGATTCCAAACGTGAAATAGGAAGGGCAAAATCGAATAAATGCGAAGTGGTTTTAACCGACAAGGGATGGCTGAAAGCGGATTACGATTCCTCGCGGATAGAATTTTCTCTGATTAGTCCCGTAAATTTTAGGGAAACCGGACTTTCAACCCATCTGAATATGCGCAAGATTGTCCGTTATGAAAATAGGATTTTCGCGGTCACCGAAAGCGGTTTGACCGAAATTATCTTGGCCGGCGGTTCAAAACCGCTGCTGGCGGCCGGAAACACGTGGGGAGTGATGGTTAACTCCACCACCTGGTTTGACGGCGTTGGCACTCAAGATGCCATGGGCTCAAGCTATGTCATAGTTCCTTTTGACGGCAATTCCTGCGCTCAAGTCCGGGTTCGCGAGTTGGACGGATTACGTCCGGTAAACGCGAAAGCCGGGCACAGGTTTGTCTCGATTATGACAGTTGATAAAAAGGGCCAGTATCAAAAACTTGAACTGTCTTTTGACCGGAATTACGCAAGTTATCGTTTGTGGCAGGGAAAGGCTGACGACCCGAGCATTAATGTCGCCATTCTGCCGAAAGGAGTTTCGGCGACAATCGTGAAAGACGGCGAATTGGATATATTTGTCCCCGCGTCCGGCAATATGACCCGGGTTCAGGACAGGCAGATTTCAACCGATATGACCCTGGCCAACATAGCCGACAGAGTTGTCTACATATATGAAGGGGAAATATGGTCGGTTCGGATGAAGTAGTTCTTGTGAGATTGTTCTTTAAATTAAAGTTGGCTACCCACCCTTGTTTTTGCAATGGTGGAGAGGAATAAAAATCAACAGAAGGAGAACGAGAAATGTCGAAAATAAAAAACTACATAGCCGGTTTTAGGAAAAAACTTAAGAAAGAAGAGACCGACGAGCGTAAGAAAAAAGAGGCGTGGGAGAGATTAAAACGCCAATCCGAAGAATGCGAAAAGAAACAAGAAAATATTCTGAAAAAAGCAGGCGCGGTCCTCTCCTGGTTAGCAAATAATAATGAAGATTTCTCGTTTTATTTTGAAAAAATTGGCCGCGAGTCAAAATATAGAAATGTTCTTGTGATATTTGAAAGGAAATTTGGTACACACAAAGAGCCGATATTCGGAGATGGCGACGAGTGTCACGGCCGATCAATTTCAGAAAGTCGCGGTTCTGGCTATAAAGAACTAGAAAGCACATATAGCATATTATTGTTCTTAACCACCTTTTCGGACTTGGACAAAACTAGCGCTAGAGCCGACAAATGGGATTTGCAAATAGATATTCAAAGGAATATGAACCAACGAGGGTTTTATCTTTTTCCGAACCCAATCAGGAAGGATTTTGTTGTACCGGCGGCAGTTAGCGAGGAAATGATAAGTATCCTAAATCAGTTAAGTGACCCCGAATCAGCGATAAGGTTCTTTGAGGAAAATCATGACCGCATCATGAAGTTAAATTCAATTAATTAAACCAGTTCTTTGAATTAAAATTTGAAACCCCACCATTTTGGCAAAATGCCAAAATGGTGGGGAACTTGATTTTTTATTGACTTTATGGTATTCTTTAAAGGAAATTTTAAGAGAATTTTAGCTAACCCCGCCAATGGCGAGACAAGTAAATTTGGCTGCAATTCTCTTGTCTTAATCGGCTCAAGGCCAATTGAGGCAAGTGTTCTTTTAGAAAAGAATAAACACTCTTGAAAAGGAGAAACGGCATGACTAAAAAAATCGCGATTTACGGCGGAAGTTTCAATCCGCCCTGTCCGCATCACCGGATGATTGCGGAAAAGATGGCCAAAGAATTTGACGAGGTGGTTGTCATCCCTTGCGGTCCAAGGCCGGACAAGCCGACTACAAATGACGTTGACCCGATTCATCGCGCGGCCATGGCCGATATGGTATTCGGAAATCTGCCGAACACGGGCGTTGCGTTGTTTGATCTTGAGCATAATGTTTTTACAAGAACACACCGTCTTCAGGAACTTTTCAAAAACAGAGGCGAAGTCTGGCATGTCGTTGGGACGGATTTGATAAGAGGCGGCGGTAAAGGGCAGTCTTTCATTCAACGAGAATGGGAGCTGGGACCAGAAATATGGAGTACATTCAACTTTGCCGTTGTGAAAAGACATGGCGCGGAAATTGCCGACCACGACCTTCCGCTCAAAAGAAAAATTTTCAGAACCACTTTCGGCGGAAGTTCTTCGGAGATCAGGGAGCGAATTTTCAAAAGACGGTCGGTTGAAGGAATGGTTGACCCAAAAATTGCTGACTATATTGAGCGCTACGGACTTTATCGCGGAAGACCGGCACGAGGCCCTGCAAAACTGGTTTTAGATGAAGTTTGTCCGAAACTGCTCGTTGACGAAGAAAACCCCAAAGCCATGGAACTCGCGGAGCGTCTTGCCATTCGCAGGGCCGACGGCGACCCGAACCTGATTGTGGTTATCGGCGGCGACGGGTTTATGTTGCGGACAATCAGAAACAATTGGCGTTTCAGGTTGCCGTTTTTCGGGGTTAACGCGGGGACTTACGGATTTTTGATGAATCCGTCCCGGAGCGAGAGCGTTCCCAAACTTTCCGGCGGACAGATGAACGTGGATGTTGACCACATGCCTTTGCTTTACGTTGATATTACCGGAATAAGCGGAGCAAAAAGGGAAGCTCTGGCGTTTAACGACGTCTGGATT
The DNA here is from genome assembly GCA_964412115.1 of uncultured Candidatus Saccharibacteria bacterium. Classification (GTDB taxonomy): domain Bacteria; phylum Patescibacteriota; class Minisyncoccia; order HO2-45-28; family HO2-45-28; genus HO2-45-28. The sequence continues at coordinate 34,503 of CAYPMM010000005.1, read as the reverse complement.
GAGAGGGATTCGGGACAGACGGCCTGGATTGAAGTTGAAATTGATGGAGTCGTCCGTGTTGAGCGTCTGATGGCCGACGGCATTCTGGCGGCAACGCCTGCCGGATCAACCGCTTACGCCAAATCAATGGGGGCAACACCGGTTTTGGACAGAGAGTCCAAAACGCTTACATTGGTTGGCAATAACGTAATTCAGCCGTCATGGAAAAGGGCGCAAATATCCCTTGATTCCGAGGTTGTTTGGCGAAACCTTGACTGGAAAAAGAGGCCGCTTCGTTGTTTTGCCGACGGGATAAATCTTGGCAACATCAAAGAGGTCAGAATCAGAAAGAGCAGAATTGCGGCCGCCGAACTTGCTGTTTCGTCCGAGAAGAAAGAAGAAACAATTACCAGACAATTCTCAAACTAGGAGGGGGGAATGCTCGAGCGCGAACCGATAATCCAGTCGCTTTTGGACGCTGATTTTTACAAATTTACGATGGGACAACTGGTTTTTCACCGCTACTCCAATATTCCGGTAAAATACGCTTTTACCAACCGGACAAGATCGATCATGCTTGCGGACTTCATTTCCGAAAAAGACTTGCGCCACGAATTGGACTATGCCCGTAGACTGAAGTTAAGTAAAACGGAGATTCATTATCTTCGAGGTACCAACGAGTACGGCGAACGGATGTTTAAAGAGGATTATCTTGAATTTTTATCCGGTCTAAAATTGCCGGAGTACGACTTGGAGGTAAGAGACGGCCAGTTTTTGTTGGAATTTTCCGGCGAGTGGTCAAGGGCTATTTACTGGGAGACAATAGCGCTTGCGATAGTGAACGAACTTTATTATCGCTCGCTTCTTTCTATGGAGAGCCGTTTTGGGCGGGATTTGGTTTTTTCCGAAGGCCGAAAGAGTTTGGCTGAAAAAATAGATAAACTGCGCAAGCATCGCGAAATAACTTTTTGCGATTTCGGCACTCGCAGGCGTTTTAGCCGAGATTGGCAGGATTATGTTGTTGGTGTTTTGGCTGAAGAAATTCCGCGCCAGATGCTCGGTACATCAAACACATATCTGGCCATGAAGCACGGCCTTATGCCAATGGGCACCGCGGCGCATGAAATGGGCATGGTAATGTCGGGCATTATGGGCGAAAGCGATGAAGCGATCCGTGCTTCTCACAATAAAGTATTGCGGGATTGGTGGGACGAATATAGCCTCGGCCTTTCCGTCGCGCTTACCGATACTTACGGAACGGATTTCTTTTTCAAAGATATGACCGCTGAACAGGCGCGTAACTGGAAGGGTTTGCGCCAAGATTCGGGCGATCCGTTTCAATTCGGAAGAAAAGCGATTGCTTTTTACGAGAAAATGGGCATTGATCCAAAAACAAAGATGATAGTTTTTAGCGACGGTCTGGATGTCGATACTATTGTTAAGCTGCACAATACTTTTCGCGGCAAGATTAAAACCACTTTCGGCTGGGGCACAAATTTGACCAACGACCTCGGTTTCAGGGCTCTTTCGCTGGTAGTGAAAACGGTTGAAGCCAATGGTCGGGGGCTTGTAAAGCTGAGCGACAACATCGCGAAAGCCATTGGAAAGCCGGAAGACATTGAAAGATTCAAGAAAATTTTCGGCTACGCTTCCACGACCTTTGAAGAGTGTAAATATTAATTTATTGCGGTCCCGAATATCCTTCGGGAATCGGGACCGCTCTTTCATAGAGCTACTTACTCGGAGTAAGCGGCTCTAAGAAGGATTGTTCTTTTCAAATTCAATCGCAAGGAGGACTGCAATGGCGGAGCCCCTGATTTTCTCTACGCAAGCTTCCGAATATTTCGCAAAGCTGATTTCGAATCATCTCCATATCCCTGTTTGCGAAATTGAGAGAAAAATTTTTGGCGGAGGCGAAAAATATTACAGAATAGGCATAAAAGAACGCGCCGATCTTGTGGGCCGTGATGTTGTTTTTGTGGCAAGCACTCATACGGACGAGGATTTACTTGAACTTTATCGTGTCGGATGCGCTTTGGCCGGCTACGGCGTCAGGCGGGCGGTTTACGTAATTCCGTTTTTGGGCTATTCAACGATGGAAAGAGCCGTTAAGCCGGGTGAAGTGGTCACGGCAAAAACAATCGCCCGCAGTCTGTCGGGCATTCCCAGCGGAGACCAGCGCAATGTTTTTCTGATGATGGATCTGCATATTTCCGGACTCGCGCATTATTTTGAAGGCAACTGCCTTCGCTTTGAGCTTTATGCCGAAAAGATATTGGTTGAAACCATGAATAAGCTGGGCTGGTGTAATGACCCCGGAAAGATAATTTTTGCGTCCGCCGATCTCGGCCGCCCAATGTGGGTTCGCTCATTTGCCGAGAAATTCGGAACAGGAATCGCGATGGTAAACAAAAAGCGCAACGGAGGGCGGACGGAAATAACCGAAGTTATAGGCGATGTGAAGGATAAAGACGTCATTATTTATGACGATATGGTCAGAAGCGGGGGTAGTTTGGTTAACGCCGCGAATGCCTATCTGAACCGCGGCGCTTCTAAAGTTAACGCGGTTGTCAGCCACTTTGCTTTAAATGACGACAGGGCTTTTGCCAGACTTCTGAAATCGTTTCCGGGCCATATTATAACCACCAACTCGCATCCCATGAGCCAAAACATAGGCTCCATATCTCCAAATCGGGAAATCATTGTTGCCGACGTTTCGGTGGTCTTTGCGGAGACGATTATGAAGGTGTTTGGCTGGCAATTTCTGAAGGACCTCTATTAAAAACTCCGACTTTAAACACATTTCTTGCGATCGCAAGAAATATGTTATTAATATTAGCGGTGGTCTGTTTTCAGACCGGCCACCGCTCTTTCATAGAGCTTCTTACTTGTAGTAAGCGGCTCTAAGAAGGATTGTTCTTTTCAATAAAAATAAGGAGAGATATACCATGGACAAAAAACAACAAAGTATAATCGAAAAATTTCTTTCTGTCAGAAATCACGGATTTTTACGTGTGGCTGTTGTTATACCTAAGGTGCATTTGTCCGACCCGCGAAAAAATACCGAAAGCCATTTTGAAGAGCTTAAAAGGGCTTATCAAAAAGGCGCGGCGTATGCCGTTTGTCCGGAACTCGGACTAACCGGCTATTCTAACGGCGACCTGTTTTTTTCGCAGGTGTTGCTTGACTCGGCAAAAGACGCTTTGAAATTTCTGGTCGCAAAAACTGCCTCGTGGAATATGCTGATTACCGTTGGCCTGCCGATGCTTTGTGACGGAAAACTCTTCAATGTCGCGGCAACGTTTATTAGAGGAAAAGTTTTGGCAGTTGTGCCAAAAGCTTATCCTCCGGAATATCGCGAATTTTATGAACTGCGCCATTTCAGACCAGCCAGGGAAATGACAAGCAAAACTACGGATTTTTTTGGAGATGAGGTCTCTTGCGGAGACGATATCCTGATTAAATCCAAAAAATTTCCCGATTTTATCCTGCATACTGAAATCTGCGAAGACATTTGGGTTCCAGTACCTCCTTCGGCGATTGGAGCGCTCGCAGGCGCCACAGTACTGGCTAATCTTTCGGCCTCAAACATCACGGTCGGCAAAGGCGAATATCGCGAAAGTCTTGTCGTCGGCTCGTCAGCCAAAAATATTGCAGTACAGCTTTACTCCGCGGCCGGTATTGGCGAGTCAACCACCGACCTTGCCTGGGATGGAGACGGTTATATAGCCGAACGCGGAAATCTGCTTAAAAGGACCGAGCGCTTTAGTGACAAGTCCGGCCACATTGTTGCCGACGTTGATTTAAATTCCCTAATTATGGACCGCATGCGCCAAAGTTCTTTTAGCCAGAACGCCTTTGATAACCGGAAAAATTTCAGAGCGGTTTATTTTGACGGGGATATCGGAGACGAAAAAAATAGCCGGTATTTCGAAAGATTTATAGACCCTCACCCTTTCGTGCCGAGCGACCCGGGCGAAGCCGAAAAAAGATGCCGGGAAATATTCCTGATACAGTCGACGAGCCTGAGAAAACGCCTGGAAGTTCTGCCGGAAGGTAAGAGAAAGGTGGTCGTCGGTGTTTCCGGAGGACAAGACTCCACGATTGCCTTGCTGGTTGCGGCATATGCCATGGATATGATGAAGAGGCCGAGGACCGATGTTATTGCCATAACCATGCCCGGTTTCGGAACCGATGAAGCCGGTTATAAAAACGCTTGTGATCTGATTGACGCTGTCGGCGCGACGTTTAAGGAAGTTTCAATCAAAAATGTCGCGAAGACGGTGCTGAAAGAAATTGGTCACGACCTTAAGACCCACGACGTGACTTACCAAAACGTTCAGGCATGGGTAAGGAAATTTATTGAGCTTGCCGTAGCTTCAAAAAATGGCGGAATGGATTTGGGAACAGGGGACCTTTCCGAGTCGTTTATCGGCTACTGCACGATGTTCGGCGACCACGCGAGTCACTACAACGTTAACGCAAGCATACCGAAAACACTAATATCGTTTTTGATTGAATGGGCTGGCGATAAAATTTTCTCTGACGAAAAAGTACAAAACATTTTGAGAAGGATTTTGGATGAGCCGATTTCCGCGGGTCTTCTGCCGCTAAAAAAAGGCAAGGTTACGCAAAGAACCGAAGAAATAATCGGTCCATACGAGCTTCACGATTTTACCGGCTATTACTTTGTCCGTTTTGGATTCAAGCCGTCTAAAATCGCGCGCATGGCTTTGCACGCTTTTGACGGCAAATACTCAATCGGCGAGATAAAGAAGTGGCTTGGGGTTTTTCTGACAAGATTTTTCGACAATCAGTATAAACGTTCCTGTATGCCGGATGGCCCCAAGGTTGGTTCGGTCAGTGTTTCACCTCGCGGCGACTGGCGAATGCCGTCTGACGCGTCAGCCCGGACATGGCTTGATGATCTAGGGCGGGTTCCTGAAAAAATATAGTAATTTTATTATCGCCCCGATGTTCATCGGGGCGGTTTTTTTATTTTTAAGCCCAATGATATATTGATGTTAATGACCGAAAGTTTAAAAAAAATAGACTGGGTTTTGCTATTGTCCGTTTTGCCGCTTTTGATTATGGGGCTTGTGACCATGAAATCTTTCGGCCTGCCGGAACAGGCGGGTGCCGGAGGCGATTACTTTTTCTGGAGACAGCTCATTTGGATAGGGGCGGGGCTGGCGGTTTTTTTTGCCCTGTCTTTTTCGGATTTAAGATGGCTATACTCCGGTTTTGTTTTGGTTATAATCTATTTTTTCATAAACGCCCTGTTAATTTTCCTCCTGGCGTTCGGCGGCGAAACCAAGGGGGCCTCAAGCTGGCTGCGCCTCGGAGCGTTTTCGGTCGAACCGTCCGAACTCGCGAAAATCATTCTGGTTTTGGTCTTGGCCAAATATTTTTCGCGCAGACACATTGAAATAGCGAACGTCAGGCACATTATAGTTTCCGGCCTTTACGCTTTTTTGCCCTTAGGGATTATTTTTTTACAGCCGGATCTCGGCTCGGCTTCCATAATCGGCATTTTGTGGCTCGGCATGGTCATGGCTTCCGGAATTTCAAAAAAGCATTTTTTTATTTTGTCGGGTGCCTCCATTCTTATTTCATTGCTCCTCTGGACTTTTATTTTGGCTCCATATCAGCAGGCGAGGATATATTCGTTTTTAAATCCGTATTTGGATCCGACCGGCGCCGGTTATCATACCATTCAAAGTAAAATTGCCGTTGGCGCGGGGGGGTTATTCGGACGGGGCATAGGGTTTGGGAGCCAGTCGCGGCTCGAATTTCTTCCGGAACACCAGACCGATTTTATTTTTGCCGCTTTTTCGGAAGAGTGGGGTTTTTTCGGTTCCATGCTCCTTATTATTTTTTTCTTTTTGGTGGTGTGGCGCGTGGCCAGGTCCGGATTTTTTTTAAGCGACAACTTCGGCAGGCTTTACGCCGCGGGATTGAGCATTTTGCTCATCTCCCAGTTTTTTATTCATGTCGGAATGAATGTCGGAGTTTTGCCGATTACGGGATTACCTCTGCCGTTCGTAAGTTATGGCGGGTCGTCAATGGTAATCTTCTTTACCGCTCTCGGAATCCTGTCATCTTTAAAAATAAAATCATCTTTTCAGGCTAACGACCCCTAAATATCCCGCGGCGGTTATCCACAAGGGCTTATCTTGCGGACTTGACAAGGTTTTTAAGGGGAGTATAATAAGCTATTAGGTGCTGAATCGGCCTAGTCATTAATATAATAAGGACGCTAAAACCCCCTAAAACAAGGGAAAGGGAGGGGTATTTAGCCTATTTTATTTAATTTAATATTTTAATATGGAGAAAAAATATTTTTCTGCCTATAAGCCGCCATTGGTTGATTTCCCCCCCCTTGCATCGCCTCAACTGGATTCATTCAGCTGGTTTTTAAACGAGGGCTTAGGAGAGCTTTTTAAAGAATTTTCGCCCATTGAAGACTATACCGGCAAAGAGCTGTCTTTGGAGTTTTCGGGTTTTTATTTTGACGAGCCAAAATGCGATGAATATCACGCCAAGACCCACAACCTTTCCTACGAGACCCCTCTTCGCATACGCGCGAAACTGACCAATAAACGGACTAAAGAAATCAAGGAGCAGGAAATATTTTTAACCGATATGCCGACGATGACCCCGCGCGGAACTTTTATCGTTAATGGTGTTGAGCGGGTCGTGGTTTCATTGCTGGCGAGGTCTTTCGGACTTTACTTTACCGCCAATCCTTACGGCGCGCGCAAATTTTTCGGCGCGAAAATCATTCCGTCAAGAGGCGCCTGGCTTGAGATTGAAACCGAATCGGACAACGCGATTTACGTCCGGATAGACCGCAAAAGAAAAATCGCCGTCACCGCCCTTTTGAGGATGCTCGGAATGTCCGATGACGAGCAGATTAAAAAAACTTTCAGTTCTTTTGACAACTCGGACGTGTCTTATATTTCACGGACTCTTGAAAAAGATCCGACCCACAATTCGGAAGAAGCGTTCATTGAGATTTATAAGCGTTTAAGGCCAGGGGAGCTGGCCACGATTGATACCGCCCGCGACCTTCTGGAAGGAGTTTTTTCTTCGGAACGCTACGACTTGTCGGTTGTCGGACGGCGCAAGATGAATTCAAGACTGGGCATTACGGACAAAGAACGCGCCGATTCCCGGACGATTTTGTCGAGCGACCTGGTTGACATCATAGCGCAAATAATAAAGATGAATAACGACCCGTCGGCCATTCCGGACGATATCGACCATTTGGGCAACAGGCGCCTTCGCGGAGTAGGGGAAATGCTTCAAAACAAACTGCGCGTGGGAATGATGAGAATGAGACGGACCATTCAGGACCGGATGTCCACTTTGGATATAAACACCCTAACACCGGCCCAGCTCATTAACTCAAGGCCGTTTATGGTTTCGGTCAAAGAATTTTTCACCACCAGCCAGCTTTCGCAGTACATGCGCCAGGAAAATATTTTAACCGAACTTGAACATTTGCGACGGCTCACCGCGATGGGTCCCGGCGGACTTACTAAAGAGCGCGCCGGTTTTGAGGTCAGGGACGTCCATCCGTCACACTATGGGAGAATTTGCCCGATTCAGACTCCTGAAGGCCCGAACATAGGATTGGTGGTGCATCTTTCAAGTTTTACGCGCATAAATGACTTGGGCATACTTGAGACTCCCTACATTAAAGTTAAAAAAGGAGTTTTGACCAAAGAAGTTGTTTATTTGAACGCTTTTGACGAGGTTAAACACAATATCGCTTCGTCCACGGTAAAATATGACGACAACGGAGTCATTCTGGAAGATGACGTTGAGGCGAGAGTTGAAAGTTATCCCACGATTATAAAACGCGAAGCGGTTGATTTTATAGATGTTTCGCCGACTCAAGCCTTCAGTGTTTCAACGAGTCTCATTCCTTTTTTGGACCATGACGACGCCAACCGCGCGATGATGGGTTCAAACATGCAGCGCCAAGCCGTACCCTGCATACAGCCGCAAGCGCCACTGGTCGCGACCGGCCTTGAGGGAAGAGCCGCGCGCGATTCGGGCCGTCTGCTTATCGCTCCTGAAGACGGCGTGGTCAGCAAAGTGGACGCTTCGGCGATAACGATTAAGTCCGGCAAGAAGGAAAAAACCTATAAACTCATAAATTATCTGCGTTCAAACGACTTTACCGCCATAACTCAAAGGCCGATAGTAAATGTCGGCGACAAGGTCAAAAAAGGGGACACCTTGTCGGATGTTTCGTCTTCGGATTCGGGACAGCTGGCTTTGGGCCAAAACATTTTGGCGGCTTTTATTTCGTGGGGCGGAGCGAATTTTGAAGACGCGATAATAATTTCCGAAAGACTGGTTCAAAAAGATATTTTTACCTCGGTTCATATTACCGATTTTTCGGTCGCGGTCAGAGATACCAAGCTCGGGCCGGAGATAACCACTTATGACATTCCAAATGTCGGCGAGGAAAAACTGAAGGATTTGGATGAAGAGGGTATCGTGCGCATAGGTGCTGAAATCGCGGCCGGAGACATTCTGGTCGGAAAAATCACGCCCAAAGGAGAGGCCGACCTTACTCCGGAAGAAAGGCTGCTGCGGGCCATTTTCGGGGAAAAAGCGCGCGAGGTTAAAGACACGTCGCTGCGCATGCCGCACGGCCGAAAAGGCAGGGTGGTCGGCGTAAAAATATTTTCACGGGAAAAGGGCGACCCGCTTGAAACGGGCGTAATAAAAAAGGTGCAAATTGAAATAGCCGAGGTCAGGAAAATTTCGGTCGGCGACAAGCTTGCCGGGCGCCATGGCAACAAAGGCGTAATTTCAAAAATTCTTCCGGTCGAAGACATGCCGCATCTGGAGGACGGCTCCGCGGTTGAAATTGTTTTAAATCCGCTGGGCGTTGCCGGACGAATGAATGTCGGCTAAATAATGGAAACCCACCTTGGATGGGCGGCCGAAAAATTGGGCTATCAGGCGATCACGCCGGCTTTTCGCGGAGCAACCGAAGAAGAGATAAAAGAAGAGCTTAAAAAGGCCGGTATTCCTCCGACCGGAAAAGTAAAGATGTTTGACGGCCGGACCGGCGAAGCCTTCGACCAGCCGGTAACTGTAGGCCAGATTTACATGATGAAGCTGAATCACATGGTTGAAGACAAGATACACATGCGCTCAACCGGGCCTTATTCGCTCATCACCCAGCAGCCTTTGGGCGGAAAAGCGCAGGGCGGGGGACAAAGATTCGGCGAAATGGAGGTTTGGGCGCTGGAGGGATACGGGGCGGCAAACGTTTTGCAGGAGATGCTGACCATAAAGTCGGACGATGTTTTGGGCCGTTCGGCCGCTTACGACGCGATAGTAAGAGGGGATCCGTTTAAGACTCCAAACGTGCCGGCGTCTTTTCACGTGCTGTTAAATGAATTAAGGGGTTTGGCTTTAGACATTGAGCTGGTCGGCCTTAAAAACGATATCGGTTTCTCTGACGAGTCCCATAGAGACGAAAATTTTAAATAAAAATAAAACAACATGGAAACAAAAGCAACCGATTTTGAGTCAATAATTTTAAAAGTAGCTTCGCCCGACCGTATTCTTTCGTGGTCAAGGGGCGAGGTGACCAAACCCGAAACCATAAATTACCGCACCCAGCGGGCCGAAAAAGACGGCCTTTTTGACGAGCGTATTTTCGGTCCGGAAAAAGATTACGAATGTTATTGCGGCAAATACCGCCGGGTGCGCTATAAAGGCATTGTTTGCGACAAATGCGGCGTTGAAGTTACCCGCTCAATAGTCAGGCGCGAAAGAATGGGACACATTGCTTTGGCCGGACCGGTGGCGCACATCTGGTTTTTAAGAGGCGTTCCATCAAGAGTCGGGACTCTTTTTGATTTGACTCTGCCGGATTTGGAAAAAGTAATTTATTTCGCGAGCTACATAACGATTAGGGTGGATGAAGAAGCCAGGGCCCAGAAACTTAACGAGCTGGATAAAGAATACAAACATAAGTCAAAAGCGGTTTCCAAAAAGGACGAAACCTCGCGGCTCAAAGACGCCTATGAAAAAACAAAAGCCGAACTTGAAAATATCAGGCCTCTGCAGATTTTGTCCGAAGTTGAATATCATCGCTTGAGTCTTAAATACGGCGACTTGTTTGAAGCGGGCATTGGAGCCGAGGCCTTATATCGTTTGGCCAAAGACATGGATTTGGAGCGCACCAAGGCGGCTCTGGAGAAAGATTTTGAAGAGGGCGATTTGGCATCTAAGCGTAAAATTGTAAAACGCCTGGCTCTAATTAAGAATATGCTCCGCGCGGGCATCCGTCCGGAATGGATGTTTTTAACGGTAATTCCGGTAACGCCCCCGGCCTTGCGCCCGATGGTTCCTCTTGACGGCGGAAGACATGCCACGGCGGACGTAAACGATCTTTACCGCAGGGTCATAAACCGCAACAACCGGCTTAAAAAACTCCTTGAGCTTTCGGCTCCAGAAGTTATTGTCAGGAACGAAAAGAGAATGCTCCAGGAAGCGGTTGATTCCCTTTTTGATAACAGTATTAAACGGGGACACTCGGCGGCAACGAGCCAGTCGCAAAAAAGAGCTTTAAAATCCCTTGCCGACACGCTGAGAGGCAAACAAGGCAGATTCAGGCAGAATCTTTTGGGCAAAAGAGTGGATTATTCCGGAAGGTCGGTTATCGTTGTCGGCCCGAATCTCAAGCTTCATCAGTGCGGTCTGCCCAAACACATGGCTCTGGAACTTTTCAGGCCGTTTGTAATTTCAAAACTGATTGTGGGCGGTCTGGCCCATAACATAAGGGGTGCTAACCGCATGATCGACGAGCCTACGCCCGATGTTTGGGCCGCGCTTGAAGAGGTGATAAAAAACAAACTTGTGCTTTTGAACCGCGCTCCCACTTTGCACCGATTGGGCATTCAGGCTTTTAAGCCGGTGCTTATTGAGGGCAATGCCATACAGGTTCATCCCTTGGTTTGTCCGGCCTATAACGCCGATTTTGACGGCGACCAGATGGCGGTTCATGTTCCGCTGGGGGCGGAGGCGCAAAAAGAAGCCGAGGAACTCATGTGGTCGGTGAAAAACCTGACCAAACCCGGAAGCGGAGAGCCGATAGTCAATCCGACCCAAGACATGGTTTTGGGAATATATTGGCTGACCAAAATTTTACCTCAAGCTAAAGGCGAAGCAAGCGTATTTTCGAGCCCCAATGAAGCCATTTTAGTTTACGAATTCGGAGCGGTTGATTTGAGGGCTAAAATAAAAGTCGCGGTTACCGATACTCCCAAATATCAAAGTGCCGCCGGAGAGGGCGGAGGTTTCTTTGAAACATCGGTCGGAAGGCTTCTTTTTAACAGCGCGCTTCCGGATGATTTTTCTTTTATTAACCGCGAAATAGGAAAAAAAGACCTTGGACAAATCGTGAGCCTGCTAATTGCGCGTTATGGACGAGAAGCTCTTCCGGTAATTTTGGATAAAATCAAAAACTTCGGGTTTAAATACGCCACCGTTTCGGGCGTGTCTTGGGGCATGGACGATCTTGTTGTTCCGGAAGAAAAAAAGGGCATCATTGACGAAGCGCTGGCCCAAGAAAAAGAGGTGGACAGGCAATATGACGACGGCCTTTTGACCGACGAGGACCGTTATAAAAAAGTGGTTGAAATCTGGAACGGAGTCATGCAGAGAGTCAACGAACTGGTGCCAAAAACTTTGGATAGCATGGGTCCGGTGCACACCATGGTTTCTTCGGCAGCCCGCGGTACTTGGGCTCAAATAGCCCAGATGGCCGGAATGAAAGGGCTGGTCAGAAATCCGGCCGGGAGGGTTATCGAGCTTCCGATAATTTCCAATTATAAAGAAGGGCTTGGCGTTTTGGAATATTTCATCGCTACGCACGGCGCCAGAAAAGGCACTGCCGACACCGCCTTAAAAACTTCAGTAGCCGGGCATCTTACCCGCAGGCTTGTTGACGTCGCTCAAGACATGATAGTAAATGTTGAAGACTGCAAGGACTCATCGGGCATATTGGTAACCCGCAAAGACTCCGATGATTACGGACGCGGACTTGCCAACCATGTTTTCGGCCGAGTGCTCGCGCGCGAAGCAAAAGACAAGCATGGCCAGACTCTTTTTAAAAAAGGGCATCTTTTAAGTTTTGACGACGCGGATTTGGTGGAACGCTCCGAAATAGACGAAGTTTATCTGCGAAGTCCGCTTGCGTGCAAGGTTTTGCGTGGAATTTGCCAGCAGTGCTACGGTTACGATCTTGGAACAAATGAAATAGTAAAACTTGGCGAAGCCGTGGGTATAGTCGCGGCCCAGGCAATCGGAGAGCCCGGGACACAGCTGACCATGAGGACATTTCATACCGGAGGAGTAGCTACCGGCGGAGACATCACTCTCGGTCTGCCTCGGGTCGAAGAACTTTTTGAAATGAGGTCTCCGGCAAATCCGGCGATATTGTCGGAGTATGACGGAACGGTTATTGAAATAGCCGAAGACGGCAGGGATAAAATAATAAAAATTCTGATTGAACAAGACTCAAAAGCCAAAAACAAAAAAGATGAGTCAAAGGAATACCGCGTGCCGTTCGGGCGTTCGGTTGTTGTGGAGAAGGGGGCGGGCGTAAAGCGCGGAGCGCGGCTTTCCGACGGCTCGGTTGATCTAAGAGAGCTGTTTGATTTGGCCGGCGAAACCGAAGCCCAGAACTACATAATAAACGGCATATCTTACATTTACGCTTCTCAAGGCAGTTCAACCAACTTCAAACACATGGAACTCATAGTCCGTCAGATGTTTTCGCGCTCTAAAGTCACCGACTCGGGCGACACCAATTTCGCGGTCGGAGCGGTCGTTGAAAAGTCCGAACTTGCCGAGGAAAACGAAAATCTGGGCAAAAAGGACAAACCGGCCAAAGCTCAAACCCATCCGTTGGGTATTACCCGCGCGTCTTTGGCCAGCTCAAGTTTCTTGGCCGCGGCCTCCTTTCAGGAAACAACCCGCGTCTTAATATCCGCTGCTCTTGAAGGCAAAAAAGACAAGCTAAGAGGCCTTAAAGAAAACGTCATAATCGGGCGCATAATTCCCGCAGGCACCGGATTCCATAAAGATTTAGGAAAGGATTCTTACCTAAAAGCGGAATCAAAAAAAGAGGAAGCAGAATCCGAAGCATTGACAGAGTAGCGTGGGAGATGTACAATGTTTTAAGATGATTCCTAGCCTGTAGGAATCGGTACCCACCAGAGGAGGGTTTTTGATGAGTCATGAAAGAGAGGTACTTGAAGACGGAATCAAAGAAAGAATGAAAAGAGCTATGAAGATTGCGGAATTGGTATTGACGGAAACTGGACACGGTGGCGGGTTTCATCAGGAGGGTACCATTGCCGTTTCTATTCTTGCTGTGCGTATTTATGACGAAATAAATATGCCGAAGAAGGGAATCGAGCGCGGATAAGCCGATTTAATTTTCAGAATAGACAGGGATTTAATCCCTGTTTTTTCTTTATACCTCAATTACCACGGGTAGCACCATCGGCCTGCGGTGGGTTTTTTGGAAGAGGAATTTGCCGATATCGTCGCGCAAATTGTTTTTAACCCAATCCCAGTTTATGGGGTGCATGTTTTGAGTGGCATGTTCCACCACTTTTTTGGTCATGAGCCGCGTTTGGTGAAGCAAATCTTTTGATTCGCGCAGATAGACGAACCCGCGCGAGATTATGTCCGGAGACCCGCGTATTTTTCCGGATTGCGAATCAACTATTGCGATAACGACGAATATGCCGTCTTCGGCCAGCATCTGCCGGTCGCGCAAAACAACTTCTTTAACGTCGCCTACGCCGAGTCCGTCCACCATGACGTAATTTGTCGGCACTCTTTCCGGCAGAACTTTTATTGAATCTTTGGTCAATTCAAGAATCTGGCCGTTGTCCGGAACGACGATTTTTTTGGGGTCAATGCCTGCTTCTTCGGCCAGCTTCGCGTTTATGGCCCGCATGTAAAAGAAGCCGTGTATCGGCAGGAAGCACTGCGGGCGGACCATCTCCATCGTTTCTTTGAGTTCCGTTCTGGTGGCGTGTCCTCCGGAATGTATTCCGAAAATTTTATAGTGATAAACCATCGCGCCCTGTCTGGCTAAGTTGTCCCGCAAGGTCTGCACGTACATTTCGTTGCCGGGCACGATTGACGATGAAAAAATAACGGTATCGGTCGGCTTTATTCTCACCTCTTTGTGGGCTCCAGCGGCCATGCGGGTTAGCCCCGCGTTTTCTTCTCCCTGCGCGCCGGTTGTAAGAATAACAACCTTGTCGTCCGGGTAGTTGTCAATTTCTTTAATAGTAATCATCGTCTGTCTTTTGAGTTTAACCAATCCCAATTCTTGGGCGATGGCGAAGTTGGTCTGCATGCTTCTTCCGGTGATGGCCACTTTTCTGCCGAGTTTGTCGGAAATGTGGACCAGCTGGGTGAGGCGGTCAAGCAAAGAAGCAAACGTTGAAATAATTACCCGGCCTTTGGCCTGTTTGAGCAGTTCTTCTATGTTTTCTTCCACCTGCCATTCGGGCATTGACCGGCCCGGTTCCTCGGATTTTGTGCTGTCAAGCATTAGGAGTCTTATATTTTTTTTACCCAATGCCTCAAACTGCTCAAGGCCGACCGGATTCATTTGATGGTCGTAGAAAAATTTGAATTCTCCCGGATGTACAATTGTTCCGACCGGCGTTTCTATCTCCAGCCCCACGCCTTCGGGAATATTGTGGGCTACCGGAAAATAACGCACCGTGAAAGCCCCCAATTTGGTTACGGATTTTTCGTTTATATATTCTATATCCAATTTTGGAGCGTACGGATAGTCCTCCTGGCGTTTTCTGACTATGGCCGCGGTAAGCTGGGTGGTGTAGATGGTCGGGTTGCCGAGTTTGCCGATAAGCTGGGGAATAGCTCCGATGTGGTCATAGTGGCCGTGAGTTACGATAACGCCTCTTATCCGATCTTTTTTATTTTCCAGATACGAGATATTCGGGATTATATAGTCAACGCCATGCATGTTTTCGTCCGGAAACTGCAGGCCCATGTCAATAACAACAATGTCCTGTCCGTATTCAAACAGCATCATGTTTCGGCCGACCTCTCCAAAACCACCCAAAGCTATGATTCTAAGGACACCCGGTTTTATCGGGGAGATGAATTTTTGGTCGCTCCCGTTTTGGTAAACGAAAGCCCCGCGATTTGGCCTTGAGTCGCGTTTTTGAAAAACCCCGCTTCTTTTAGCCCCTCCGGTTTTTGCCGCTGAGGCTGTTCTTTTTTCAATCATCATGAATTTGATAAATAATAATTAATTAATAATTTTAGTGCCCCCGAGAGGATTTGAACCTCTACTCCCTTGCGGGAACAGCGCCCTGAACGCTGCGTGTCTGCCAGTTTCACCACGGGGGCTATATTAACGCACGAATATTTTCCAGACTCTTTGGGAATACAAATACCATTTATGCGCGTTTGAGAAGCGTTCAGCCGGCGTGGTCAGAGTTTCGGCGTCAAATCCTTTCAGGTTTTGGGGCGCGACATAAAGATAGTAAGGGGAGTATATAAAAACAGCCGGCATATCTTTTATGATTTCTTTTTCAAACTCAAGATATTTGTTTTTTCTGTCCTCGGCGTCATTTGTTGTCCGGGCTTTTTCAAGAATACCGTCCACGGTTTTGTTGGCGTAAAGGGCGATATTCAGTCCCGGGTCGTTTCTTTGCGACGAGTGCCAGAAGGCAAACGGGTCGGGGTCCCGGCCGACAACTTGCCCAAAAAGCAGGCTCTCATAGTCTCTGGGTCTGATGACGCTTTGGTTTAGGTCGCCTATTTCATACAGCCTCACGTCAGTCTTCACTCCTATTTCCTGCCACATGTTTTTTATCGCCTCGGCTGTTTTTGCAAGTTCCATCGTGTTGGCGGTAGATATGCTTATCGTGAGTTCCGCTACCTGCTTGTTTTTAACTTTTTTTTCGCGAAACCCTTTTTCTTCATTGTAAATCCAGCCGTTTTTATCAAGAATTTTTTTTGCTTCTTCCGGGTTAAACGTGTTCGCGTTTTTTTCTTCATCCGCCGTTGGAGGCAATGGCCCGTTTAATATGGCGCCAAATCCTCCAAGCACGCTTTCGACGACGTTTTTTTTGTTTAGGGCATAATCCAGGGCCAGCCGCACGTTCGGGTCGCGGAGCACCTCCGATTTATTTTGGTTAAAGAATATTCCGAAAACTCTCGGCAAGATGAGGTTTTTTAGGTTGCCGGAGGAGCGTTTTAATTTTTGAATTCCGCCAACCGTTATCGACCCCATGGAATCTATATTTCCGATCTCATAGTCGGACGTCATTTCATCCTCCGAATTATAGAAAAATATTTTTATCTCGGATATTAACGGTTTGCCTAAAGCGTAGTTTCCGAAAGATTTAAGTTCATAAGCGGTGATGACGCCCGCCGAATTTCTCCTCGTTTTTTTTACCGCGTACGGTCCGCTGCCGACGGGCTGGCGGTTGAATTCCGAAAGGCTGAACTGCTCCGGGGTCGCCGTACTCCATATGTGTTTTGGCAGTATTCCCAAAGTCGTGTTTTCAAGAAATGGGGCGTACGGCTTTTTGAGTGAAAAACTAACCGTGCGCGGGTCGGATGCCTCTGCTTCAACCCCTTCCCAATTGGCTCTAGCCGGGCTTTTTGCGGCCGGATTTTTAGCCGCGTTTACGGTAAAAACGATGTCTTCGGCGCCAAGCGGCTTGCCGTCGTGCCATGTGAGATTTTCTTTAAGAGTGAAAGTGTACAGCAATCCGTCTTCGGATATCGAATAATTTTCGGCCAGATTTTTTTCAAGCCCCCCTTTGCCGTCAGGTTTCATTAAACCCGAATATATTAACGCCGCCATGTCCCGGTCGGCATCGCTTGACGCCAATATAGGATTTACCAGATAGGGCGTTCCGATTACTCCCTCGCGCAGAGTTCCGCCTTCAACCGGAACCACCTCGGCGAATCTTTTTTGAAGTTCAACCCACGCGCCCAGCGCTCCTATGAATAAGATAAAGAGCAAAACCAGCAAAACGACTTTTTCTTTGGTTGCCAAACTCCTCAAAGCCAGTCTTATTTCAAAAACAGATGGCGGATAAAGTCGTCTTGAACGAAGGATATTTAATACTTTTTCTTTCACGTTTAAAATAAGCTCAAAATCGCGAGAATCAAAAAAACAACCCCAAGAACAATAGTGCTTGTAAAAATCACTTTTTCAAAACCTCGTTTTGTGCGGTAAATATTGCCCTCGCCTCCGAAAGCGGCACCCAGGCCGGTCCCTTTTTGCTGTATAAGTATGGCTCCAATAAGGAGAAGGGCCACCGCTATTTGGGCGTAAGGCAAAAGAGTCTTAATAAATGCCATTTACTCAAGTATAGGGCAACTGGAGTAAAATGTCAAGTCTAAAATAATGGCCCCTCATCGCATTAAGACGGGGGCCATGTCACTAGAATAACTAACGTGGAGCGCGGATGGTTTTATCTGCAGTTTCTGTTTTGACTCTCAAGAGCGATGGCAATGCGCTCTACGTTTTTGGTCAAGGTGTTCAATATACTCGAAGTGTTGGGACTGAATGCCGCAAGAATCACAAATGCGACCACAAAACCACCCACAAATGCTCCCACCGTTCACCTCCTTTTTCAGAAGTATTCTACATGGGAATATATCAAATCCATACCTATTTGTCAATAGTCAATATAATGTAGTGGATTTCTACCCAAACTTAGTTTGGGTAATTTGGCGAGAGCGCAGTTTTTTGTGATACGAGATTGCGAATCTGTGGGCCTCGTCGCGCATTGAGGTTAAAAAATGAAGCATCGGCTCGGGGCCTTCTTTTAATTTAATTATCCGGCCGTCAGGCAAGTATAATTCCTCTTCCCGTTTGGCGAGAGCAACCACTTGGTGATCTAAGTCCGACTTGGACCACTTCTGCCGTGAAATATTTTTAAAGGAAACCCGCTCCGGTTGGGGAGCGGGGTCTTGCTTGTCAGAAGGCGAGTCGGCTATTTCGCCGGTTTCTCGGCGAGACTAGCCGGCCTGACTGCATCATCAGTGTCCGCCCTCTCCACGAAGGTTGTGCCTTCGGGAAGGACGACTCCCTGCTTGTTGTACACGCAGTAGACGGCGTTCTCGTCTTTCCTGTCCTGCACCACGATAAGGCGGTGCCTTTTCCAGTCGGGTCCCGGAACTTCCACCTGCGCCAGAAGTCGGTAGACCGATCTGGAGGAGAGACGGACGGGTGTGGAAACCATGCCGGCAAAGGACAGCCACAGGAGGTAGGTGCCGATGGCCATCGCCACCATCCCAGTGACCACGGCGCCAAAGTTTTTCTTTGCCCCCGCCATGCCGAACATGACTGCCGCAATCACCAATATAACCAGCGCTATGATGAACTCCCACACGTCCTTCTCCTTTTTTTGGGCGCTTTGCCCGTTTGGATAGGTGCTTTTGAGGTCGGCCCAATGCCGATTTAATCTTTCTCCATTATATCAAATCCACACCAACTTGTCAACCTACCTGTAAAAAACGACCCCCTCCGTTTCCAGAGGGGGGGGGGTGCTCGAGTCATCTGTTTCAGCGCTTGCCTAGCCAGCCCGACAGGCCCACGAGAAGTCCGAGAACTATCCAGACTTCCCAGAAGGCCATCGTGCCGTCGGCGATGTTGTCGCGCATCAGGGCGCGCATATGGTCGCCGTAGTAGGGGACCGAGGCGAGGACAACGTGGTTGAAGTCGTACCACCCGTTGATGAACTTCGGGTAGTACAAACTTCCCGTGGTCGTCAGCGCCTTTGTGGCTCCCCACACCAGCCAGTAAAACACCGTAGTCTTCAGAAGGAACATGACAGACCCTCCTTTCTATCTCCAGCCGTAGGCGATCTTGTCGGCGATCCAGGCTGTGGGCAGGACAACTGACCCGAATATCACAACCGACATGATGGTCGCGGCCACTGTCCTGCTCTGCCAGTCTGCGGTAATGGGATCCTCGAACACGGGCAGGAAGAACCTGGCGACGGCGAGGATGACATACCCGGCCACGGCGCCAACGAGGAGCAACGCGCCGATCTTGATGTTGTTTCGGACTGAAATCTGCTCAAACACGGCTTGTCTCCTGTTGAGAGGGTGACTTTTCAGTTTTCAGTGAATTTCAATCTTTCATCTCTGATTATACCAAAAAATAAACTATTTGTCAATAGTTTAAAAAATGTCCAAAAATAATGCTTTTTTGGCATTTTTACCTAAACTAAGTTTGGGTAATTTGGCGTGAGCGCAGTTTTTTGTGATACGAGATTGCGAATCTGTGGGCCTCGTCGCGCATTGAGGTTAAAAAATGAAGCATCGGCTCGGGGCCTTCTTTTAATTTAATTATCCGGCCGTCAGGCAAGTATAATTCCTCTTCCCGCTTGGCCAATGCCACGATGGTCCAAGTCGGACTTGGACCAAGGACGGATAGGGCGGCATTAAGCTGGGCTTTTCCGCCGTCTATAATTATTAAATCCGGTTTTGGCCAATCGTCATGTTTGAAGCGCCGAGAGACTATTTCTTTTATCATGGCGGTATCGTTTGGCGTATTGGGCAGGCGGATTTTAAATTTTCTATACTCGTCTTTTCGGGCCTCGCCGTTTATAAAAACAACCATGGAGCCAACAGCCAATTTACCCTGAAAGTTGGAGATATCAAAAATCTCAACGCGCTTTACGTTCTTTATTTTTAAAATTGTTCGCAGGTAATTTAGCCCTTTTTCGCGCCACGCGTAATCGTCGCGGGCCAGATACGGCCGGTGCCTAAAAACTATCTCAAGCGCTTTAAGCTCGTCGCGGAATTTGGCGGCAAGTTCGTAATTTTTTCCAGACGAAGCCGACTCCATTTGTTTTTTGGTCCGGTTTATGACCGCGCGATATTCGCCGGTAAATATTTTTTTTATGATTTTAATGTTTTCGCCGTATTTTTTGGCGAGTTCGGACGCGTCCGGAAAAAATTTCTCCCATTCTTTTTCTTTAAGACAGCACACGCCAAGGCATCGCCCGATACTGGCCTCTTGGCACGGGCGGGAGTGCTTCGTTCCCCTCCCCAAAGCGCATTGGCAGTATGGATATACCCGACGCAAAGTTTTAAGCGCCGTTCTTATTGCCCATCCGTCGGTAAACGGCCCAACGCAGTCGGCGTTTGGCTGGCTTGCCCGCCTAAATTTTCGCGAAGCAGAAATTTTGGCGGGTTGATGAGTGACAAAAATTTTTGGGAATTTATCTTTAGTAAACGCGATATAAAGATATTGTTTATCGTCGCGCATTGAGACGTTGTATTTCGGGTGATGTTTTTGAGTGTGCGTTGCCTCCTGTATTAACGCTTCTATGTCCGAACTTAATTCACGCCACGAAATATCCGAGGCCTCCTTGATCATGGCGCGTTTTCGGGCATCCAATTCGTTACGTCTAAAATAAGAAAGAAGACGCATCCTTAAATTCTGCGCCTTGCCAATGTAAATTGTCTTTCCGGCAATATTCTTAAAAAAATACACTCCCGGAGTGTGGGGGGCTTGAATCACTTGATTTTTGAAAACCATTGTGGTATTATATGGCTGAATCGGCTATTTGGCAACTTAAAACAACTCATCCAGCCTTGGAGGTGGTGCTGTGAACATTAAGCTTGGCGGTCTGGTGGAGAAGACGGAGAAAGAGGGAAGTTTCGTCGAAAGTTTGAAAGCTGTTCGCAAAGCAGTATGGAAGCACCTTTGCTTTTGGCACATGGGGTGTTTCCTTTGGTGGATTGGCGGCGGCACAATGCTCATTTTGATGCGCATACTGATTTTTGACCTCACCGGGCGCCTTCACGCTGGGAGGCAGATGACCTATGAAATGTTTTCGGTGATCTTGCTTTTCCTGGTTTTTTGTCTTGGCGCGAAGAATATAAATAAGAAGAATGGAGACAACGGCGTTTCGCAAAACGGCAATGCTCACAAGTCTTCGCAGGACCGTTTTAAAGGCGAGGTGTGGGTCATGATATTCGGAGCTTTTGCCGTTCTGGCTATTCACGACCACCTCGTTCCTGGCTTCAAGTTTCTTGGCCGGTTCGGCGAGATCAAGAACATACCCTTCGTTTTTTATTTAGCCGTTTGGGCCATTTACGCGGTTCTGGCCGGTTCCAGAGTTCACGACATCTGGAAGATGGTTCAGGAGGGAACACCGTTCTTTGCGAAGAAGTCCTAACTGGCATATTGGCTCCGCCTCTCTTTGGAGAGGGGCGGAGCTTTTTGTTTTCGTTGTTGACCCCGTCTTGACACGCGTGTATAATGAATAATTGTATCTTTTTTAAAATGAGCCACTCAAACAAACACAACCCCGCCGATTTCATACGCATCAAAGGCGCGAAAGTCCATAATTTAAAAAATATTTCGCTTGATATTCCCAAAAACAAGCTGGTGGTAATTACCGGCCTTTCGGGTTCGGGCAAATCATCGCTTGCCTTTGACACTATTTACGCCGAAGCCGAGCGCCGTTTCGTTGAATCTCTTTCAAGTTATGCCCGCCAGTTTTTGGGTCTTCGCGAAAAGCCTGATGTTGAATCAATTGAAGGACTATCGCCCTCAATCGCAATTGACCAGCGTTCGGTTACCCGCAACCCCCGCTCAACCGTCGGTACCATAACCGAGATATACGATTATCTGCGTTTGCTCTTCGCGCGGCTTGGAGAACCGAGGTGTCCCAACTGCGCGAAGCCGGTAAAAAAACAAACTCCGGATGAAATCATCCGTAAAATAATGAATCTTCCGCAGGGCGCTACGGCCTTGATCCTGGCGCCGATTGTCCGCGGAAGGAAAGGCGAGCATAAAAAAATTCTGGCCGAAGTGGCGAAAAAAGGATTTTTGCGCGTGCGTCTTGACGGCGGAGTGATGCGCACCGAAGAAGCTTTGGACCTGAATATTGACCCGCAAAAACGCCACACGATTGAAGTGGTTGTGGACCGTCTTATAATTTCCGGCGACATTGACCGCGCGCGCCTTCGCGATTCTCTTGAAACATCGCTTAATCTGGGCGCCGGCCTTGTTGGAGTCGCTCCGGCCGAAGAATACGCCGGTAAAAAAAACTTTTCCGCCAAAGGCGGACCAGCCTCTGGCTGGGAGGAAGTTTTATATTCTGAAACTTTTTCTTGTCCGACTTGCGGAGTCTCTTTGCCTCCGATAGAGCCGAGACTTTTTTCTTTCAACAGTCCTTACGGCGCGTGTGTTTCATGCACCGGCCTCGGCACGCGCCTTGAAGTCGACCCGGACCTTGTTTTTCCGAACAAAAATCTCACTTTGGCCGAAGGCGCCATCCAGCCGTGGGCGCGCGCTTCTCATAGAGTCGGACGCCAATCATGGTATTGGTGGATGCTGGAAGATTTGGCTACAAGACGCAATTTTGATTTAAACGAACCGGTTAAAAATTTGCCCAAAAAAGTTATTGATCTTATTTTAAACGGCGAAGAAAAAAGCGCCGGTGAAAAAGGGTTTGAGGGCGTTATTCCAAACTTGGAGCGCAGATGGAAAGAAACGGATTCCGAATGGACCCGTTCGGAAATAGAACGCTATATGCGCCTTGAAACTTGTCCCGCGTGTTTGGGCGCGCGGCTCAAACCGGAAGCTCTTTCGGTGTATGTCGGCGGAAAAAATTTGTCCCAAGTCGTATCGCTTTCTTCCAAAGACGGCCTGGATTTTATAAAAAACCAGGAGAAAAAAGAAGTTTCAAAAAGCCAGAAGGCCGTATCAGCCCCTCTTTTTAAAGAAATATCAAGGCGGCTCGTTTTTTTGCTTGATGTCGGGCTTGACTATATCACACTTGACCGTGCGTCAACCACTCTTTCTGGCGGAGAGGCGCAGAGGGTGCGGCTCGCGACCCAAATCGGCTCGGGACTTTCGGGCGTGGTTTACGTTTTAGACGAGCCATCGGTCGGTTTGCATCCGCGCGACCACGACCGGCTGGTCGCGACTTTAAAAAATCTGCGCGACATGGGCAACACCGTTTTGGTGGTTGAACACGACCGCCATACCATGCTTAATGCCGATTGGATAATTGATTTGGGCCCGGGCGCCGGCAGGCATGGCGGCGAAGTTGTTTTTGAGGGAACTTTCAGCGATGTTAAAAAAGCAAAGACTTTGACCGGAGATTATATTTCGGGACGAAAAAAAGTTGAAGTTGAAAATAAAACCGAAAATCGCAAAACGCTCGGCAAGATAAAAATAAAAGGGGCTTCGGAGCACAATCTTAAAAATATTGACGTTGAGATACCTCTGGGTTTTCTCGTCTGCGTCTCAGGCGTTTCGGGCTCCGGAAAGTCAACTCTTGTAAACGATATTTTGGCCAAAGCTTTGTCCCAGCATTTTTACGGCTCGCGCGCGATGCCGGGCAAGCATAAAACCATAGAAGGCGTTCACAATATTGACAAAGTCATAACCGTGGACCAGTCGCCGATAGGGCGCACGCCCAGATCCAATCCGGCGACATACACGGGCGCTTTTTCTTTTATTCGCGACATATTTTCCAAAACCCGCGAGGCCAGGGCGCGCGGATACAAGTCGGGGCGCTTCAGTTTTAACGTTAAAGGCGGAAGATGCGAGGAATGCGAGGGACAGGGAGTAAAAAGAATAGAAATGCATTTTTTGCCCGACATATACGTGGAATGCGAAGAATGCAAGGGGACGAGATATAACGCCGAGGCGCTGGCGATACGCTACAACGAAAAAAATATCGCCGAGGTTCTGAACATGACGATTGAAGAGGCGCAGGAATTTTTTAAAAACATTCCGCAAATAAAAACAAAAATAGAAACCTTGTCCGAGGTCGGCCTTTCATACATGAAATTGGGACAGCCGGCAACGAATCTTTCGGGGGGAGAGGCCCAAAGGGTCAAACTCGCGACGGAACTTGCCCGCAAATCAACCGGCAAGACTTTATATATTTTAGACGAGCCGACAACCGGCCTGCATTTTGAAGACGTGCGAAAATTGTTAAAAGTTCTTACGGCTTTAGTGGATAAAAATAATACCGTTTTAGTCATTGAGCACAATCCCGACGTTTTAAAAAATGCCGATTGGCTCATAGACCTCGGCCCCGAAGGAGGAGATGCCGGAGGCGAAGTGGTCGCTTGCGGCTCTCCAAAAGACATAATTAAAAATAAAAAATCCCACACCGGAAAATGGCTGAAATAAAAGTTTGATTTTTTATGGAAAACGCGCTAGCCTTTTTCGTAAGGTCCTTTGATTTGGAGGAGGAAAAAATGGACAATGCCCACGAAGACAAAATACAGGAATTCGTAAAGCTGGTTAAAGAAAAATGCGTTGCCGCCAAAAAACCATGTGCCATATTTACGCATAAGCCCTTTGACCCGGACGGTTTAGGGTCCGGATTAGGGCTTAAGCTTGTTATAAAAAAACTTGGCGGAAGGGCGGTTATGTTTTATGGCGAACCCTCGCATCCGCAAAATAAGGCAATTGTTGATCAGTTTAAAATAAATATTGCCGAGATAGACGATTTTAAGCCGGAAAATTTCGGACTGATAATCTTTGTTGATGTTTCGCGCGGGGACAAAAGGACCCCCGAAGGCGTAGAGCCGGATATTATTTTTGACCACCACAATGAAAAATCCGCTAACGGCTCATTTTCCGACATACGCCCGTTCGGTTCAACCTCTACGATTATTTTGGAGTATTTAAGAACACTTGTTCCGGACATCAACCCCGAAGACGAGGAGTTTTTAAGGGCGGCCAACGCGATCTATTGGGGCATAAGGATTGATACGCACAACTGGGCGGATAAAGACGTAACCAAAAATGACATTGATGCCTTTGTTTTCTTGCAGCCGTTTTTAAACCACGACGCCCTGTGGAAGATAGAAAACTACGACTACCCGGAATATTTTTTTGAATTCAACACAATTGCCGAAAAAGAAAAAGAAAATAGAGACGGCTTGCTGGTGGCCGGACTCGGTTTTATCAGCGCGAAAAGAGCCGGAGGCATGTCGTTTGTGGCCGACTTCGTGCTGCGAAGGCCAAGCGTGGAAACAGCCGTTGTTTTCGCGGTAGTCGAAAATAGGCTTTTGCAGGTAAGCGTGAGGACGGATAAGTCTAACTTTGAAATTGCTCATTTTTTACAGCGGGTGTTTAGCGCGGAGTCTTCGGGTTTGCAGCAAGTGGGACACAGCAGCGGAGCCACCGTCCCGGTTCCGGCCGTATCGATTTTTATTCCGGAAGAAAACGCTCCGGCGGATGAAAAAGAAGCTTTTTGGCGCCTCCTTTCAATGCGAATTAAACGTTTATGCTATGAAGCCTATGCCGAATAACCCCCTCTTTTTGGGGGTTTTGTTTTAGTCGGGGTTGACAAGTTTTTGCTCCTGAATATAATGGGGAATATGAACTTTTAGCACTCTTTGGTCTAGAGTGCCAATAATACAAGGTTTAGAAATTAGAAGTTAGAAATATGGCAAAAATTAAACCGTTGGGCGACAGGGTTTTGATTGAACCTTTGAGTAAAGAAGAATTGGAAGGACGGAGCAAGCTTGGCATTATCATTCCCGACACCGCCGAAAAAGAACGGCCGGAGCAGGGAAGGGTGGTTGCGGTTGGCGACGGGAAAAGGGACGAAAACGGCAAACTGATTCCGGTTGGACTGAAAAAAGGCCAAAGAGTTTTGTTTTCAAAATACGGACCGTCAGAAATAAAAGTTGACGGAAAAGAGTACTTGATTGCCAAAGAAGAAGACGTGCTCGCGATTATTGAAAAATAACCGGCTAAAATTTAAACAAATATGGCAAAACAAATTTTATTTAACGAAAAGGCGCGCGAGGCCCTGAAAAGAGGCGTTGACACTTTGGCTAACGCCGTAAAAATAACTCTCGGTCCGAAAGGACGAAACGTCATTTTGGATAAAGGCTTCGGCGCTCCAACCATTACCAATGACGGCGTGACCATTGCCAAAGAAATTGAACTTGAAGACAAGGTTGAAAATCTCGGAGCAGAAATTATCAAAGAAGTCGCGACCAAGACTAACGATGTCGCCGGCGACGGAACGACTACGGCAACGCTTCTGGCCCAAGCCATGATTGCCGAAGGTTTGAAAAATGTCGCTTCCGGCATAAATCCGGTCGGCCTCCGCGCGGGAATTGAAAAGGCCACAGCCGACGTGGTTGAGTCGCTTAAAAAACTTTCAACGCCGATTTCCAAAAAGGAAGAAATAGCTCAAGTCGCGACTATCTCGGCCAAAGACCCCTCAATCGGCGACAAGATCGCCGATGTCATCCACAAAGTCGGCAAAGACGGCGTGGTTACGGTTGAAGCCTCGCAAACTTTCGGCATATCGCATGAAATAGTCGAGGGCCTGCAGTTTGATAAAGGATATATTTCACATTACATGATTACCAACGCCGAAAGGATGGAGGCGGTCTACGAAGACCCCAAGATTTTAGTGACTGACCGCAAAATTTCGGCTATTTCGGATATTTTGCCGGTGCTTGAAAAAATAGCCCAGACCGGAAAAAAAGAGCTGGTCATTATCGCCGAGGAAGTGGACGGCGAAGCGCTGGCCACTTTGGTGGTAAACAAACTTCGCGGGATTTTCAATTCTCTTGTGGTTAAATCCCCCGGATACGGAGACCGCAAAAAAGAAATGCTTGAAGATATCGCTTTGATCTGCGGGGCTAAAGTCATTTCGGAAGAAGCCGGAATGAAGCTTGAAAAAACCGAACTGTCAATGCTCGGAACGGCGCGCAAACTCATCGCGACTAAAGAAAATACGACCATTGTCGGAGGTAAAGGCAAGAAATCCGAAATTGAGAAAAGAATAAACCAAATTAAAAAAATGATTGCCGATACCGACTCCGAATTTGACCGCGAAAAACTGGAAGAGCGCCTGGCCAAACTTTCGGGAGGGGTTGCGATTATAAGGGTGGGAGCCGCGACCGAAGTTGAGCAGAAAGAAAAACAGCACCGGATTGAAGACGCGGTATCAGCGACTAAAGCCGCGATTGAAGAGGGGATAGTTCCGGGCGGAGGAACGGCTTTTATCCGTGTGGCCAAAATGCTTGAAAGCAAATATTCAAAAAAAGAAGCTTTGACCGATACCCAAAGAGACGAACTGATCGGCGCGAAAATAGTGCTCAAAGCCATTACCCGTCCTTTGTGGCAGATTGCCGAAAATGCCGGCGAGCCGGGGGAGGTGGTGGTTAAAGAAGTCTATAAGTTGTCGGGAAATAAAGGATATAACGCCTCAACCGGCGTTTATGAAGACATGATTGAAGCCGGCATTGTTGACCCGACCAAGGTGACGCGCTCAACTTTGCAAAACTCGGCCTCTGCTTCAGCTATGCTTTTGACCACTGAAGCCGTGGTGGCAGAAAAGCCGGAAAAGAATTTACCGGCCGGCGGAGCGCATATGCCCCCCGGAGGGATGGAGATGTGAGGTAAGCTGGCGGGATTTCCTCCAAATCCTTGACAAGAAAACATTATTGATATATACTTGAAAAAGTAGCTTAAGTTTCCTAACGTCAAAAAGGGGGAAGCAAATGCAAATAGCTCTTCCGTGGGTTTTCGTTTTGGCTTTATTTGCCGTCAGTTGGGTTCTTATCGCGATTCACTCCCGCAAAGAAAAAAATTCGCCAATTGAAGTCGGCGACCCTGTTTTTTTCGGCCAAATATTCTGCAAAGTAATCAAGCTTTCGCCGGACGGTGAGACTGCGACTGTGGTCGCGAATGGAGCAAGTGTGGCGGAAACCTTCAGGTGTTCTGTAAAAGATTTGCGGCCCCAATCGAGCGTAAACTAAGCTGTCCATCGCCCCTTCCCGCATTTGGCGGGTCGGGGCTTTATTTTTTTCCGTCGTTACGTATAATTAAAGGATTATGACGATTTTATATTGGATTTTAGGCGTTTTGGCCTTGGTTGTTTTATGGGTTATTTATGCTTATAACCGTTTCATAACTTTGCGCTTTCGCGCCAAAGAGGCGCTGTCGGACATAGATGTTCAGTTAAAAAGGCGTTTTAATTTAATTCCCAATCTGGTTGAAACAGTTAAGGGTTATATGGGTTACGAAGAAAAGGTTTTAACCGGCGTGACCGAAGCCCGGACGCGCGTTGCAACTTCCGGAGGAACACCCATTGAGCGCGAGGGGGCGGAAAATATGCTTTCAAATACTTTAAAAACCCTTTTTGCGGTTGCCGAAAACTATCCTGATCTCAAAGCCAACGCGAATTTTTTGGACCTTCAGCGCGAGCTTGCCGACACCGAAAACAAAATTCAGGCCTCGCGCAGGTTTTACAACACGACTGTGCGCGACCTCAACACCAAAGTCAATTCTTTTCCCTCAAACTTAATTGCGCAAAGTTTCGGATTTCACGAAGAAAAATTCTTTGAAGTCGCCTCCGCCCAAGAACGCGAAGTTGTGAACGTGAAGTTTTAATTTTTTATTGGAACACCTTTAAAATCCGACAAGAGAAGCACGATCGTGCTGCTCTTGTCGGATTTTATTTTAGTCGCGGGCTTTTATAATTTAAAAAACATTTGAAATAACCATTCTTCCGCGATCGCGGAAGAATGGTTATTTCAAATCTCGGCACGTTTTTAGTTTTTGCTTGATAAAGACCACAGGATCCCAAAAACCGAACGCATCATTTTGGAAAATTCCTGACTGGTTATAACAAAACCCAACCCCCCGCGTTCGTAAGTTATAACTGCGACGCGGTTGTCAAAAATATGCAGCATGCCCGGAAACTCAAAATTTGGCGAAAGATAGCGGATATTGCTTAGCTCGCTTTTATGGCGCCCGGAAGCGTCAAATTGGTGATGTTTTTTGTCCGTTTCAAAGCGAAGCGCTTTTGAAAATATACCCAATTTTTTTCTTCTTGCTCCGTATCCTATATGACCGAATTCGTTTAAAAATTTGTCTGCCGAACCCGCGGAAAGAATAGTTTTATCTTTTGTCGTAAGGATTTCGTCAATAATGCTCTCCACCCCGCCCTTGCCTTCAAAGAGTCGGATACTTCCTATATCAACTGACGGTTTGATGTCTTTTGTTAATGTTTCAATGAGCCGTTCGGCTAAAATGGCGCGCGACTCAAAATAATCTTCTAATTTTTTAGGGTGCTCGGCATAAAATCGTTCGGTTCCGCGCTCATTATACGAGCTTACCAGCCCC
>CAYPMM010000005.1:0-5305 GCA_964412115.1 uncultured Candidatus Saccharibacteria bacterium | reverse complement strand
ACACCTGCTCGGTTTTTTCATCTATGTTTAATCCCTCTAAAATGCGTTTTGCCACAACTTGGTTTACCCCGAGCTTGTCGAGGGGTGACGAAAATTTTCGTCAACACCATATTAGCAAAACTAGCTCTAAAAATCAAGCACTCAAGGGTATTTAGAGAAAAATTAAGCAAAATTTTTTGTTCCGCGTTATTTTTAAGTTGCGATACGGAAGGACCGTATCGCAGGTGAAAGTTCTTTGAAAAAGGAGGGTTGACTATGTTCAATAAGGGGGACTTGGTGGACGTAAAAGAGCGCAAATTGCGTGCGTATGGAGAAGTTATCGAAACACAAGGCGATGAGGCCGTAGTTCATTTTTGTGAGCCGCGGCATCCGGACAAATGCGCTGGTTGCGGTTTTAGTCACGGACTTTCGATGAACGGCGGGACAGGAGAGATTGTTTGTATGATTTCCGGTTGTGGCTATGAGCATGGATTTGAGGAAAGAGATGAAATAATCAAACTAGAAAAACTTATCAACATTACGGCCCAAAGGAAGGCAAAAGAGAAGAAAGAATTTTTGTCAAAAAAGAAATCTCAGATTCATGCCATTAAACATGATTTAGATGAGGCCGCAAAAGATGGCTTAATAACAAACGAAGAGAAAAGCAATCTGGTTTCTTCGTTGAGAAAGGAGGAGTAAAAATGGCACTTTCCCGCTGTTTCTCTTGTGGATATATTGCTGACGAAATGGTATTTGTTTATGGCCGTTACGGTCCGGATGAGAAAAAATTTTTTGAAAACTGTCCAAATTGCGGTACAGAGATTCCAAAAAAAGAGTTTGATATTGAGACATTGCCCCCGGGAATAACAATAGAAGCCATAAATAGAGCAGCTGAACTCCAGCAGAGAAAATTGGACAGGGAGGAGAGAAGTTATGAGGGACACAAAGATCTATAAAAAATTATTTCAAATTGGACGGCTCGCCCCACCTCTTTTCTTTCGCGCTGATCCATGATATCTTGTTAGCAGATTTTGAGACAACAAGGGGGGTAAAAAATGAGCCGACAGGAATTCTTTAGGCGAGTTGCGGGTCTGGTTTCTCCCGAAGACATGCCGAGAGTCGCTTGGGCTTATTGGCTGGCAAAGGAAGCGCACAGAACACAAAAAAGAGACGGAGGTGAAAGATATTTTGAGCATTGCAGACGGGTCGCCCTTCTTACTATGGATCACGGGTGTTATGACGCCGACTCCATAATTATTGCTTTCTTGCACGATGTTCTTGAGGACAGCTTTATTCC
This sequence comes from uncultured Candidatus Saccharibacteria bacterium, assembly GCA_964412115.1. GTDB lineage: Bacteria > Patescibacteriota > Minisyncoccia > HO2-45-28 > HO2-45-28 > HO2-45-28. Next base: position 4,029 of record CAYPMM010000005.1, on the reverse strand, counting down.
GTTGGTTGTTGTGCGTCAATTGTTTGGCGCGAGGGTAGAAGAAGCTCTTTGCGCTCTTTCAAAAATAGAAACGACCTTTTACGAATATGACGGCTCGGTCAGAAAAATCAAAAAAGACATCACGAAATATTTTGAAGACATAAAAACCAACCCAAACGCGTCTGTTCCGGTTATTAAATGCTGTGACCGTTTGGATAATTTGCGAACTTTTGGGATATGGCCAGTTGAGAGAAAGGTAAAATACGTTATTGAAACACGCAAATACTTACTTCCGCTTGCGTCCGAAGCTATAGGAGAAAATTATCCCATCTACAAAGATTTGAAAAACGAAGTAGGGCGTTTGGTTTCAGAACTAAATTTGCATTAGAGCCGCGTCTAACGTGGCTCTTTTTTATTTCTCTCCGAAGTAAACACTAACTAACGGCCGTCAGCATTTGTTATACTTTATGATTTTTTAAAAGTATCTTTTCTTTTGCGCCGGTTTTAGATAAAATGGTGTTATGAATCTTTATAAACATCGCGAGTCAAACATACGAAAAACCTGGATTTTGTTTGTCGGATTTTTGATTTTTGTTATTGGCGTGGGCTGGGTTTTTTCGCAGGCCTTTGGAAACAACGTTATTTTGATTGTTGCCGTTACATTCAGCGTCATTATGAATGTTTTGGCTTATTGGTATTCCGATAAAATTGTTTTGAAAATGTCGGGGGCCCAACCGGTTGAAAAATCAAATGCCCCCGAACTTTATAATGTTGTAGAAAACCTTGCTATTACCGCGGGGCTTCCGACCCCGAAGATTTATCTGGTGCGCGACCAGTCACCGAACGCTTTTGCCACGGGACGCGACCCGGAACATGCCGTGGTTGCTGTAACGACGGGGCTTTTAGAAAGGCTTGACCGATCGGAGCTTGAGGGAGTTATCGCTCACGAGCTCGGTCACATAGGCAATCGCGACATGCTTTTATCAACCGTTGTGGTTGTTCTTGTCGGGTTCCTCGCTCTTTTATCCGATATATTTTTACGCTCTCTTTGGTGGCGCGGTTTGGGAGGGGACAGGGACAGCAGAGGATCAAGCGGAACAATGCTTCTTATAGGAGTTGTTCTTGCTGTTGTGGCGCCGATTTCGGCCATGCTTATACAGCTGGCCATATCGCGAAAACGGGAATTTTTGGCCGACGCAACGGGCGCCATGCTCACGCGCTACCCGGAAGGTCTGGCGCTGGCTCTTGAAAAAATAGGAAAGTATTCAATGCCAATGCGCTCGGCTAATAACGCAACCGCTCACTTGTGGATTTCGGACCCCCATGGTAAAAAACATAATACGATAGCAAAATTATTCATGACTCATCCCCCGATAGAGGAGAGGGTTAAAAGATTAAGAGGGTTAAATATTTGATTTATGAATCCGGAAAAATTTAACGCGCCCGAAGATAAGGAAAAAATTGAGTTTATGGGCTGGAAAGAGACCATGAAGCGCAGGATAGACGGCAACAGGTTTTTGTCTGGCGAAAACCATAATAAGTTTTTAGACAAAGTTGACCCTTATTCTCCAGACCTTACGATTGAAGATATGGGGTGGGATAGAAAAATACGCGATAAAGATTTTGATCCCAATGTGTTCAAGCAATATCAAAATGACATGATTGAGAGAGCAAAAAAGAAAGGCCAGGATGATCAAAGATACAATTTCATGCGCTCTTTAATTAAGCCGGCGGAGGAAGTTTTAAAAGAAAGAGAGTTTGTAAACAGATTTAAAACCAAAAATTAAACCGGCAGAAAAATAGAAATTCCGGAGGCGTCGCATCCAGCCCTAGGCTGGTCGGCCTTGGGCCGAAGTGGTAACTTATCATAATCATGTACTACGTGTACATTATTAGGAGCGAAAAAAGCGGTAAATTGTATAAAGGTTGTACTGCCGACTTGAAAAATCGCATTAAGGAGCATAATAGTGGGCAAACGAGTTCAACGAAGGCCCATGTTCCTTGGAAATTGGTTTATTATGAAGCGTTCAGTAATAAAACGGATGCTTTAAGAGAGGAGTTGTTTTTGAAATCAGGTAAGGGTAAAGAGCGAGTTAAGTATTTGCTTGAAAATACGATTGAACACGGAGGCGTCGCATAGTGGTCTAGTGCGCGCGCTTGGAAAGCGCGTGTGGGGAAACCCACCGAGAGTTCGAATCTCTCCGCCTCCGCAATGCTATTGACAAGTTTATATCCTTATGATAAGATAAGGGCAACTAGTTGAAAGTTCCTTTACCCTAATCAAGAGGTCAACAATGAAAAAAATTCCGGCTCTGGTTTTTCTGATTTCGTTCCTCCTGCCCATTTCCGCCTTTGCGGAATTTGACGTGATTTTTGACAACATCATGAACGAAAAGTTGGTTTATAATCTAGAGCGGGTTGACCATCCATACGGTTTTCCTGAACCAATGATAATGGCGGGCGGGGAACTGCAGGCGTTCTCCAAGAATAAGCTGGAGGTCAAATATTCCTCCGGTAAATATCGGGTCCGTTGGACGAGCAGAAAGGGAGAGAATATCAATTTCTCTTTCTTTGTTGGAAAAGAAGTAAATGTTTTAACCATCACGCCGGAATCAATCTTGTTTGACGGAAAATTTCAAATAAAAAATTGGTAAAATTCCTTTTTACAGCATAATACCCTCCGGCGACGCCGGAGGGTATTTTACAACCGAATCTATTGGGTGGATAATAAGTTTGGCTGGGTTCTTGAGGGTAGACGCAATGGACGGCTCCAGAAAGGTATCCGAAGCGTTCGCCCGGGTATTTTTCGGGTTCGGGCCAAGTGAACGCATTTCCCGCCGTAAACTTGAACGCAAAAGGGTCCACATTTTAATCGCGTGGAATCCAAACCATAACGTTTTTGGAGAGGAAATAGCTTCGAAAATAATCATTTTGACCGATCGTTGCTATAAAACCCTGCTCCCCAAGGCCGAAAATTTGCCCGACTAACCGATTTTTTGCAAACTCGCCTGTGAATAACGCAGACGGGTTGTTTTTTTGCCTAATGGTATAATCAAGATATGGAGCATAAGCCCAAAACCTCGCCCAAAGATTTCTTTTTGCATCTTTTGACCATGGTCGCTCTTTACTTTTCGGCGGGAAGTTTCGTCACGCTTATTTTTCAGTACATAAACGTTATTTTTCCGGATGTTTTGGCTTCCGGCTCCTATTATATCCGCTCGGCGTATAGCGTGATTCGCTGGGCCATATCCGTTCTGGTGGTCGTGTTTCCGGCGTATATCCTTACCTCGTGGTTTTTGGAGAAAAGCTATCAAAAAACCCCTGAAAAAAGAAATTTAAAAATAAGGCGCTGGCTTGTTTATTTTACTCTTTTTGCAGCTTCGGTCATCATAATCGGCGATTTTGCCGCGCTGATTTACGGCCTTTTGGGCGGTGAGCCAACCATAAGGTTTGTTTTGAAAGTCCTTACTATTTTCGCGGTTTCGGGCGCGGTTTTTGGCTATTATTTTTACGATATTTATAAACACAAAACCGAATGATTATGAAATGGTTCGTCTGGGCGGTCATAGTTGTTGTTGCCTCTTCAATCATCGCCGGCTTTTTTATTATCGGCTCTCCTAAAACCGAAAGAATGAGGCGATTTGACGACCAGCGCGTATCCGACCTGCAAAATATCCAATGGCAGATTGTTAATTTCTGGCAGACAAAAGAGTATTTTCCGAAAGATTTAAACGAGCTTAAGGACGATATTTCGGGCTGGTCAGCGCCTCTTGACCCCGAAACAGGCAAGCCGTATGAATACGCGATAAACGGCGAGCTTTCTTTTACCCTTTGCGCCGATTTTTCCCTTGAGAATGACGAGGTACCGGTTGAACTTTTGAGATTTCCGGGGGGCGGCGCGGAAAACTGGGCGCATCCTTCCGGCAAACATTGTTTTTCGCGCACAATTGATCCCGAACGTTACCCCGCCATTGAAAAGCCGGCGCGTTAAAGGCGCCGCAAAATTCATTTTTTCCGAACTTACAAGACCCTCAAAGCGCCGCAAAATTG
>CAYPMM010000004.1:41394-44698 GCA_964412115.1 uncultured Candidatus Saccharibacteria bacterium | reverse complement strand
CTTGTTTGTTGGATTGGCCAGTTTCTGGAAAAGAAAGTCGCTTGCGAACTTTGTGTCGCTTCTTATCGGTATCGGCATCATCTTTCTGGAAAGCAATTTATAAAATTACTTCTGTCATTTCGCAAATCGCAAGTCTTTTTACGATTGCGGGGTTATTTATTGTATAAAAAAATTAGTGTTTGAAATCCCCGCAAAATGCGGTTTAATTAAGTACACACAAAGCAACTCAACACCCTTACAAACTGGAGTTTGTAAGGGTGTGGTGGAAAAGAAAAAAGCCGCCAGGATTACCAGCGGCTGGAAGTTTATGAAACCTTCGCGACAAAGAGCAGGAAAAATATACTTACAGCTATGTTCAATGGCAAGCTGAGCAAAAGTGAATAAAGAAGGAATTTAGCTTGATGAGTATAAAGGGTCACGCCGAGGCCAAGAGCCCCCATCACCAGTAATGTATACGGCAGCAACGGCATATAGAGCGCCAAGGACAATCTAAGAAAAAACTCCACGGCTATCCCTCCTTTTTATTCCTCGGTTGTAAAACTAAATCATAATATAGCGCGGTCTCGTTGCGTTGTCAAGTCCGGCCCCGAACTCTGAATGAAATCCAAATTTTTTCCGCGAAAATCAAAACAAATAACACCCTTACAAACTCCAGTTTGTAAGGGTGTTATTGGGTAAGGGAATAAGGACGGGTTCAGATTTCCGTCCTCGATTTTTATTAAAAGGCGCTGTATTCTTGTGTAAGACTTCCACAATGGAGGCGGGCGATGTCCGGAGAATTTTGTCCGTTTTGCAGTCAAGGCGAATATATAGTTAAAGAAAATGGGCTGGCCTATGTACTATTAAGCAACCCCAGAAAAGTCGCCGGACATTTTTTGGTCATTCCCAAAAGGCACATTGAAAAGCCGTGGGAAGCAACGCCAGAAGAAATGGCGGCCATTTTCGAGCTCATATTCTTCGTTCAAAAAAGACTCATTGAAAAAATATGCCGCGGATGCTACATCAGGCAAAACTATATGCCGTTTATCAAACAGAACCGAGTAAAAATTGACCACGTTCATTATCATATTATCCCAAGAAGCCCGTACGACGAACTTTATCAAAAAGTCGAAAAGCGCGAAACCGAACTGTTCACCGACTTATCCGAATCGGAGCGTGAACAAATGGCAAAGTTGCTGGAATAAAAAATAAAATTTCCGCGCGTACTCCGCGCGGTTTTTTTAAATAAACTTATCTTTTGACGATTATGTCAAGACCCCTCATGGCTTCCGGCCTAAAAATAGTCTATTAACCTTTAAGGTAATTTAAGGGCAAAAAGTATTTACAAAAGCTTATGAATGTGTCCTGATTAAAAAATGCCGTAAAGACATGGTTGAATTAATTATGCAAGTATTTTTCAAATAATTAAGTAAATTAACGGCAAGTTCGGCCAAGCTGTTTTTGGCCGGCTTGCAAAAACAATGTCTGTACAACTAAGAGACATAAAAAAAATAAAAAGACCAAAAAAACTTATGGGGAAAGCCGGCCGGCATCGTTTGGCCGGCTTTTTCATTAAAAAAAGCGTAAAATTTTTCGCAAAATACATCGTAAAAAATATTTGGGTGGTGGCCGTTATTTTGTTTATTGTTCTGCCCAGATTAATTCTTGGGATTTCCGATTTATGGCCGAAGTATTTTAAAATCATATCGGAGCCAAAAAACTTGGCCTCGGTTATAAAAAATCTGGATTTTAAAAAGTGGGACATCAAACAGCAAGAGGAAGAAACCGCCAGCGCCGTTAATGATGAGATGATTGATTGCGCGAATATTGCCGAATACTGGCGCCCGGATAAAAATGTTTACTTTGAAGGGAATAAAATAAAATTAAGAAGCGGAGAAGCGGCCGGTTCCATATTTTTTAAAGACCAAGTAAGCAATTTCTTAAATTTTGAAATAGTTTTCAGGTCCTCTTTAAAAAGCGGGGTGAACGCCAACATTTCTTTCCTGAATAAATACGGAGGCGAGCTTAGGTACTCGGTCGGCGACGGCGATTTTAAAACAATCAGGTCGTTTTACCTGAAAGACTTTATGGTAGAGGACAATAAAGAGTTTATATTGTTAAACGAAATAAATAACGCCGAAGATATAGGGTTTAAAATTGACATAGTGGAACGTAAAAATGCCAGTCAGGCGCTTGGCTCGCTTACTTATCATGACCAGGAAAAAGAATTTTATTCTCTGGATTTCGGGGACATGATAATCCCGCGGGGCACGTATCTTTCGGTTGGTTTCGGTCTGAATGCCGGAAAAGAACCGGCAGGAGACGGGTCGGCGGAGCCGTATGTTGAAATTCAAAGCTGTGCTCTTAAAGAGAATACGCCCTCAAAAATTTTGAACTGACGGCTATCGCCGCATTTTTTATTTTTTATCAATAGACAAAAGGATTTTTATGGTTTATCATATAAATGCCTCGGGCGCGGGGCATTTTTTGTTAACACATAAATTAAATGGAAATACGCAATATCGCTATTATCGCGCATGTGGACCACGGCAAAACAACTTTGACCGACGCTTTGATGCGTCAAACCGGGGTTGCCGAAGAAGGGGTCTCAATGGATTCAAACGCTCTTGAACTTGAGCGCGGTATTACGATTTACTCAAAAAACGCGGCTATTTTCTATCCTTCGGCAAGCTCAGGACGTGCCGTAACAAAAATAAATCTCGTGGACACCCCGGGGCACGCCGATTTCGGTTCCGAAGTTGAGCGGGTTTTGCGCTCAATTGATTCAGTCCTTTTGGTAATTGACGCCCAGGAAGGGCCCATGCCCCAGACGCGTTTTGTTTTAAAAAAATCTCTTGAGCTGGGGCTAAAGCCGATTGTGGTCATAAATAAAATTGACAAACCGGCGGCCGACCCGAAGCGCACTGAAGAACAAACGCTCGAACTTTTTTTGGAGCTCGGCGCAAGCGACGAGCAGGCCGACTTCCCGGTTGTTTACACTATCGGGCGCGAAGGCATTGCCAAACTTAAACTTGAAGACGAGTCAAAGGATTTAACGCCCCTGCTTGATACTGTATTAAAATTTGTTCCGCCAACGCCGGACGCGACTTTGGATTTGCCGCTTAGACTTCAGCCGTTTAATCTTGCCTATGATAATTTTTTGGGACGCATGGCGGTGTCGCGCATTTACGAGGGCTCGGTAAGCGCCGGCCAAAATGTATTTGTAAAAAAAAGCGATGGACTTTCCGCGCAGGAAAGCCGGACGCGTTCCGGAAAAATAACGCGTATATTCACTTTCCGAGGATTGAAACGGATTGAAACCGAA
>CAYPMM010000004.1:32680-41192 GCA_964412115.1 uncultured Candidatus Saccharibacteria bacterium | reverse complement strand
CCTCCCCTACCCGCAATCGCGGTGGATGAGCCGACGATTGTTTTGAATTTTTTGGTCAATAATTCTCCTTTTGCCGGACGCGAAGGAAAATTCGTCACTTCGCGCCAGCTCCGGGAACGGCTTGAGAGGGAACTTGAAGTGAATGTCGGTCTGCGGGTGGACTTTGCTTCGTCCGATTCTTTTATCGTGTCCGGCCGGGGAGAACTGCACATCGCGATTTTGCTTGAAAACATGCGCCGTGAAGGATATGAAGCGCAGGTGTCCCAGCCGCAGGTAATTTTTCACCAAGAAGAAGGGGGCGAGCGAAGCGAGCCGTTTGAGGAGGTGATTGTCGATACTCCTTCGGAATATCAGGGCGCGATTATTGAACGGCTTTCAAGGCGCGGATTTGTGATGAAAGACATCAAAACGCGCGACAACTCGGTCCGCATGATTTTTGAAGGGCCGACGCGCGGAATTTTAGGATATCGCGGGCAGTTCGTGATTGACACCAAAGGCGAAGGAATTATTTCTTCGCGCGTCGTGGGATTTAAGCCCTATGCCGGAGAAATAAAAAAACGCGCGACCGGTTCCATGATTTCAATGGCCCACGGGAAAACACTGGGCTATTCGCTCTGGAATCTTCAAGACAGGGGAGTGCTCTATGTGGGCCCGAATACCGAAGTTTATGAAGGTATGGTCATCGGGAATACGGCTAAAGGCGAAGAGATGACCGTGAATCCGACCAAGGGCAAACAGCTGACCAATGTGCGCGCGTCAGGTTCGGACGACGCCATCGTCCTTACGCCTCCACACGAACTTACGATTGAGCGCGGACTTGAAGTGATGGCCGGAGACGAATATCTGGAAATCACGCCCAAAAGCGTTCGCCTGCGAAAACAGCATCTTACCGGAATTGACCGCTCTCGCGCGCGGAAAAAAACATAAATTTGTGCTAAAATAAAGGCATGGTTTTAAGTTTTACAAAAAAGCCGTCGGTTATCGCGGTCATGGTTTTTATTGTTTTAGCCGGCGCAAGCGTTTGGTACTTTTCAAGAGGCAATAGCGAAGAATTTCAAACGGCAAAAGCCGTCAGGGGCGATTTGGCGCAGATGGTGAGCGTTACCGGAAGAGTGAAGCCGGCCGAAAGCGTTAACTTGGCGTTTGAAAAAGGCGGGCGGGTGGCAAGGGTTAACGTAAAAGTCGGCGACAAAGTTTTTGCCGGACAGGTTCTGGTTTCTCTTGAAAATGGCGATATTGCTGCTCTGCTAAAAGCCGAGGAAGCCAAACTGGCCGAATTGGTGTCCGGTTCGCGCGAGGAAGACATAAGCGTTCAAAAAGTTAAGGTGGTAAACGCCGAAATTGCCTTAAGTGACGCCAAAATAAATTTGCAGGATAAAATTGATGATGCTTTGACCAAAGCCGATGATGCCGTGCGCAACAAAGTTGACCAATTTATATCAAATCCAAAAAGTTCTTCGCCCCAGATAAATTTCACGGTTGCAGACGGCCAGCTTGAAATAGACATAGAGGGAGGGCGGATTGACGTTGAGCGAGTTTTTACCGTCTGGGATTCATCGGATTCGGCCAAAACCAGAGACGGTCTTAATAAAATAAAATCTTTTTTGGACAAGGTTTCGCTTGCGGTAAACTCTTTATCCGCTTCCGGCTCTCTTTTACAAACTACGGTTGATTCCTACCGCGCGGATGTTTTGACCGCGCGCGCCAATATAAATACGGCAATATCAAATTTAACCGTGGCTGAAGAAAAATTAAGCTCGGCCAAGTCCTCGCTGAATTTGGCGCAAGAAGACTTAACTTTGCTTTTGGCCGGAACCCGTCCCGAAAAAATAACGGCCCAAGAAGCCTCGGTTGAAAATTACCGGGCGCAGATCGCGAAAACTTTAATCCGCGCGCCGATTTCAGGAATAGTTACCAAACAAGACGCCAAGGTCGGAGAGATAGTCGGCGCCGCCTCAGCCGTCGTCTCTTTGATATCGGAGGCCAATTTTGAAATAGAAGCCAACATTCCCGAAGCTGATGTCGCGAAAATAAAGACGGGAGATGAGGCCGGGGTTACGCTTGACGCTTACGGGAACAGCGTCATTTTTAGGGCCGTTATTTCTTCAATTGACCCGGCCGAGACCGTTATTGAGGGTGTCGCGACTTATAAAACCGTTTTGCATTTTATACAAAAAGACGAAAAGATAAAATCGGGCATGACCGCGAATGTGGATATTGTCACCGAGAAGCGCGAAAACGTCATTTATATTCCCCAGCGCGCGGTAATTTCCAGAAACGGAGATAAGTTTGCGCGAATGGTCGTGGGCGGACAAATTAACGAGATTCCGGTGGCAACGGGAATTACGGCCGACGGCAATATAGAAATACTTGAGGGAATAAACGAGGGCGATGAGGTAATAACGTTTTTGCCCGAAGGCTTCATTCCAAGTACCAGGTCTGGCTTTGGCGGGCATTTTTAGTTGACTACTTAATGGCGCTGATTGAGTGCGAAAAAGTTGAAAAGGTTTATCAAGACGGCGAGTTGGCAACGCCGGCTCTTGGCGGTGTTTCTTTCAAGGCGGAGGCCGGAGAATTCGTCGCCATAATGGGGCCGTCGGGTTCGGGCAAATCCACCCTTTTGCATATTTTGGGATTTTTAGACGGCCTGACTCGCGGAAAATATTATTTTGACGGAAAGACGGCTGAAGAATTTTCAAAAGAAGAAATTGCCAAAGTCCGCAATAAAAAAATGGGTTTTGTTTTTCAGGCGTTCAACCTGCTTTCACGAACGTCGGTCTTGGAAAACGTAAAACTCCCGTTGTTATATTCCGGACGAAAAGAAAGCGAATGGGACGGGCTTGCCAGGGGAGCCGTTGAGGCGGTCGGGCTTACTCATAGGATTGAACACGAGCCGTCGCAGTTGTCGGGCGGAGAGCGCCAGCGGGTTGCCATCGCGCGCGCTTTGGTTAACGAGCCGCAGGTTATTTTTGCCGACGAGCCGACCGGAAATCTGGATTCTAAATCGGGACAGGCGGTGATGGAAATTTTACAAAAACTAAACGAAGAGCGCGGGCATACGATTTTACTCATCACTCACGAAACTTATACCGCCGAACACGCCCAAAGAATCATTGCCATGAAAGACGGAATGATTGAAAGCGACCGCGCGGTTGGCCACCGCAAGCATGCCGATCACTTTAAAAAATAAGCTAACCCGCCAAAATGCGTTTTATTCATACCGCAAAAACAGCCCTGACCGGACTTAAAACAAATAAATCGCGTTCCGCGCTGACCATTCTCGGAATCGTTATCGGCATTACAGCGATTATTTTGGTTGTCTCGGTCGGCCAAGGAGCGCAGGATCTTATTTTGGGGCAAATTCAGGCTTTGGGCTCAAAAACTATCGTCGTTTTACCCGGACGCGAGCCGTCGGGACCGACCGACCCGACAATAATAGATTCTCTTTTCAGCGATTCTTTAAAAGAACGCGAGATGAAAGCTATTCAAAACAAATCCAACGCGCCATATATTAAAAACATAATGCCGATAGTCTTCGGAGCCGACTCTGGAGTTTACGAAGGGGAAACTTTTCGGCTCACCATGCTCGGCGTTTCCGAACTTGCTTCTGATATTTTTGATTTAGTTCCAAAAGAAGGTAATTTTTTCACCGAAGAAGACGTAAAAAGCCGGACCGATGTCGCGGTTATCGGCTCAAAGGTTAAAGACGAACTTTTCGGAGCCTCGGACGCGGTGGGTCAGCGTCTGAAAATAAAGGGGCGCAATTTCCGGGTAATCGGAGTTTTACCGTCAAAAGGACAGGTTTCCTTTTTTAATTTTGACGAAACCGTTCTTGTGCCGTACACCACGGCGCAGACCTACATTTTCGGCATAAAGCATTTTAATCGTCTGGTGGTTGAAGCCGAGTCCGAAGATAAAATAGACCAGACCGTAAGCGACATAGAAATAACTCTGCGGAATTTGCATGGCATAACCGATCCGGCCAAAGACGATTTTTTTATTGAAACTCAGGCGGATATTGCCGAGCGAGTAAGTACCGTAACGAACATCCTTACTTTATTTTTAGCGACAATCGCCGCCATCTCTTTGCTTGTCGGAGGAATCGGCATTATGAATATAATGCTCGTATCGGTAACCGAGCGCACGCGCGAAATCGGGCTGCGCAAGGCCGTGGGCGCTACCGAAAAAAACATACTCGCGCAATTTTTACTGGAAGCCGTTTTTTTGACTACAACCGGAGGGGTTATCGGAATTATTTTGGGCGCGGCTCTTTCTTTTGCCGTGGCCACGGCGCTTAGCCGGTTTGTCGGTTTGAATTGGACGTTTAGTTTTCCGGTTCTCGCCGCGTTTCTTGGTTTTGTCGTTTCGGCCATGGTGGGTCTTACTTTCGGCCTTTATCCCGCGCGGGAAGCCAGTAAAAAAAACCCCATTGAGGCATTAAGATATGAATAAGGCGCTAATTTTTTGGATAATATCTGCGGCGGCTATCTTGCTTTTACAGGGAGTGGTTTTGTTTTTTATGGGCCAGCCCGTAATCTGCGAGTGCGGATACGTGAAAATTTGGGAAGGCGCTGTTTCGTCTTCCGGCAATTCAAAACACTTGGCTGACTGGTATTCTTTCTCGCACATAATTCACGGCTTTATTTTTTACGCCTTGCTTTGGTTTTTCTTTCCGAGAATGCCTGTGCGGCGTCGCCTTTTGCTTGCCGTCGGTATTGAATCGGCATGGGAAATTTTTGAAAACACTTCCTGGGTGGTTGACGCGTATCGTGAACAGGCATTAGCCCAAAATTATGTCGGAGACAGCATTATAAATTCCATTTTTGATACTTTGTTTATGGTTTTGGGCTTTGGTCTGGCGTTCGTTTTGCCTGTTTGGGCCGTGGTCGTTATTTCTTTGGCGCTTGAAGGTTGGGTTTTATATTCAATTCGCGATGATTTAACGCTTAATATTTTAAATTTTATTTATCATTTTGAATTTATTGAAAATTGGCAGTCGGGATGAGTTATGGAAAAGGCACTTGAAAAACAAGTTTCCGTCGGATGGACGCTTTTACGCGTCGCTTCCATTTGGTTTCTGTCTTATATCGGATATTATGCTTTTTTGCCCGTCTTCGGATTTGGCGCGGGGTATAACAATAATCCGATAGCAATAACGGTCTATTATGTTTTTTGGATCGCTGTGTCTTTGATAACCTTCCGGCATGTTTTTGAAGGATGGAAACCGATTGAAAACCGTTTAAATATTTTTTTATTTTTAGCGGCTTCATTTTTAGGAATGGCGATTTTTGCGGCCTATGCCATACCGAACCTCCCGTCAATTGTGTGGACCGAGCCGTGGGCTCCGCCGGAACTTATGGTCGCCAATTCTTGGTATTTTTTGCCTAAAACCGCCGAAATTTTTTTACAGCAGCTGCTTATATCTGCCGTGGTATTGGCGTTTTTCGAGAAAGGTTACGGCATGCGCTCGATAACTTGGTGGTGCGTGATTTTATTCGGCGGGGCGCACTTTCTGCTTGCTTTCGGCGGGGCGCCGGCGGGGTATGTGATAAGATTTACTCTTTCCGCCGCCGTTTTCGGAGCAATTTTTCCGTGGCTGATTTTACGCGTACCCAACGGATTTGCGTATTCCTACACTCTGCATTGGCTTTATTACGCCATAACCATTGTGATGGCGCACTCAATATCGCCCTATGTTGTTTTTTAATTCCAAAACACATCTCTAATTCGCTCGAATTGGCGAATAGATAAAATGGAGCAAAAAATATGCTGATTAAAGTAAAAGTTTTTGCCGGCGCGAAAAAAGAGGGGATTTCGCGGAAATCCGAAAATAGTTTTGAAGTCCGCGTAAAAGAAAAAGCCGAGAGAGGTGAAGCCAACCGCGCGGTTAGGCGCGCGCTTGCCGAACATTTAAAAATTTCTGCATCACAAATCCGCCTTATAAAAGGCGCGCGTTCACCCTCCAAAATTTTTGAGGTGTTGAAATAAACAGATTTTGTGATATACTCATGATGGATTCAAATGGGAGATGGAATATGAATAAAAAGATAAAAATTTATTTTGCGGCATCTATTCGCGGGGGCAGGCAGGACGTTAAACTATACGAACGGATAATCCAGATTCTTTCCAAATTCGGTAAGGTTTTAACCGAACATGTGGGCGACATAAATTTATCGGATTCGGGAGAGGTTAAGCAAGACCACGAGATTCACGATCGCGATCTTGGGTGGATTGATGAGTGTGATGTTCTCGTCGCCGAAATTACCGTACCGAGTTCGGGGGTCGGTTACGAAATCAGAGACGCAGAAGTTAAGAATAAACCCGTGTTGTGTATTTATCGCGAGTTAGACGGCCGAAAAGTTTCGGCGATGATAGGCGGAAGCAAAAAAGTTATTTTAAAAAAATATCAAAACCCCGAGGATGTTGAAGAAATCTTCAAGGAATTTATTAAAAATCTTGATTAAAAATTTCCGCCTCGCTTCACGCGCGGCGGTTTTTTAATATACCCCTAATTCGTGTTTATCCTGAGCGGGGTCGAAGGGCGAATATGGGCATAAGGTATGAGGCGAGATTTTTGTTTTTTGCCCGCTTGACTGGGGTCAAAACAAGATTATAATAAGATTATAATGCATTATTAGCCGTTAGCTGTAATTTTTATGATTCAAAAAGTTTTAAAAGTGGGCGATTCCGCGGCGGTGACAATTCCGAAACAATCTCTTAAGGGACTCGGTTTAAAAATTGGCGATAGGGTCAGGGTGGAAATAGACGAGCAAAAACGAAAAGTTTTAATAGAGCCGGAAGTCGCAAGAATTGATAAAGAACTTATGGGTTGGACCCAAAAGTTTATTAAACGCTATCGTCCGGCGTTGGAAGCGTTAGCCAAAAAATAAATCGTGAAATATCTTTCCGCGCAAGATATTTTGGTTTTTCACGCAAAAATACTGGATGAAACAGGCGGGGCTCACGGGGTGCGAGATTTGGGCTTGTTGATTTCCGTTACACAGCGCCCCAAAACATCTTTTGGCGGTAAAGAAATGTATAAAAAAATATTTGAGAAAGCCGCGGCATATTTTGAGGCGCTGGCGGTTTATCATGTTTTTTCTGACGGAAACAAAAGAACGTCTGTTGCCGCAAGCGCCCGTTTTTTATTTATTAACGGCTATGAGTTGACTGTTTCAAATAAAGAAATGGAAAATTTTGCGCTTAAAGTTGCCGTTAAGGAAGCCGATTTAAAACAAATAAAATCTTGGCTTAAAAACAACTCGCAAAAAATAAAACATCGCCCTTGAGTTGTTTTTTTGTTGTTTGCCCTCAACTGGTATGGTATATCATACCAGTTGAGGTTGGGGACTGCGTGGTTTATAATAACCTCGCATGGAACCATTGGCGTCAAAAATTAGGCCCAAAAACCTGCGGGAATTCGTGGGGCAGGGGCATTTGGTTGGTAAGGGCAAGCCCATTTCGGAGGCCGTAAAAAAGAAACACCTATTCTCATTTATATTATGGGGACCTCCTGGGGTGGGCAAAACAACCCTCGCTAAGATTTACGCCAAAAATCTGGACGCCGAACTTCACGAACTTTCGGCGGTGTCGGCAGGAAAAGACGATATAAAAGAAATTTTGGGAACCAATCAGGGAAAATTGGGCGAAAAAAATAAAATTTTATTTTTGGACGAGATTCATCGTTTCAACAAAGCCCAGCAGGATTTTTTACTGCCTTATGTTGAGTCGGGGCGTCTGACTTTAATCGGCGCCACGACAGAAAATCCCAGTTTTGAAGTAATTCCGGCGCTTTTGTCGCGTTGCCGTGTTTTTGTTCTAAACGAATTTAGCGCGAAAGAAATGGAAAAAATATTAACACGGACGAGTTTTAAAATAGATAAAATATCAAAAGATTGGCTTATTGCCATGGCGAATGGCGATGCTCGTCAAGCCATTAACTTACTTGAAGCAACGGATAATTTGTACGGCAAAGTTAATTTGGAAAATTTGAAGTCCGCGTTGCAATCAAAACATTTGCGTTATGACAAAAAAGGCGAGGAGCATTACAACACAATAAGCGCGTTTATAAAAAGCATGAGAGCAAGTCAGCCGGATGCCGCGCTTTATTATTTGGCGCGTATGGTGGATGCGGGAGAAGACCCTAAATTTATCGCGCGAAGGATGGTAGTTTTTGCGTCAGAAGATATTGGGTTGGCACAGCCGACCGCGCTTGTTGTGGCAAACGAGGTTTTTCGGGCGGTTGAAACGATAGGTCTTCCCGAATGCGCCATTAACTTGGCGCACGGAGTCGCGTATTTGGCGCAATGCAAAAAAGATCGAAGGGCTTATGACGGACTGATGTCCGCCGTGAAAGACGCCAAAGAACACGGCAATCTCCCGATTCCGCTCAAAATCCGAAACGCCCCGACAAAGCTGATGAAGGATTTAAACTACGGCAAGGGGTACGAGAAATATACCAACGAGGATTTGATGCCCGACAAACTCAAAGGCAGGAGGTATTTTGATAAAA
>CAYPMM010000004.1:31127-32580 GCA_964412115.1 uncultured Candidatus Saccharibacteria bacterium | reverse complement strand
TTTACAAAATCCGCCAATATATTGGCGGATTTTAACGCGAACTCTATCTACTTTCTGCTAATTTAATCAGCCGATAAAGTTTGTATCGCAAATAACCACCTCTTTCCGGCCACCATCTCCTGAATTTATTTTTGGCCTCCTTATCGTTTTTTGCCTCAAACGTTCCAACCCGTCGCTCGTTCAGACTTTTTGAAACATTCATTACGGCGTAGGTTATTTTTCCCATTTTTGTTTTCTCCTTTCAAGGGAGGTTGTTGAAAAGACTACTGCCCAAAGTTTGTTATGAATCATTGCAGAAGTCAAGTACTTCGCGTTGTTTGTCTACCCTGAACGAAGTTGAAGTTTGTTGACCTTAATATAGCTGGGGGCTATAATGTGACTGTGAACAAGTTTTTAACTAACTTTATACTTTTCGGGTTTATCGCGATAGCGGTTTT
This sequence comes from uncultured Candidatus Saccharibacteria bacterium, assembly GCA_964412115.1. GTDB lineage: Bacteria > Patescibacteriota > Minisyncoccia > HO2-45-28 > HO2-45-28 > HO2-45-28. Next base: position 32,143 of record CAYPMM010000004.1, on the reverse strand, counting down.
CGGATTTTTGGCTATGGGGCACAGTTCCGGCGAGTGGTGTCTGGCGTCCGCGGCCAATCGTTCGGCCTGCCCTCCCGGCATAAGCGGGGCGGTTTCTTTTTATGCGGGCGCGTTTAAGAGTTTTTCTTTGGCCGTGTTTGCGGTTGCCGGCATGGTTTTGCTTGCGGCTGTTTTCGGCGCGTTATCACGGTTTACGATTGATTCTTTTTTACCGGCCCTTTCTCAAGCAAATTTTTATCAGCGTCTAGATTTTTTAAAGCCTTTTTCTGAAACGCGCGCGCTTCGCTGGCTTTCTCTTCACGAAAACAGCCCAACACTCGTCTGACGCCGGAATTTTAAATTCGTCTTTAGGGCGAGTTTGAATTTCGGAATAAAAACCCTTGAAAAGGGTTATTTTTTATTTATTAAGCTTACTTAAAATATGCAAAAAATTATTTTAACTTTAGCTGCAGCAATTTTGATTGTCGGGGGATTGTGGGGACTAAAATACATACAGCCGCAAAAGAGCGAGACACTTTCGGCCTCGGCCGGATTTCTGAAACTTGGCGAAGAACTATATGACTTCGGCTCAATTTCAATGGCCGCGGGAAAGGTGAGTCATAAATTCAAAATTACCAATTCCGGAGCAGATCCGCTTAAGATGGAAAAAATTTATACTTCCTGCATGTGCACCGAAGCCACTTTAACTCAAGGCGGAAAGAATTACGGGCCTTACGGCATGCCCGGGCATGGGTTTGTTCCGAGAGCCGGTCAGACATTGGCGCCAAACGAAGAAGCCGAAATTCTGGTTGAATTTGACCCCGCGGCGCACGGCCCGGCCGGAGTCGGCTATATTGAAAGAGCGGTTATAATTGAGGACGACTCGGGTCCGATTGCCGATTTTATGATTAAAGCAACGGTAACTCCGTAAAGATTATGAACTCAAGATTTACTGTTTTTGTCGTGCTGGCGCTTATTCTTGCCGCGTTTATTCTGTTTTTTCGTTTTGGCTCAAACGGTACCGAAATTTTATGGAA
>CAYPMM010000004.1:29384-31117 GCA_964412115.1 uncultured Candidatus Saccharibacteria bacterium | reverse complement strand
TGGTCGGATGGCGGAAAGTGGATGCTGCCTTTAGTCGGCATCGCGGCTTTAATTGACTCAATCAATCCTTGCGCCTTTTCAATTCTTTTACTGACAATCGCTTTTCTTTTCACTCTTGGCCAAATGCGCTCCGGAATATTGCGAATAGGCGGTTCATACATTCTCGGTGTATTTGTGATTTATGTTTTAATCGGCCTTGGTATTTTACAGGCGTTGCATTTATTTAACACTCCGCATTTTATGGCCAAAGTGGGCGCGAGCTTGCTGATAGCTTTCGGCGCGATAAACATCATAAACGAATTTTTCCCGTCGTTTCCGCTCAAACTTCGCGTGCCTCACGCAGCGCATAGGAAAATCGCGGAGCTTATGGAAAAGGCGTCCATGCCGACCGCATTTTTTCTCGGCGCGCTTGTGGGTCTTTGCGAGTTTCCGTGCACCGGCGGGCCGTATCTTATGGTTCTCGGCTTACTTCACGATCAGGCCACCTACTTGAAGGGTCTTGGTTATCTTTTGCTTTATAATCTTATCTTCGTTTTACCTTTGGTGATAATTCTTTTTATTGCAAGCGAGGAAAAATTATTGGCAAAAGTAAGGTCTTGGCAACAGCAAGAAAACCGGCTTATGAGGTTCGGCGGAGGAATAGCCATGGTTTTATTGGGCATAATAATTTTCTTTCTTTAATAATATGGATATTATTATTGCTTTGATTTTGGTTGCGGGGATTACATTGGTAATTAAGGCTGTCAGCCGGTTTTTGCATTTTTCGGTTTGCCCGATTTGCATGGGAGTTTCGGGTTCATGGTTTTTGCTGTCTTTCGCGGTTCTTGCGGGGTTTCTGCCGGCAGATATTTATCTGGACGTGATTATGCTTCTCATGGGCGGGACGGTTGTTGGAATCGCGTATCAGGCCGAGAAAAAATTTAGGTGGCAGAGCGAGAAAGCGTTTTGGTTTAAATTCGCGATTATAATCGTCGGATTTTACGCGGCTCATATTGCGGTAGAAAGTTTAAGTTGGATGACATTTGTTTTTGAGCTGGCAGTACTCGCGGCACTCGCTTATCTGTTTTTTGTTAGAGGCGTAGAGACCGTCGGTAAGAAAAATTCATCAAATGTCGAAAAATTACAAAAAGAATTGGAAAATTGCTGTTAGTATGAAAAAAATTATTTGGATTGTTTTATTCTTCGTAATTTCAGCGGTCGCCCTTGTTTTTATTTTTTGGCCAAAGGAGCAAGTTGAGGGAAAATACGACAGCTTTGCGCAATGTCTTACGGACAACGGAGTTGTAATGTACGGCGCTTATTGGTGTCCGCATTGTCAAAATGAGAAAAAAGCGTTTGGCGAATCGTTTCGTCTGGTTAATTATGTTGAATGTACGCAGGAAACCGACAAGTGTTTGGCGGAAAAAATAAACGGCTATCCGACTTGGATTTTCAATGACGGCCGCAGGTTTGAAGGCGAGATGGGGCTTGAAAAATTGTCGGAGGCAAGCGGGTGTTTATTGGATAGTTTGCAATAAAAATATGGAAAACAACAACGAAGAAATAAAAACAAAAAATTATTTTAATTTGCCGGTGGCGATGGTCGTAAGTTCTTTAATTCTGGGCGGGGCTTGGATTTATACTCAAAAATCGGTATCGGGAGGAAACACGGCCGGTCGTCTGGGCCAGACGCACGAGCAAAGCGAAATCGTGCTTCCGGTGAAATGGGGAGATTTGGGCGCAAAAATGATAAG
>CAYPMM010000004.1:0-29374 GCA_964412115.1 uncultured Candidatus Saccharibacteria bacterium | reverse complement strand
AGTGTTGGCGTGATTGACGCGGAAAAATTTGAAGCGCTTTACGCGGGCCGCGGCGGATTGGATGAAAAAACGCGCCAGTTTCTTTACGGCGAAAACAACGGCAATCTTAAAATTACGGCCGAAAATTCCGGAGTGATTCTAAATTTGCTTTGGGCTTTGGGTCTTGGAAACAGAAACGATATTTTAATTTACGGCCCAATGACGACTTATGACGGAAAAAGTCCCGTATCGGTTGAAGAGATGCTGGCCAAGGCATCTAGATTTGCCTCAACCGGTGGCTGGACGCTGGCAAAAGGGCACGCAATGGAGCACTACGCGAGGCACCCATTTGTAATTTTAAACGAAGAACAGCAAGAGCTGGTTGAGCGCGTGAGCAAAAATGTTTACAGGCCCTGTTGTTCCAATTCCACGTATTTTCCTGACTGCAATCATGGGATGGCCATGCTCGGTCTTCTGGAACTGATGGCCTCGCAAGGATTGGAAGAAAAAGAAATGTACGACGTTGCGGCAAAAGTCAATGCTTATTGGTTTCCCGAGCTTCAGAGTTCCGGATGCGATGTCGGCGCGGGTGCGCCGCAAACGCAATCAAGCGGTTGCGGAGTTTGATATAATAAAAGCATGGAGATAAAGATAAAAAGGTCGATAAATAAAATAATTTTATAAACATCCAATTAAATAAATCTCGGTTATGCAGTACGCGTGGTTTAACTGGAACTTAACGCTCATTGTTATATGGCTGACTGTTTATCTTTCCTTAAGAAACAAAGAGAGCCGAAAAGAAATGCTGGTGGTGAGTCTTTGGACCTCTCTTTTTGGTTTGACCGAGCCTCTGTTCGTGCCCGAATACTGGAGTCCGCCGTCGCTTTTTGACTTGGCGCTGCGCACGGGATTTGATATTGAGGCTTTGCTTTTCGCTTTTGCCGTCGGTGGTTTGGCCGCGGTAATATACGAAGCCGTTTTTAAAACCAGACATCAGCCGGTTTCTTCTTCAGAGCAACACGAAGGCCGTCATAAATATCATTGGTTCATTGTTGTTTCAGGACCAGTTTTATTTTTTGCGCTTGCATTTTTTTCCGGTCTTAATCCCATTTATTCCGCGTTTATCGCCATGTTCACCGGGGGATTTTTGATTTTATACTGCCGTCCTGATCTGATGCCTAAAATGCTTGTTAGCGCGTTTATGTTCGGAATTATTTATTTTGTATCATTTTTGTTTTTAATGTTTTTATACCCTAGTTTTGTCAATCAAGTATGGAATATTAAAGTTCTCTCGGGAATTATGGTTTTCGGCATTCCTTTGGAAGAATTGGTATTCGCGTTTGGTTTCGGGTTTTTATGGTCGGGAATTTATGAGCACGTAACTTGGAGAAAAATAAACAAAACATGAATCGCCACAATTGTAATCATCACGAAAGTAAAAATATCAATCAGCCCGCATATAATACCGGGAGTGTTTTTACCTGCCCCATGCATCCGGAAATTTCACAGGAAATTCCCGGAATGTGTCCGGAGTGCGGGATGAGTCTTGTTAAGGCAATAACCAAGAACCAAAAAACAATAACCAAACACGACGGGCACGATGCGCATGCCGGGCACTCAACCGAAGCGTTTTTGCGAAAGTTTTGGGTGAGCGCTGCTCTTTCCGTTCCGGTTGTTCTTTATTCAGATATTTTAAATCAGCTTTTCGGGTGGTCGGCGCCCGCGTTTTACGGCTCGGCTTATATTCCGGCGGTTTTGGGTTCTGTAATATTTGTCGGCGGCGGATGGGTTTTTGTGGCAAGCGCTTATAGAGAATTGAAGGCCAGGCTGCCGGGAATGATGACCTTGATAGCCGTCGCCATAGGCGCGGCTTATGTTTACAGCGTCTACGTTGCTTTGGCCGGACGCCCTGAAGAAGGCCTTTTTTGGGAGCTTGCCACTCTTATTACCGTTATGCTTTTGGGCCACTGGATTGAAATGCGCGCGGTTTCGGGCGCGCAGGGAGCTCTGAAAGAATTATCCAAACTAATTCCCGATGAAGCGGAGATTGTAAAAAACGGCGAGCCGCAAAAAGTCCGGCTTCAGGAAATAAAAGAAGGAGATATCGTTTTTGTGCGCCCCGGCGCGAGAATTCCCGCCGACGGTATTGTTGTTGAAGGAAAATCGGAGATAAATGAGTCAATGATTACCGGAGAATCGGCGCCTGTCGCGAAGGCGGTTGGTTCAGAAGTCATTGCGGGCACTGTTAATAGCGATGGCGCGCTTAAAGTTAAAGTGACTAAAATAGGCGAGCATACTTTTTTGGCTGGCATCATGCGTTTGGTGCGAGAAGCACAGGCGTCAAAATCCAGACTGCAGATTCTTTCGGACCGCGCCGCGTATTTCCTCACGCTTATCGCCATAAGTACTGGAGGCGCGGCGTTCGTGTTCTGGTTTATCCTGAGCTCGTCGAAGGACGCCGGTTTCGGATTCGCGATTGAACGCGCGGTTGCCGTTTTGGTTATTGCCTGCCCGCATGCTCTGGGACTTGCCGTACCCCTGGTTGCTTCAATTTCAACCACGCTTGCGGCTCGAAACGGATTTTTGGTCAAGCAGAGATTAGCGCTCGAACTTGCCCGAAAAATTGACATCGTGCTTTTTGATAAAACTGGAACTTTGACGGAGGGCTCTTTTGGGGTGGTGTCATTTTCTTCGGATGAGGCGTTAATGCTTGCCGCCTCTGTTGACGTTCAGTCCGAGCACCCGGTCGCGCGCGGGATTGTGGAAGAAGCGAAAAAAAGCGGCCTTACGATCACGGAAGCAAAAGATTATAAGCGTATTCCGGGTGTGGGAGGAGAAGCGGAGGTTGGCGGAAGAAAAATTTTTGTAGGACATCGCGGAGGAGCGGAAATTGTTGTGGAGGCGGATGGCAGGGAGGTGGGCACCATCAAAGTTGCCGACAAAATTCGTTTGGAGGCAAAATCCGCCATTGTAGATTTAAAAGAAATGGGTATAAAAGTCGCGATGATTACCGGGGACTCGGAAGATGTAGCTGGAGAGGTCGCGCGGGAACTTGGCATAGACGAATATTTTGCGAGAGTTTTGCCGGGCGAAAAATCAGAAAAAGTAAAAATTTTACAAGATAAAGGGATGAAAGTTGCGATGGTGGGGGACGGAATAAACGACGCGCCGGCTTTAACGCGGGCGGACTTGGGCATAGCCATAGGGGCGGGCACCAATGTCGCGATTGAATCGGCGGGCATAATACTTGTGCGAAATGACCCGAGAGACATCCCCAAAATCATAAATCTTTCGCGCCTGACCTATGCCAAAATGATTCAGAATCTTTTTTGGGCCACTGGTTATAATGTGCTTGCGATTCCGCTTGCCGCCGGAGCGGCTGCCGCGTGGGGCATATTTTTACAGCCGGCAGTAGCGGCAGTCTTCATGTCTCTATCCACTGTTATCGTTGCTTTTAACGCTGTTTTAATGCGCCGGAAAAAGATATAGAATAAAAAGGTCGGGGTTATTATTAAATTAAAAAAAATAACAAATTTATGGGTTATGGAAATTGGGGCATGATGGGCGGATATGGAGGATTTTTCATGCTTGCTTACTCAGTTATATTTCTTGTTCTCGGCGTTTTGGCCATAGTCTGGCTCTGGCAGCATATTGATAAAAAATAATTTATTGTAAAATAAAATCCGGGATTTTGTTCCCGGATTTGTTTTCGCAAACTCTTACAAAAGAGCAAGTTTTAAATTTTTGTCGAGGAGTTGGGCTTTGTTTTTTATGATTATTATTGGCGCGGAGGCCGGATTCATGATGTCGTGATATCCGGGCAGCATACTGCGCCGCATTACCCCGACGTTTACATTTTGAATCTCGTCCTCAAATCCTATGACAAACATTATAAAAGGATGGTTAATCGGCAGTGTCGAATTGCATGCAGAGACCATCATTACCAAACCGTGCGCAAGGATTTCTCCTTTTTCTTCTCCCGAAAATTCTTTCGAGCGTTCTCCCAAGGCGAGCACGGCTTCTTGAAGAAGCGGTTTGACAGTTGCATTAAATTTTTCTATCTCCTCATCGCTTTTAAATATCTCCCCGACTAATTTAAATTTTATTTTCAAGGGGTCAACGGTTTTAACTCCGAATTCATCAAGAACCGACTTCACCGACTTTGTTTCGGACGAATCCATATTTTCGCCCCTCCCGTTATGTTTAAGCTCTGGACATACTAACACATCTTGACGAAGAACACCAGTGGCTTGACACTTGCTTTATTTTTTGATATTCTCACGAAGGATTTGAAAAAGAGTTTTCGCCTGCCCCGAAAGATCGGCTTTCGTCAGGCGGGCTGTTGGTTCTCCTCGGAGGCGAAGAGCGTCTCCCAAGGCGAAGAGCGCCTTGAAAAAGGGAGGGAGGGTGATGTTAGCGCTGTTTGGTTTGGCCATTTGCACGGCATTCGGGTTATTTTTGGGTTTACTTCAAGGCAAACCGAGATGGATGATGGATGGAATGGAAACACATTCGTTTGATTTTCAAGAGATTTTTGGCATAAATCCTTTGGTGCCCAATTATTACAGAGACGCTGAAAGTTGGCGGGTGGTTGTTCAGGGCGTTGTTGATCGCATTTTGAAGTCAAAAGCCGAGCTTCTTCATGTGGCATTTGAAAACGAAACCAGATTTGCCGGAGTGGTGGCAGAGAATCCTTCTCCGAATGATGACGAAGTTAAAAATTCGAGGAATGCCAAGCAGGAGGCCGAGAAATCAAAGCGCTCTTTTTGGCAAGCACATCACGCCGCCTCGTATTTTGTTGCGGTAAGGCACAGTTATAAAGATTACCTTTTGTCCGACGAAGAGTGGGAAGCGAAGAGATCGGGCCGTCGGGCGGAAGATCCGGCGCCAACTGAGTTTTGATTTTCGCCTCGAGAAAAACTCGAGGCGATTTTTTATTGAAAAATTGGCTTAAAAAGTTTAGATTTACTAAATGCGTTTTGAAATACTGAAAAAATCAAAAAGGAGCGGGGCGCGGCTCGGGATTTTGGAAACGGAACACGGCGTTGTTGAAACGCCGGCTTTGGTTCCAGTTGCCACGCAGGCGGTAGTAAAAACTTTGACTTCGGAAGAGGCCGTGTCCGCGGGCTCCCAGCTTTTGATTGCCAACACTTTTCATCTTCATTTGAAGCCGGGCGAGGGGATTGTGAAATCAGCCGGAGGACTTCATGAATTTATGAACTGGTCGCGCCCGCTCATGACCGATTCCGGCGGTTTTCAGGTTTTTAGCTTGGGATTCGGCCATGACCTTGGAGTGGGAAAGAAAATAAAATTTTTTCCGAAAGAAAAAGAAATTCTGGTTTCGGAACACTCCCAGCCGAAATCGGTAAAAATTAACGACGACGGCGTTCATTTTCGCTCTCCTCTTGACGGCCGTTCTCTTTTTTTAGGCCCGAAAGAATCAATAAAAATACAAGAGGCTTTGGGTGCCGACATAATTTTTGCTTTTGACGAATGTACCGCGCCTTTGTCGTCAAAAGAATATATTAAAAAATCTTTGGCGCGGACTCACAGATGGGCGAAAACATGTCTGGAATCCAAGAAAAACAAAAAACAGGCGTTATTTGGCATTACGCAGGGTTCTAATTTCAAAGATTTAAGGCAGGAAAGCGCGAAGTTTATAAATTCTCTCGGTTTTGACGGCTTCGGCATCGGAGGAGATTTGGGCACAAGCAAGAAAATGACTCAAAATATAATTTCGTGGACTTTACCGTTTCTTGACGGAAAAAAACCGAGGCATCTTCTTGGCATAGGCAAACTTGAAGATATGGAATTGATAGTCAAAAGCGGCATAGACACTTTTGATTGCACCGTGCCGACGCATTACGCGAGATCGGGAGTAGCTTTCACAAGCTCGGGCCCGCTTAATTTGCGCCAAAGCGCATTTTTAAAAGACAAAAGACCGATTGACGCGAAATGCACTTGTTTTATCTGCAAAAATTACAGGCGAAATTACATTTCGCACATGCTTCGCGCGCGCGAGATGACCCCGCTGCGTCTTTTAACCATCCACAATTTGTTTTTCTTTAATTCGTTCGTTGGACAGATTCGCCTAAAAATAAAAAAAGGGATTCTTTGAAATTTTTATCCACATAGTCCCGCCTTGTCACGGCATAGCCGGACCTTTAATATAAAGTATATATGGCATTTAAAGATTTGTTTTCGGGAAATAAAAATAACGGAGAAGAAGTTTTCAAGTGCGAGAAATGCGGAAAGGAAAAGAAAAAGGGCGAGGGCAGTTTTGTCCTTGAGGGTTCGGCTTTTTGCTGCAAGCTTTGCTGCGGAGACCCGGAAAAAGGGGAACATAAAAATAAAAAAGATAATGTCTGCGAGTTTTGCTGACTTGCTTAAGTTTAGATGAGCCGCTCTTACGTCATCCGTCTCATTATAATATTTTTAGCCGCCGTTGGGGCGGGTATTTTGGCATACCTGACTTATATTTCTTTTACTCAAAACCAGTCTTTTTGCGATATTTCCAAAGAGGTCTCCTGCGATATAGTCGTAAACAGCCTCTACTCCAAGGCGTTCGGGATTCCGGTATCGGTTTTGGGATTGTTTTATTTTCTTGCCGTTTTATTTTTGGCGCTTTTCAATAAGAAAGAAAGCGTTTTCAAAGTCATTTTTGTTTTAACGCTTCTTGGTATTTTTCCCTCTCTTTATCTTACTTTTACCGAAATTTTTCTTATTAAATCCATTTGCGTTCTTTGCGAAACATCCAAAGTCTTGATGCTCGGAATTCTTGCCGCTTCTTCCGTCGCGATAAAATCTTTGGGCGTAAAAGATGTTTTACGGCTGTCGGCCCCGGTTGTTATCGCGGGACTTGCCGCCGCCGGCATAATGTATTTTTCTCAAACCGGAGTTGTGGCCAAAAAAGATTATTCTGATTTAGCGCAATGTTTAAACGAAAAAGGAGTTGTTTACTATAAATCCGTTCGCTGCAGTACGTGCCGCAGGCAAGAAGCTCTTCTGGGTCAGGCTTATACTAAACTTAATTCTATAGAATGCCATCCGGAAGGGGAAAATCCCAATCCCGAATTGTGCCTCGCTAAAAACATTTCCAAAACACCGACATTTTTAATAGAGCGAAACGGCCTGGAGGTTAAGAGGGCGGAAGGGCTTCAGCAGATTAAAAATTTAGCATCTTTTGCCGGCTGTCCTTTGCCGGAGTAATCAAAAAATAAAATGTTTGGCGAAAATCTTACCCTGGGAATAATCATAACCGCGGCCCTAATCGACAGCATTAATCCGTGTGTTTTGGGCGTTTTGATTTTTCTCATAGCTTTTATGACCCGCCTTTTTGCGAGCGCAAAAAAAATGCTTTTGGGCGGACTTTTCTACACCCTTGTTGTTTATATAACTTATCTTTTATTGGGGATGGGTATTTTGAAAGCCGCGTTAAGCGTCGGCTTGGCCAGCGCTTTTTATTGGATCGCGGCCCTGGTCGCGATTGCGGCCGGTCTTTTTGAAATCAAAGATTATTTTTGGTACGGAAAAGGATTTTCTTTGCAGATGATTCCGGGAGCTTCGGAAAGGATAAAACGATATGTCGGCTGGGTTGAGACAATGCAGGCGAAACATCCGGCATTTTTGATTTTAACTTTGGCCGTTCTCGGCGTTTTCGTGGTTTTGGTTGAATTGCCCTGCACCGGCGCGCCGTATCTTGCGATTCTTGGACTTTTGGCCAAAGGGGCTTATGCCTCCGCTATTCCGCTTTTGCTTTTATATAATTTAGTTTTTGTTTTACCTCTCTTATTGGTTATAGCGCTTGCGTATTTTGGGATGTCATCCGAAAAGCTGGAATCTTGGCGTAAAGAGCATCGGGGAGCCATGCGGCTTTTGATAGGGGTATTTCTAATTTCACTCGGATTTTACATGCTTTATTCGTTAAATCCGGTGTTTTAACTTATGACCGCGCTTGCGATTTTATTTACCATGGCCGCCCTCGGCATTTCGGAAACCGCTTATTTGATACGCAAACGCAAGGCTTCAGAGCTCCCGATTTGCCCGATAGGCGAAAGTTGTCTTACGGTCCTAAACAGCCGTTACAACAAATTTCTGGGTGTTCATAACGAGTATTTGGGTTTTGTTTTTTATGCCGCCGTTTCTTTGGTTGCCTCTTTTTTAGTTGTGGGTTTCGGTCCGAAAGAATTGCTGGCGTATTTTGCCAAAATAATGATTTTGGGGGCATCTTTTGCTTCGCTCATTCTTTTATATATACAATGGAGAGTGCTTAGGGCGTGGTGTTTTTGGTGCGTTATGTCGGCCGCCACCATTTTCGTTATGGCCCTGGTTGTTTTTACAAGTAATATAACAATACTATGAGTAATTACGCTTTTCATGTTTTGAGAGTCGGGATGGCGATAACTTTTTTATGGGTCGGCGTTTTAATTTTACAGGATCCCGCGGCTTGGACCGGATTCATCAAGCCGTGGGCGGCAGACCTTTTAATAACCACTCCCGAAAAAACGATGATCGGAACCGCCATTTTTGACATCATCACCGGATTTTTCCTGCTTATTGATTTTTGGACGTTTTGGTTTTCTCTTTTGGCGGCGTTTCACCTGGCGCTGGTCCTGCTTGTTTCGGGCATTGACGCCATAACCGTCCGCGACGTAGGACTTCTGGCCGGAGCTTTGGCTATGGCTGTAAACTTATGGCCCGAAAATAAAAACACCCGCCCTCTTTAAGAGGACGGGTATCGTATCTAGTTAAGTTTTACTCTTTGTTTGCCGATAAACGGGTCTTTTGTGCCGCAAGATATGTGGAAGATGGCAAAATCAAATATGGTTACATCCGTTATTCTTGCCAATTCCGAGCGTTTAACTTCTCTTATAATACAGCCGCTCCAGCCCAGCGGGACCAGAATATTGCATAGTGGAATTCCGCCGATTTCGTATGCATTAGTTATGATTCCGGGTATTTCTCCTTTAATTTCCGGCAAAACTTTAGTGGTATCGACAATATAACCAAGTCCGGATTCGTTTCTGTGCTCAAATATTTCGATCAGCAACCCGATTGTTTTTCCGGCAACCGGTATTTTTAAAATCAGCGGGAATTTGTTTGTCAGTCTTGTCAAAACCTGCAAGGAGGCGAGCAGTCCTAAGAGCAATATCAATACAATCATAAGCGCGGATCCCGCGACGTATATAATAACCCATGTGATCCAAAGATGCGTCAGGGGTTTGAGTACTGCCGACAACAGGGTTATGATCGGAGATATAAAAAAAGGAAACAAAATATTTTGGTGAAAAATCCAGACCAGCCAAGCGCTCGTGCTGACAATAAATAGAATTATTAATCCTCGGGAGAACACTAGACAGCCCCTGCCGGCTGGCGCTCGGAAAATTCTTTCATATATTCACCATATGTCCGTTGGTCGACTTGCTGATTTTCCAAGATGTCGATGCCGGCAACGTCGTATTTTATAACGATGCCGCAGAGTTCGCATCCGTAAAAAGCAACATGGGGGATAAAATATATTGCCGGCATTCTTTTTAGGATTCCGGAGCATCCCTTGTTTACGCATCTGATCGGCGCTGTGACCAGAGTCATTTCTCACCCTCCTTTTGTCAATCTGCGGAAATTATGCTACTATTGCCGGAGATTTTCAAGAGGAGGTCGGACTTTGAAAAATGGCGTCAAAGAGATAGTTATTACCGGCGGGCCGTGTTCCGGCAAGACCGAAGGAATTGCTTTTGTAAAAAAGAGGCTTGAAAAAACGGGTTGGCGCGTTTTTGCGGCGCGCGAGAAGGCGACCGACGTGATTTTGGGCGGAGTTTGCGACCTGCAGGAACTGGCCAAAAAGGACCCGCAGAAATATTTGGAACTTCAAAAGGCGATTTTACAATGGCAGCTTGATGACGCAAGAAACACAAGAAAGCTCGCGGATATTTTTCAGGATGAACCGAGAGTTATTCTATACGATCGCGGACCGCAGGATAATGATGCGTATGTACCGAGAGGAGTTTTTAAAGGATTTTTGAAGGAATTGGGCCTAAGCGCGAAAGAAACCTGTTTTGATTTTGACGCCGTTATTCATATGGTTACGGCGGCCGATGGCGCAGAGCAGCATTATAACTTGGGTAATCCGGCGAGATCAGAAAAAGATTTGCAAGATGTCAGAGATTTGGATGCAAGAACAATTGCCGCTTACATAGGTCACCCGCATCTTTACATAATTGACAATTCAACCGGTTGGAACGGAAAGCTGGATCGGCTTTTCAGGGCAGTTCTGTGGACTCTTGGCATTCCGAAGCCGGTTGAGATTGAAAGAAAGTTTTTGATTGAAAATTTTTATAATAGGACCATACCAACGCCGTTTGGCGTTGAAATGATTGGCCAGATATATATTGATATTCCGGATAGGGGCTTTAGGGGCGTCAGCGGAGAATCGCGCATTAGAAAAATCACGCGCGACAATTGTATGTATTTTTACTATTTAGCCCAAAAAATCGGCGAAGCGTCTTTTGTAAGGAGTGAGCGCGAGCTTGAGATAGGCGGCCCCGATTTTTCTTTTTTGACGCGATATGCCGCGTCAAGCCGGATGCCAATTGCTAAAATACGGTATTATTTTGTGTATAAATATCAGTATTTTTCTCTGGATTTTTTCCTTGAACCGTTGTGGGCCAGGGGGCTATGCCTGCTCGAAATAGAATTGATTGACGAGAACGACAGGGTTGAACTCCCGCCGTTCCTGAATATCGTCAAAGAAGTTACGAATGACCCCGAATATACCAATTCGGAAATTGCCAAAAAAAGATAACCCCCGATGAACATCGCGGGGTTTTTGTTTTTTAACATATTTCTTGCGATCGCAAGAAATATGTAGATTTGCTTTTGCGCTAAATATTTTGTATATTAGTTATCAACATGAAAATAACTTTTAAAGACAAAAAACCCAAGGATGCGGCGCTTGTGGTTTTGCGTAAGGGTCACGAAAGTGTTGTTGGCGTTCAAGGCGGCAAGAAGGTTGTTTATATCGGTTTGGGCATCGGAAAATTAAACCGCAGGAAATTAGTCAGTTTAACGCGAAAAATAATTGTTTTGGCAAAGGGAGCAAAAATTTCGGGCATCGCCATTGATTTTAGGGATTTTGTTAAAAATTTTGATGTTGCCGCAAATGGCCTTGCCGAAGTTTTGGCGGTAAATTTTGAGCTGGCCAATTTTGAATTCGTGAAATACAAAAGCAAGCCCAAGGACGGCTGGAATTTTATAAAAGAAATTTTTGTTTTGGGTAAAATTACGCACGAAGTTAAAAACGGGTTTAAAAAGGGCCAGATTGTGGGCGGGGAAGTAAACGCCTGCAGGGTGTTGGCAAATACTCCGGGAGGCGAGATGACGCCTAAGGTTTTAGCAGAAGAGGCTAAAACCGCTTTTAAAAATCTGCCCGTAAAAGTTTCCGTTTTGGGTCGAAAAGAAATGGAGGATTTAAAAATGGGCGGTATTTTGGGTGTGGCTAAAGGGGCAAAAGAAGAACCGAGATTTATTGTTATGGAATACATGGCTGGCGCAAAAGATAAACCGGTTGTGCTTATTGGCAAGGGCGTCACATTTGACACCGGAGGACTAAACATCAAAACAGGCGAGGGGATGTATGAGATGCACATGGATATGTCGGGGGCGGCCTCGGTTATTCATGCCGTAACAACGGCAGCAAAACTTAAAATCGCAAAAAACATCGTCGCTCTTATTCCGGCGGTTGAAAACATGCCGTCAAACGAAAGTTTTCGCCCTGGAGATGTTTTAAAAATGATGTCGGGGCAAACGGTTGAAATTATAAATACTGATGCCGAAGGCAGAGTGATTCTGGCAGACGCTTTAACCTACGCCAAAAAATATAAACCGCGCTTGGTTGTGGATGTTGCGACATTGACCGGCGCCGCTCTTTCGGCTTTGGGCCAAAGGGCTTCTGCAATTTTTTCAAAAGACGAAAATCTGCTCAAGACCTTTCAAGAATTGGGAGAGGAATCGGGCGATTATGTCTGGCCTTTGCCGTTGTGGGATGAATACGAAGACGACGGAATTAAAGGAACTTTTGCCGATATAGCCAATGCCCACAAAACTCGCTATGGAGGCGCGATTTTAGGCGCGATGTTTTTGTGGCAGTTTGTAAAAGATTCAAAGGCGAAATCAGGTGAGAATTTTCCGTGGGTTCATATAGACATGGCCCCGCGCATGACATCAATTGACGGCGACAATCTTGCCAAGGGCGCCGCCGGCGAGCCAGTCCGGCTTTTAATAAAACTTTTGGAGAAATTTTGAGTGGATGAAATATAAAAAGTGTCATGAGAAATAAGTTAAGCAATCAAGAATTGTTTAAGCGGGTAAAAGAAATGGCGTTGCCCCTGGGTAGTTATGCTTTATTCGGCAGTGCGCCAATGTGCATTCGCGGATTAAAAGATTGTAATGACGCCGATTTGATTGTGCGCAACGATATTTGGGAAGCATATAAGGAAAAAACAGACTGGGATTATAAGATCACAGAAAATGGCGTTGAGCACATTGAGAGTCGGGACGGGTATGTTGAAATGTGGCACGATTGGCGGCCTTGGTACAAAAAAATCGACCAGTTTATTGCTGATGCCGAAGTTATAGACGATTTGCCTTTCGTCAAGCTTACATATGTCTTAGAATGGAAAAAGAAGTTTGGCCGGGAAAAAGATATGCGTGACGCGGAAATTATTGAGCAATTTATTAAGACCAAATAATCTACTCTCAAATTCTTGAGAATATTGGAATAGATTTTTATGGATATGGAAAGGATAAATAAATTTGAAACTGGCGCAGAAAAAGCCGAGACAAAAGAGGTTATTTTTAATTTTCCGGAAATAGCGAATCTAAAAGAAGGGATGGTTTCGCTGGTCAAAAAACTTCAGGAAAATATTGATGCGGAAAAGTACGGTGTTTTGGTAAGCGACGATGTGGGCGGCAGAATTCCGACGTTGATTTTGCGGCGGATTATTAAAGACAGGAATCCAAAAGCTAAAATTGATACTTATTTTATTGCGAGCGGAAAATCGTATTTTCCGGAATACGGCAGTAAAAATTACAAAAAATTGGTTGATTATATAGAGGATCTAACTAAAAAAAATTCTAACGCTCTTTTGGTAACTCAATACATGCATTCTGGCGGCACGGCAGCCAAACTCGCGCAAGCGCTTAAAGATGCGCATGTAGACCATATAGATGTGGCAGCAATGGAAAGTTTGGGAGCATCGCTTGCTCGTGATACATATATTAGTAGTGCGGACAATATATACACGGGGGATTTCTATGGTCCGCATATAAAATTTGATGAGCGATCAAATAAGCTTACTGGTGTTGCTAAAACAAAAGAATATGACCCCAGGCCTCATTTACTTAGTGAAGTTATTGCAAGAGAGGGGCGGGGCGTTTTTTTAAGTCAAGAAGAATTTGAAAATTTATTTGGCATACAAAAAAGGGACACATTTAAAGAAATAGATATAAAAATGAAAAACCCGGGGAATGCTGAAGGGTATGAGGCGAGGATTAAAGAGCCGTTGTCCGAAGAAGAATTAAAAGAACTTCGGGACACCATCAATAAGGCGAGGGAAGATGTCGAAACTTTAGCCAACGAAGTTGTAAAAACCGTCTGGCCATAAATTCATTCTCAAATTCTTGAGAATATTGGAATAGATTATGTTTGTGGTTTTGCTCAACAACATCCGAAGTTCGCATAATGTCGGGTCAATTTTTAGGACGGCAGACGCGGCGGGGGTGGAGAGAATTTATTTATGCGGTATTACGCCGGGGCCTCGCGATAAATACGGCAGGGAAAATAAAAAACTTACGAAAGTTTCGCTTGGCGCAGAATATGACGTGCCGTATGAACATTGCAAATCAGCGGATGTTTTGATCGGTCGTTTGAAAAAAGACGGCTATAAAATTTTGGCTCTTGAGCAAAGCAAAAACTCGGTCAATCTGTTTAAGTTCAAGGCCGCAAAAAAACAAAAGTATGCTCTTGTTTTGGGCGAAGAGACAAAAGGCCTACCGGCAAGTATTTTAAAAAAAGCAGACAAAATTCTGGAAATTCCGCAAAAAGGCAAAAAAGAGTCGCTGAATGTCTCGGTTGCTTTCGGGGTTGCCGTGTTTAATTTAATTCGTTAAACTTTTTAAATATGAATGAAATAAGCAAAAAAATCACAACTCTTTTAATGATTCATGATGACCAAAAAATACTTTTGGGCCTGAAAAAGCGCGGTTTTGCCGAGGGGCGCTGGAACGGTTTTGGAGGAAAGGTGAATCCTGGAGAAGATATTGAGGCCGCGGCTTTGCGCGAGGTCAGAGAAGAAATAGGTGTTAAGCCGTTGGACATGAAAAAACGAGGGGTTTTTACTTTTGAATTTGAGGGCAATCCCGAGCTTTTGGAAATGCATTTGTTTTCCGCGACAGAATTTGACGGTGAGCCCGCGGAGGGCGAGGAGATGAGGCCGAAATGGTATAAATTTGATGAGATTCCTTTTGAGGAAATGTGGCCCGATGACCGCCTTTGGTTTCCGCTGTTATTCGCCGGAAAAAATTTCAACGCTTATTTCAAATTCCGCGGGCATGACGAAATTTTGAAACACGAAATAAGAGAAAAATAAAAACAACGGTCTACAGAAAAGGTGCTGAAAATCCGCTATCGCTTAAAATCGGCGCCTTTTTCTTTCTGGTTTTTTCCGCTATATTAAAGGCGGAAATTTGTTTTACCGACTGGAGGCGAAGATGCCCAACAAAGACAGAAAAGTTGTCTACGGCCTGTATCCGTCTGCTATCAGCTCGATTTGTTGGGACGGCGTCGCTATTGATACCTTGCCGGACATGGAAGAACTTTTGAACGGAATACCGATTGACGAAGTGGTTGTTTCAATGACTTCAAGCGGGCCGGCGGCTGTGATTTTGGCAATGTATATTGCGGTTGCGAAGAAAAGAAATATTCCTTTGGAAAAACTCGAAGGCACGATTCAGACGGATATTTTAAAAGAATTTATTGTCCAAAAAGAACGGCTATTCCCGGTTGAGCCGAGCGCGCGTCTTGTAATTGATATGATTGAATTTGCGGCTTCAAACATGCCCAAATGGAACGCAATTTCCGTTTCGGGCTGTCATATGTGCGAAGCGGGCGCTGCGGCCAAACAAGAGCTTGCCTTTACTCTTACCAGGCGCAGAGCAAGAGAAGAACGGCTGGCGCGCCTTTCGGCTTTTAAAAACGAAAGACTGATTTCAGGAAAAATTTTTGAAACAGACGTGGCGCTTGACGAAGTTATGCGAATGGCCAGGACAAGCCGGAATATGATGCCTTTTTTGATTAAGGCGGCCGAAAAAGAGGCGACTTTGGGGGAAATAGTACAGGCCTTGAAAGACGTCTGGGGTGCGGAAAGTTTCTGAAAGAACTATCAGACGGAGTTAGCTGAACTCATCCGCCCTCTGAAATAGAGGGCGGATTTTTATTTTCCGGCAGATTTTATTTTATTATTTTATTCGCTTGTGAGAGGATCTGCTGGGAAACGCTCCGTCCAATGGCATCCAAAGTTTTTTGATTGACGATAAGCTCCAACTTTGACGGGCTTATTATCGGCTCGGTTTTCGGAGAATGTCCGCGGATGATATTTTCAACCACAACCGCGCAGTCGCGCCCTAAAAGATAAAAATTCGCGCCGTAAGTCAAAGCAACTCCTTTATTGGCCAAGTCCTCCTCGTGTCCCATCACCGGAATTTTAAGCTCGTTTGCTTTCGCGACAACTTTGTCTATGCGGCCGACCACTCTCGCGTCCGGAGTGTTGTAAAATCCGTCAAATTCTCCCGGACGCAATTTAGCAAGCGCCGAGTCTATTTCCTCAACGTTTTTAACCAGAACCTCCGTAATCTCTATCCCCAAACCGGAAGATGCTTTGCGTGTTTCTTGTATTGAAAGAGCGGAGAAAGCGTTTGCCGGATCGTAAAAAGTTACCACGCGCTTGATATTCGGGAATGCCTGTTTAAAAATCTCAAGGCGTTTTCCGGAAAGAGAGGCCGAAAGGTTGGTGCAGCCGGTCAGGTTCATTCCGGGTTCGGCAAAGCTTTTGGCAAAACCGGGACCGATCGGGTCGCCGACAATATTAAAAACTATTGGAGTGTCGCCGGCTTCGTTTTTCACCCGCGTTGTTACCGGCGTAGACACCGAGTAGATTATATTAACTCCGGCAGCCAGCAATTCTTTGGTTGCTTGCGTGGCGTCAACCGGATCGGACAGTTCTTTGATAATGAATTCAACCTTGTCGCCCTCCCTGTATCCGTCCTCGGCCATTTTGGCGCGAAGCCCCTCAAAAGAAAGTTTGTACGAAGCCGAGTGATAAAGAACTCCTATTTTGACCGGTTCGGTTTTAACCGCGGTCCGCAGAAGTTTAAATGGCGCGTTGCCGCTTAGCAGCAGGGCCGCGAATATAATGACGAACAGGCCGACTAAGGCCGAAACTATCCGAATTTTGTTCATATGGTTTAATTTTAGAGTTTGAATAAAGGCGAGTCAATACTGTAATATAAATACAGGTTGGTTTTTTATAAAAGGAGCGGGTATGGGCAGTTGGCGCAAGTATTTGGCTATTCTGGCTGTCGCGCTGGTTTTCCCGGCTGTCGCCAAAAACGCCTGGAGCCGAAGCCGCGCGGATAATGCTTGTTTGGGTGTTGAAATAGCGCCCTCGTTTCTGGGTACTTTTAAAAAAGCCTCGCGTTTTGAGCGGCGAGTTTTGGAACTGGCAAATTTATACGGATTGGATCCGGATATAGCCCTGGCTGTTATGATTTATGAGTCGGGAGGAAACGAGAATCTTGTTTCAAGCGCCGGGGCTCTGGGTCTCATGCAAGTGATGCCCTCTACGGCCAGAGAGATTAAAAATAGATACGGCATAAAAGACAATCTTGAAGCCGGTATCCGTTATCTGAAAGATTTAAGCCGTATTTTCGGCGGAGACAGCAGTTTGATTATTGCCGCTTATAACGGCGGACCGGGCAGAGTTTCGAGGGGTGAATTCCGCCTTGAAACCGTTCAATATCTGATGGGCGTCAGCAGCTATTATCATATTTTGGCCAAATACAAGTCGTGTTTGCGTAAGGCCGTCGCCGGCCTTAAACTTAATTTTTTGCCGGTTGACTCTGCCAATAACTCGTGGGACGCCATTTCTTCGGCGACCGGAATTCCTGTTTTGGAATTGAGAATGTTTAACCCGTTTCTGGCCAATCGGATTTTAAAATCAGGAATGGTTGTTGTTTATCCGGAAAAACAAATCGGCGTCAAATCAGGCCTGATTTACCGGACCGAGCAGGACAAAACCGGAGTTTGGTATAAGGTTAAATTGGGCGATCTTTATCATCATTTGGCGAACGTTTTTGGTTTGTCTTACGCCGAATTTCGCCGGATGAATCATCTTTTGTATTACAGCGGCGTAAATTACGGAACATTTGTGGAAATTACCGGCTCTTTGCATTTAAAATAAAGTTAGGCGGATAAACGTGGGGGTGTGGATAACCCCCCGTTTTTATTTAAGGCAGGCATGATAAAATCAACAGTAAGGTCGTTTTGGCTTTTATTATTATTTGTTTAAGAAATTTAATATAAAATTATGTGGCAGAATTGGGTAAACGGAGTTTTGGGTCTTTGGGTAATTTTATTGCCCTTTTTGGGCTTTGACCCCACGCTTCATAAGTATCTTATGATAGCGACAGGTATTGTGATTGCCGTGCTGGCCTTTTGGACGGCGATGGCTGAGGGAAAATCAGGTGGATCCTCTGTGGCGATGTAATTAACCGGACTTTACTGCAAGAGCCCTCCGGCGCATGTCGGAGGGCTCTTGACTTTTCGATGTTTATGATGTATAATCAAATATACTTATTTAAACAATAAAATTTATATACTATATAGATATGTCAGAAGGAACTCCAAAATTTACGTCCAAAGAGCAAAAAGTTCATAGCGAACGAGGCGGTTATGTCAGCGGGCAATCTCGCAGGGGCGAGATAGGGCGCGGAGAATCCGGCGAGTGGGAACTAACCGAAAAAGGCAAAGAAACTTTGCATGAAGAAGCGCTAAAAGAAGATGTAAAACAAAACATCTATAAAAGACTAGTTGAGTCGAGTAAAGAGGGTATACACGAACAGGCATTAAAAGAAAACGCGGAAAGAGGAAAAACCGCAGACAAAGAACAATCGTTTATTCCCGGTCCTGCCGCCGAAAGTCCGGAAAAAGCGAAAGAACTAAAAATTCATCCTGATTTGGAATATCTTGCCAAAGAGGCGAAAAAATCAGGAGGCGTTACACTTAGTGAACACTTTTTTAAAAAAGAAAAACCCGAAGACAAAGAAGGGGCTCCGGAAGATTTAAAAAATGCTTATTTTGAGTGGCGGGATTTGGAGCGAAAAGCTAAAGGCGGCTCGGCTTGGCGTTTGCCTGCGGATCAAGAAAAAGTTTTGGCCGCCGAGGCAGCCAAAGAAAAATATCACCAGCTTTTAATACAGGAATCGCTTAACACGCCGGAAACAAAAATACCGGCCGACGCAAAAGAATACAATATTTTGAGGGTTGAAAAAATGGTGGAAAGCGAACTTGCTTTTGAAAAAGATTATGAAAAAAAAGTTGCTTCGGAATCGGAACTTAACGAGGGTATATTTAAAAAGCTTTGGCGCGGATACGCTAAAACTTCACGCGTCACAAAATTAGTTTTAAGTTCGGCTGTGGCTACGGGCGCGGTGGCAACTCTTGCGGTTTTTGGCGGAAGTTTTATCGGTTTGGGGCTTTTGGGCGTTTATGGGGGGAAGCGCTTGGTGCGTTCAGCTTTCGGCGCGGCAATAACCGCTTCGGTTTACGCCGGTTTTGAAAAATTTATACAGCCGCTTATTGATAAAAAAGCCGCGGCGATTATAGAAAAAACAAAACAAGAGCAGATTAAGAACCTCAACGATATACGAATTTCCGAGATGCAAACAGGACTTTTGCGGGCTAAAGAAAATTTAATAAAAGAGCACCATCGGATGGCTAAACAAAAAAGATGGCTCAATATTGAAAAAGCCCTGGCGGCCGGTCTCGTGGGCGGAACGGCAACACTGCTTTCAGGGCCTCTTTACGAATCTGTATTTGAAAAATCTTCAGGCGCGGGCATAGTAGCATCGTCCGGACGCGAAGCCGCCGCTGTCCCGCCTATTGCGGGCAAGGCCGCGGAGGGTCTGGCAGAATATGGCGAAACAATAGGCCGCGGCGGAAATCTTTGGAACGCGACCAGAGGAATCGCCGAAAGGATGGGCATGTCCAATACCGATTTTAACGGCGCTTGGCGCGACAGTTATGTCTATATTCCCGAAAAGGGAGGAGTTTTTCACATCAGCGAAGTTGATTTGATTCATCCGGGCTCAAAAGTGATTTATGACCCGCAATCAAAGATTTTTATGGTTGAAGGCGAAAGAATGGGCACGTCCCGCGATCTTTACGACGCTTTGACGAAAGAAGGAAAGCCAATCCCGCGTCGTTTGGAAGAAATGTTCGGTCAAAAATCGTCGTTAGCGGGAGCGGCCGAGACGCTTGCCGAAACCGCGCCGGAAAGGCCGTTTGGACGTTTGCCGGTTGAAGACATGGCCACATCAAAAGCGCCGACATTTACCGAACTGGAAAAAGGATATCCGGGAGCGGACATAGATACGAGTAAGTTTGTTATGGAACGTTTGGAGTCATTCAACATTGACCCGGATTATTACGACCAGATTAAAAATTCAAAAGTTAAAGACCTGCTTAAAATCCGCAAAGGAACTTTTTGGGACTTGTTTCAGCATCTAAATGATGAGACCGCAGGCAAGGTTGATATACATGCCGAATGGAAGCTGGCGGTTATGGTCAAAACCGAACTTAAAAACCTTCTGCCTTTAGTTGAAGATAAAACGATTGACGAGGCTATTAAATTCGCCGCCCAAAACAGGCATCTTATTAAATAATCTGATATACTAACTTTATGGATACAGCGGTTAAAAATTATCTTTCAAAAAATATTATTGAGGAACTGGGATTGGAAAATGTTCCGCCAAAAAGAATGGAGGAAATTCTTTTGGCTTTCGGCGAAATTATCCAGGGTCGGATAAACATCAGAATGCTGGATGAATTAAGTGATGCCGATAAAGACGAATTTGATAAACTGCTCGGCTCCAAAGCCAAGCCGGAAGAACTGGACTCTTTTTTGAAAAGCAAGATTCCCGATTTGGAAAATTTGGTGAGTCAGGTTGTTGCCGAGACCAAACAGGAGCTTGTTGAGAAGGCGAAAATTTTAGGTGCCTAATTACGACTATTTAATTATAGGCGGAGGGATTGCCGGAACGACTGCCGCCGAAACTATACGCCAAAAAGACAAGAGCGGCCGGATTGCTGTTTTGAGCGCCGAGCCGCATTTTTTGTATTCAAGAGTTTTATTGCCGGAGTTTATAAGAGGAGAAGCCGGATTGGACAAAGTAATGCTCCGAAATGCCGAAGACTACAAAAAAAACGGCATAGAAATTTTTTTGGGTGAAGAGGCCGAAAAACTAAATGCGCGCGAATTAAATCTTAAAACCAAATCCGGCAAAGAATTTAAGGCAAAAAAAATTCTTATTGCTTCAGGTGGAAGGCCGAAGCTGTGGGGGGTTGAAAACCAGGCGCCAGAAAGTGTTTTCCGTCTGCAAAGTCTTGACGACGCTTTAAGAATAAAAAAATTTTTGTCTGAACATGAAGCCGGTAAAGTCTTTGTCGTCGGAGGGGGATTTATGGCTCTGGAGTTTATTGAAATACTTAAACACTACGGCTGGAAAATAACTCTTTTATGCAAAGAGAAAAGTTTTTGGCCGGACTTTTTGGATGAGAGTGGTTTTGAGATTTTGTCGGACACATGGCAAAAAAACGGCGTTGAGATGATTTTTGGCCATAAAGAAACCGAATTGCGCGATCGTATCGTGCAGGCGGATTTTGTCGGCGTCGGCATTGGCCTTGAACGCAACTTGGATTTTTTGCCTGTCGCCATGCTCGAAGTCAACAAACACTTGGAAACGGCGTTTCCAAGTGTTTGGGCGGCGGGGGATGTCGCGCTCTACATTGATCCGTTTTCGGGCCGGAAGCGTTTTGGCGGAAACTGGTCGGGCGCTTTTATGCAGGGAAGAATAGCGGGGCTTAATATGGCCCCCGCACCCGCGGGACAAGCCGGCGAAAAAGAAGTTTTCAAAACAATCTCAACTTACGCCATAACTCATTTGGGTTTAAATTTATCTTTTGTTGGCGATGCCGGGCCGTTTTCGGGCGATTTCGGCGCCGAAGGCCAAGTTTTATGTTCCAACAAAGAAAAAAACGAATATGTCAGGGTTTTTACAAAAAAGGGCGCGGTTATCGGAGCGGCGATGATAAACGGACAAAAGTTTCTCGGGGCCGTAAATCGGGCTATAATTAACAAATGGGACGCCTCAAACGTTTTCAAAAAGAGTATTTAATAACATTGGGCATATTTATCGGGATAGCATCTCTTTTTTTTGCTTTTGACCGAGTCCGTCCGCCCTTTTATATCGCTTCAGAACAGGAAGCGGCTCCGTTTTTGGTTCAGGAAAAAAAAGTTATTCATATTCCGACACCCGAATCGGTAAAAGCAATTTACATGACCAGCTGGGTCGCGGGAACTGGATATTGGCGCGAGGACCTGGCTAAATTTATTGACTCCACCGAGCTGAACGCCGTTGTAATCGACGTTAAGGACTATAGCGGGCGCGTGTCTTTTGAAACCGACGACCCGTATATTAAAAATCTCGGCGCTTCCGAAAAAAGAATACCAGATGTAAAAGAGTTCATTGATTATCTTCACTCCAAAAATATTTATGTCATCGCGCGGATAAGCGTTTTTCAGGACCCCCATTTCGTAAAAATTCATCCGGAACTTGCCGTGAAAAAGAAAGACGGCTCTGTCTGGAAGGACTACAAAGGCATAACATGGGTTGACCCCGCGGCCAAAGAATTCTGGGATTATATGATTCTTCTCGCGAAGGCGTCCGAAAGGGCCGGTTTTGACGAGCTCAACTTTGACTATATCCGTTTTCCTTCTGACGGAAATATGCGCGACATAAGATATGACCGCAAAAACGCGGCGAGTACTTCCGCCGAAGTGATGGAAGAATTTTTTGCTTATTTGCGATCAGGGCTTAACGATGTTGGTGTGCCTTTATCTGCCGATTTATTCGGCATGACCACGGTAAATTATGACGACTTGAATATTGGGCAGGTGTTGGAAAAAACCGCCCCCTATTTTGACCACATCGCTCCCATGGTCTATCCGTCGCATTATCCGACCGGTTTTAATAATTTTAAAAATCCGGCTCTGCATCCGTACGAAATCGTAAATCAGGCAATGACAGTCGCTTCTGCCCGCTTGGTTGCCGCGAGTTCCACTCCGTCAAAACTTCGTCCTTGGCTTCAGGACTTTGATTTGGGCGCGAATTATGGCGAGAAAGAAATTAAGGCGCAAATGCAGGCGGTTTACGACGCGGGCCTAACTTCATGGATGATCTGGGACGCGTCCAATAAATACACCAGGGACGCATATGAACTTCAAAACTAATTTTTGTTATAATTAAAACATGAATATAAAGCGCCTATTTTTGTTTTTTGCTCTTGCCGTTTTGATAATATTTGCAGTTTCGGGGTTTGATGTTTCAGATGAAATGGTTTTTGCCGGTTCCGGAGACAATCTTTCCGGCTGGGCGTGGTCGGAAAATATCGGCTGGATCAGTTTCAATTCAACGAATCAAGGCGGGGGAGCAAATTACGGCGTGACGGTCGCTTCAAACGGACGGCTTTCGGGTTATGCTTGGTCCGAAAATATCGGCTGGCTCACTTTTAATCAAAATGATTTGAGCGGATGCCCTAAGGCACCGTGTCAGGCGAATTTTGACGATAATTCCGGGCAAGTTACCGGATGGGCTCGCGCTTTGGCAAACGGCGGAGGATGGGATGGGTGGATTTCTTTGTCTGGTTCAAATTACGGCGTTACGGTGAGCCAGTGCGATTGGGACGGATACGCGTGGGGCTCGGATGTAACGGGCTGGATTCACTTTAAGGGCTCAAATTACGGAGTAAGCGGCTCGGGGGACGCTTGTTCGGCTTTTGGCGCGACTTTGTCCGCTTCTCCTTCTTCCGGTTTCGCGCCCTTAGATACCAGCTTGATGGCATCGGTCGAGGGAGGTGAAGGCACGATAAACTACACTTTTTGGTGGAATTGTAACAATGGAAGTTCAAATGTTTCTGTCGTGACCGGCGTTTGCGGAGATCCCACGGACCCCGCGATCGGCGCGAAATTTGACGGAGTAACGGATACGCAAAAATCAGCCGCGCATACTTATGCCTCCGTTGGTTCTTACGCCGCCAAAGTCATAATTGAGCGCGGAACAAGGGCGGCGGAAAGCAGACAGGCGATTGATGTTCAAACTCCGCCGGAGGACTTCTCGCTTTCCTCTTCAAATAATATTGAAGCGAGTATTACCGCGTCTCCCATCGCGACTTCGACCGAAACGATTATTTCGGTGGCCCCGCTTTTTGGGTTTAATTCTCCGACCACGGTTTCAATTGAAGTCGCAACCCCAAGCTTGGCAGGCGCAATATATCATTTGAAAAACAATACCAACGGACAGGAATCTTCCGGTTCGTCGCCGTCCTTAACGCTCACTTCGGCGCAATTTTCCGCCGGAGCTGATTTCTGGATCGGCGTGCCTCGTGAAAGCGTTTTGCAGGAGTACACAATAAAAATCAGGGGCGAAGGCGGAGGAAAAACAAGATTTGTTGACGTGAAATTAAACGCAAAAGTTGTAAGTCCGGATTTCAAAGAGATATAATGTGTTTATGGCTGAAGCGTCCGAATTTTTGAAAAATAATTGGCTTGCTGTTTTGGGAGTAATTTTAATTTTTGCCGCCATTCTTGGATTTGTGATTTACAGAAGTTTTTTTGATTTCCAAAATCAGGGGCCGTCTTATATTCCTGCGCCGACCAACATTCCGCCGCTCGCTCCGGAATTAGCGCCGGAGGCGACCAACGTTAAACCGTTGAAAGAAATTGAAATTCCGAAACCGACCGATATACCTCCTTTGGGGACTGACGCTAAAGATGTTGAAAAAGAAGAAGCGCCTTTGGAACCGGTTATTCCGCAGCCCACAGGTATTAAGCCATTATAAATTTTAATAATTAAATTTTGCCATGAAAGAATATTCTAAAAAAATAACGCAAATAGTTGTCGGCGTTGCGGTTGTCGTGGCCGTAACCTTTATCGCCAGCGCTTTTACCGAGCCGTCTTCAGCCCCGCCTGCGGGAAATGTTTCAGCGCCTCTCAACACGTCGGCCACGACCCAGACCAAAACAGGAAAGCTTAATTTCACATGGTTTGAAGACCAAGACCAGCCCGGATATTACGCAGACCCCGGAGGGAATTCCGTGTTTTGGCAGGCATACGCTTACGCGGTTAAGCTTATTCCGCAGTCCCAGCCGTTTGCCTGCGATTCTTCCACCAAAGGATTTCTTTATTTCAACGGCACTTCAAACAAGCATTTTACCTGCAATGGTTCTGCTTGGGTTGATTATACCGGTCCGCAAGGGCCTGCCGGATCAACCGGAGCCACTGGCGCTACCGGTCCGCAAGGGCCTGCCGGATCAACCGGAGCCACTGGCGCTACCGGAGCTACCGGCCCTCAAGGTCCTCCGGGTCCTGTGAATATCGGTTCAAATGTTTATCTTTGTCCTCCTCCGTCAATTGATAGTTGTTCCCAAGCTTTTAATACCTGTAACGCGCAGATTACAACCCAAAGCACCTGCCAATACAGGACGGAGGACTCATGCTCAAATCTTATTACCGCGTCTTGTTCTTACGTCGGCAGATTGGTGCAATAAACAAATCTGCGTTACTATAATTTCCATGGACGATAAAAATCAGGCTTATCTAATTCCGGCCTCAATTATAGTGGCAGGCGCGATAATTGCCGCGGCGGTCATGTATGCCGGCGGAGTTGATTTTGGCGGCAAGATCGCGGTTACAAAACAGGGTCCCGAAACCCAATTTGGAGCGGCCGGAGAGGCGGCGGCTCTTTTGGGTGTCGTTGAGGGCGACCAGGTTTTGGGCAGTCCGGATGCTCCCGTGACATTTATTGAATTCGGCGATTTTCAATGTCCCTTTTGCGGAAGGTTTTACGCCGCGACCGAAAAACAGCTTATAGATAAATATGTAAAAACCGGACAGGTCAAATTCATCTGGCGCGATTTTGCTTTTTTGGGCGAGGAATCGTTGGATGCCGCCGTGGCCGCCAGATGCGCCGGAGAGCAGGGCAAGTTTTGGGAATATCACAATTATCTTTTTGAGCATCAAAACGGCGAAAATCAAAGAGCGTTTTCCGTTTCAAACCTCAAAAATTTCGCGCGCTCCTTAAACCTCGATACCGGCCAATTCAATACTTGTCTTGATTCACAAAAATATTTATCGGCGGTTGAAAATGAAACCGAGCTCGGCAGGCAGTTGGGCGTTGACGGTACGCCGTCATCTTTCGTAAACGGCACGCATGTTACCGGCGCTCTGCCATTCGCTCAGTTTGAAGCCGTGATTCAAGATGCTTTAAAATAAGATCCATGCTTTACGACTTAATTATCATCGGCGGAGGGCCGGCTGGAACTGCGGCCGCGGTGTATAGCGCGCGAAAAAAACTCAAAACGCTCTTGATCACCGAGTCTTTCGGCGGGCAGTCCATTGTATCTGACGACATTCAGAATTGGATAGGGGAACGCTCCATCTCCGGTTTTGATTTGGCTAGAAAGTTTGAAGCGCACGTCAGGGCCTATCCGAATGAGGTTGAAATAAAAATGCCCGAGCGCGCGGTTAAAGTAAGCGAGGCCGGGGGCGGTTTCAAGACCGAAACCGACAAAGGCAATTTTTACGAAAGCAAAACTGTCATATTGGTTGCCGGAGCTCGTCGCCGGAAGCTCGGCGTTCCGGGGGAAGCCGAACTTGAAGGCAGAGGAGTGGCGTATTGTTCCACTTGCGACGCGCCGCTTTTTTCCGAAAAAAAAGTGGCGGTTGTCGGCGGAGGGAACGCCGGACTTGAGGCGGTTCAGGATCTTTTCCCCTACGCCTCTGAAATTTATCTTCTGGAATACGGAGAGGCGCTAAAGGGCGATCCTTCCACGCAAGAAGAAATAAAAAAGAATCCCAAGCTTAAAAATGTAATTTTAAACGCCGAAACCCTTGAAGTGGTCGGAGATAAAATCGTAACCGGCCTTAAATATAAAGACCGCAAGTCGGGTGAGGAAAAAACTTTGGCCGTAGACGGCGTTTTTGTGGAAATAGGCTCAATTCCGAATTCGGAAATGGTTAAAGGTTTGGTGGAATTGGATAAATACGGACAGGTTGTTTTGGATTCCAAAACCGGTTCAACGATGACGCCCGGAATATATGCCGCCGGCGATATTACCGACGACCCGTACAAGCAAAACAACATTTCTGCCGGAGACGCGGTCAAAGCCGCCCTTTCGGCCTACAATTATTTATTGAAAAACAAAAAGAGCGTATAATAATTTTATGAGAGTAGCCATAAATGGTTTTGGCAGAATAGGCCGTGTTTTTTTCAGACAGGCTTTCGGCCACGAGGGAATTGATGTTGTCGCCATCAACGATTTGGGAAGCGTTGATAATTTGGCGTATCTTTTGAAATATGATTCTGTCTACGGCAAATACGGCAAAGAGGTAAGCCATAAAAAGGACGATGAACACCATATTGTCGTTGACGGCCAAGACGTAAGATTTTTTCAGGAGAAAGACCCGGCCAAACTTCCGTGGAAAGATTTAAAAATAGACGTGGTGGTGGAATCCACCGGTGTTTTTGATTCTTTTGAAAAGGCGAGTCCGCATTTAGACGCGGGCGCTAAGCGCGTGGTTATTACGGCTCCGGCAAAAGACGACAATGTGTCCGCCACCTTTACTCCCAATGTCGGAACGGAATTCATAAAAAAATCCCGCATTACATCAAACGCCTCATGCACCACGAACGCGGCTACACCCGTCACGGCCATAATGATGCAAAATCCGGGAATTGAAAAAGCGGTTTTGAATACCGTTCATGGGTATACGGCCACTCAAAGCTTGGTTGACGGACCGGTTAAAAAAGACTTCAGGCGCGGCAGAGCGGCGGCAATGAACATCGTGCCATCTTCCACGGGTGCCGCGGAGGCGGTGATTAAAGCTGCTCCTTTTATGAAAGGAAAATTTGACGGCATCGCTATGCGCGTGCCGGTAATTTCCGGCTCTTTGATTGATTTTACTTTTGTCGCATCGCGCAAAACTTCGGTTGACGAAATAAACGATATTTTCAAAAAAGCCGCCGAAGCTCCGGAGTGGAAAGGAATATTCCGGGTATGCGAGGAGTCCCTGGTTTCCACCGATATTTTAGGAGAAGAATACGGCTCAATAGTTGATTTGGATTTTACTCGCGTGGTAGGCGGCGATTTGGTAAAAGTTCTTTCGTGGTACGATAATGAATGGGGATACGGCGCCATGCTTTTGAAGCATGTTGCGAGTTTGGAAGCCTATCTATGAGAATTCATATTGCGGCTGATCACGCCGGTTTTGAGCTTAAAGAAAAAATAAAAAAATTTCTCACCGATTTAGGCCACGAGGTTCAAGATCACGGCGCTTTTGAATTAAACGCCCAAGACGATTACCCCGACTTTATTCGTCCGGCCGCTGAAGCTGTGGCAAAAGACCCCGAAAGCCGAGGCATAATTTTAGGCGGTTCCGGGCAGGGAGAAGCGATTGTTGCAAACCGTTTCAAGGGAGTGAGGGCTGTTGTTTTTTATGGCGGCTCGGAAGACATAATTAAACTTTCGCGTGAGCACAATGACGCGAATGTGTTGGCGCTCGGAGCAAGGTTTGTCTCTGGACAAACGGCTCTGGATATGGTAAAATTGTGGTTGGATATGGGTTTTTCGGGTGATGAACGCCACAAAAGGCGGATTCAAAAAATAGACGGAGGTGAATGATGGACTCGGTAATGGACGCTTTGTTTGAGCTTAGCGGGCTATTAGAAACCTTTTACTGGATTTTCGCGATTGTTGTTGCTCTTGGCGGAGGTTATTTGATAGAAAAACGGAGAAACAGAAAATTTAACAGAAAAGCCCTTTAAGGGCTTTTTCTTTTGTTTTACACTCGGGATATACTATAAAAATGCGGGTAAAATTAATACCAAACGCGAATGACGCGTCTTTTGAAGAAATAGTCAGCAAATTAAGACGAATTGAAGAGGTCGCTCGCGAATTCGGCGTAACTGATTTTTCAATTGATGTTTCTGACGGCACTTTCACCCCGACGACGGTTTGGCATGAGCCGAGGGACTTAGTCGGGCTTGAAACAAAGCTGAATATTGAAATGCATCTTATGATTGCCGATGTGGATAGGCGTGTTGACGACTGGCTTTTTACGCCAGTGAAAAGAATTATCTTTCATCTGGAAGCGGCGCATGATCCCGAGCTGGTTTTAGAAAAAATTAAGGGCTCCGGCAGGGAAGCGGGGATTGCTATAAATCCGGAAACTCCGAGTGAGAAATTAGAGCCGTTTTTCGGCAAAGCGAATTCCTTCTTGATTTTAGGCGTGCATCCGGGCGCTTCGGGGCAGGGCATGCTTCCGGAAACCGCGGGAAAAGTCCGCGTCTTACGCCGAATGTGTCCGGAGTGTATAATAGGAATTGACGGCGGAGTGACGCTCGAAAATGTTCATGAGCTTGCCGAAGCAGGCGCGGACCATATTATCGCCGCATCAGCAATATTTAAACAAACAGACATTAAAAAATCGATCCGCCAGCTGGCGGACGCAATAAAATGAGCCATTTACACGAGGACAAGGTTAAGTTTTTAGAAAAAAAGGCGAATGAGATTCGCCAAACTTTAATTGAGTCATTGATTGAAGCGGGGTCCGGACATTCGGCGGGTCCTTTGGGTATGGCGGATATTTTCACGCTGATGTATTTTCATGTTTTGAAACATGACCCGAAAAAGCCGGATTGGGCAGAACGAGACAGATTGGTTTTATCAAACGGCCATATCTGTCCGGTGCAATATGCCACACTGGCGCACGCCGGATATTTTCCGGTAAAGGAAACTAAAACTTTGCGTAAATTAGGAACTCGTTTGCAAGGGCATCCTCATCGCACTTCTCTTCCTGGACTTGAAACTACATCCGGCCCTTTGGGCTCAGGCCTTTCGCAAGCAGTCGGCATGGCCATCGCGCTTCGGATGGACGGCAGGAAAAACATCGTTTATTGCCTTATGTCTGACGGAGAGCACGACGCCGGGCAGACCTGGGAGGCGGC
>CAYPMM010000003.1:31609-46673 GCA_964412115.1 uncultured Candidatus Saccharibacteria bacterium | reverse complement strand
TATTACCGCGACCAAAAGCTGGATATGGTTGCCATAATTAAGCCGGATTTTGGCATCGGGATAAGACTTTTTAAGCCGCCTCAAAATTTCTCCAGCTTTTTCCTTATTTGTCATAAAAAAATTATATCATAAAAAAATCCCCCGGCAGGTTTTGCCCGCCGGGGGGGGCGAATCACGAACTACTTCTGAGTTTGTTTTTTCAGAACTGACACAAACTTGTCCAAAGCCTCGCGCGCGGCCTTCTTCGGATCCGGGTTGTCGCTCGCGAAAGTCGAACCGATACTCACGGCAATCCTGCCGTTTTGGAGCCCCAGATTGGCGTCCACCCAGACGCCGTTGTGGCGGACGAAAGTCAGCCGACCAGAAGCCACGCCGGCGTCCTTCAGCTGGTCAACCATCCGCTTCATCTCGACCGACCCCAGATCAATCTCCGGAGCAATGACCCTGATCTCTTCGGAGAGCAGAGCCGATGCGGCATTCACCCTCGGTTGGGTGTAAACCGCGCCCAAGATGAGCGCGCCGGCCAAACACAAAAACACCAAAGCCATCCTTCGAGCCAATACAACCATTGCCGGGCTTCTCATTGCTTTTCCTCCTCAGTTGTTCAGAATTGAGCTGTTGTCGCGGTCATCCCGTAGTCGTTTTTTTCAATACTTATTTCAGGCTCCATTATACCAAAATTATACAGATTTGTCAACCAGATCTGATTTTTCTTCTATTTTAATACCGCGAGAAATAACAAACCCGATGGTGGTCATCAACACCAGAACAAAAGAAATAATGGCCGTAATAAAAATAATAATTTCCTTAACCGGGGCCGTGGCGGCGCCAAGCGGCCTTTCGGCTATAATGAACCATGGAGTATTAAGACTGCGGTCTACTGCCCCGCCAATCACAACATTAATTAAAGAAAAAGCGCCTATAACTTTCTCCCCAAGCTCGTTTTTATAAGGCAGTTTGAAGTCAAAACTTGCGGAGTCGGTGCGTATCGCGTCAACAATGGGAATAAAGGAAAAATTTTTTTCACCCAAAACATTGGATAAATCCGGATGAGCAATCACTCCTCCGGATTTATCAACTACATAGGCCCGGCCGCCGCCGTCCTCAAAAGAGATGGCGCCAATCACCTTCTGCATGTTTCGGGCGTCAACCGTGGCCAGCGCCGCGCCGGCAAAAGATCCGGAGGGGCCGAAATTTGCTCTTACTATCGTGAAAACCGGTTTACTGTCTTCAAACCTCATGGGACTTATGTATGATTCCGAAACTCTGGCCGCCAAAAAAACATCTTCAATTCTTCTTCTTAATTCGTTCGGCTGTATGACGCGGAATCGGTGTCTGCGAAATATTTCTTTCCCGTCGCCGTCAACTACTGAAATATCAACCAGGGCTTTGTTCGCGAACAAAATTTTGTCAACCATTTTTTCGGCCAAAGATTGACTAATGTCAGGCTCAAAATAGATTCGCAAAACTTCTTCAAGCGACGCGAACTGACTGCTCGTGAATCCGGAAAACTCCCTCGCGGCCGCGTCAGCGGTTTTTTGCTGAAATCTGGCCGCATTTTCAATCTGTACATTGTTAAAACGCGCCGCTACCAGCCCAATTGCCAAAACCAAAGGAACAACCATAAAAAAAATCAATATAACCACAAACCGAAAACGAGAATTTATTTTTATGGAATAAAAATTCATGTTTTCTGGCGCAAGAGTTGTAAATTATTGCTCAAAAAGAATATCGGCGATTGACAGCAATGATTCCGGTATAACTATGCCTATATCTCTTGCTGTCTGAAGGTTTATGGCCAGCCCGAATACCCGCGGAAACTCTATGGGCATTTCCGCCGGATTGGCGCCTTTGAATATTTTGTCGGCCATTACCGCAATCTGCTTGCCAACGCTTATGTCGTCTTCGCCGTAAGCCAAAAGTCCTCCGGTATGAGGCGCGACTTCATCCGGCACGGGCATAAGGGTGGGTATGCCGACACGCTTGGCCATCTGGGCTTCGTAAACCTGCTGCGGCTGAACAAAATGTCCGGGCATGTGTATAAAAGCGTCAACATCTCCGGCTTTTATATTGCTTAATATTTTTTTAGCTTCGGTCTCAAGAAGAGGTCCGGGTGAAGTTGATGTTTTGTATTCAACAAGAGTAAATCCGAAAAGCGGAACCTGCCTTCTAAGTTCGGCTAGAAAAAACGGGCCCGGCAGTCCTTTGGGAATCATAAAACCGTCGGACAAAACGCCGAGTTTTTTGGCTTCAGGAGAAATAAGGCGCAAAAATTCCAATTGACGGCCCACGGTTTCGGGCATGTCGCTCATAACTCCGGTAACCCCGTTGCCCGGGGCCCTTAAATCTTTAACAATCCCCAGCTCCACCAAACCCAAATCTCCCACGCTAAATAATATTGGGATGTTTTTTTGAGCGCTTTGCATCTCTTTATAGAGGAGTTCGGTAAACGTGGTCGCAAGAGTATACACAACATCAACATCCCTGTTTATCGCGTCCTGAAATGCTTCTTGCATCTTGCCGCGCTCCGGGGGCAAAAAAACGGCTTCTTCGTAAACAATATCCCTGCCTTCGGAATATCCCAGCTCCTTCATACCCTCCTTAAAACCTTCCCGGGTTAAATCCGTTACCGGAATAATAGGCATTATCATCGCGACTACCTTCGGCGGAGGCGGCGGAAAAAAATAGCGAAAGACCGAAACGCCTCCTAAAACCAAAACGCCGGCAATAACTATAAGTACTAACTTATAAAAACTTTTTAAGTCCATATTTTTAAAATATTAATTATAATGTGTCCCTATTTAATTTAAACACGCCGATTTATAAAAGGCAAAATCACAGCGGATCGGGGTCACTTGAGGGAGAACCGCAATTCTCTAAACAAGAAACGGAATAACTACCCAGACCCTTTATATCAAGACCGTTATTTTCATAAGTCATATTATCCAGAGTAATATTTGATTTATCAACTAAAATAGCCGTGGCGGGGTTTGCGTCCGTTTTGGTATGGTTGCGAAAAATAGACGAGGATATGCTGAAAAAATCAACCTTTTGAAGCCATAAGCCGTATCTAAAATTATTTTCAAAAATAGCGTTGGCCATAAAACCCGCGCCCTCTTCAATTTTTAATCCCGCCTTGCCGATACCCGACTGTTGGGTTACAAGACCTCCGGCATAACGAAGCGTAAAGCCCCGCATGGCGAAAACTCCGCCTTTTTCCACCACAATTCCATACCAGCTCCCGTCGCCGGGGATAGTGGATGTGCCAAAAACATTTCCTCCGACAGAGTTGTCTTCAGTTGAGGTAAAAATCAGATCTGACGGAGAACTTCCGTTAAAATATATTTTTCCGTCCTTTTTTACCACCAGTCTACCGGTATTATTCGCGTTGCTGTTGTGTCCTTTGAGAACAACCCCCGGTTCAAAAGTAAGAACGGAGTCGCTCGCCACATTTGCTTCTCCTTTGATGATATATGGCAGTGAATTTGCGCCAAGAGTCGTTGTTGCTCCTAGAGAAGCAATATTATAGGAATTACCGATAACTATGCCGTTTAAGCCGTTGCCGAAACCGCTGTTGTTGCTGAAATAGCCAACCGCGTTGTTGGCCTGAATAGCCGAAACAATATTGTTATTCAAAACATTCCCGGATATTGACGCTCCAGCCGTGTTCCCGTAAAGCCCATAACGAAAACCTTGAAAAGTGTTGTTGTCTATTACCGGCATCCCTCCTCCTCCCACAAACAGTCCCGCGGCATCCGAATCGTTCGGGGGAAATCCCAAGTAATAAGGAAATTTTCCGCTGTCGTATTTAAAGGTTGAATTGCTGACCGCGCCAGAAGAGTTTGTTAAATAAAGGCCGTGCTTTTTGGGGTATTCAATTGTTACGTTGTTGAATGTTGCATCCGCGCCGTTGACGGCCACCATTGAGGGTATACCTGAATTGGTAGACCACGAGCCTCCATAGCGAATTATCGTGTTTGTAAATGACGAGTTTTGGCTGGTTGAATTTACCAAAATTTGCATCCAGCTTCCGGGAACAGGGCATCCTGCGGTGGAGGAAGCGTCTTGGGTATTACAAATGCCGTCTCTGTTCGTGTCGCCACCATATTCGTCGTCCGCAAAAGAGGTGAAGACAACCTGGTCGTCCGCCTCTCCGTTTGATTTTATCGTACCGTTTACAATTATGCGGGAATTGTTGGAGCCAATAATTTTTACGACCGAGCCGGGATTTATGGTAAGCGTCGTTCCGGCAGAAATGTTCAGGCCTTCTCTTGGCACAACGTACGGAGAGTTTTCCTTGGTAAGCGTCTTATCTACTGATAAAGTGTCGCGGGCTATGAGATGAGTTATGCTGTTTTTTTCTTTCGGAGTGCCTTTAATCGGCCCGCCGTCCGCGCCTTTGCCGTTTAATAGCAAAAGCTCTTCGGGCCACTTTCCTAAAGCCGTGCCCCAATTGCCTGTTTCGGTGCCGGCAATACGCGAGTTAATACGCTCCATTGTTTGTTTGGAGTCGTTGTCCCCTTTTCCGCACCAATTGTTGCACTTTATAACTTCATCAACCGTTGTGGTTGCGTTTTCAAAAATCCTTTCCAGAAACAATCTTTCACCGGAGTTGTTTAACGCCCAACTTGCGCCGTCGTTGCCGTAAATCTGGTCGGCTGAAATGTCGCTGATGGTGTTGTCGTCGGTTCGTTCAAGAATAAAATACCCGTTCGCGGGAATTGAGTCGCCAAGCGGCATGTAAGGAGTATTGTCGTCTGCGCGTAAAATCCAGTTGGCAAAAGAGATTTCCTGCGAAGTGTTGTTTTTGAGTTCAATCCATTCGTCGGCCGATGATGACGCCGTACCCATCCAAGCGATTTCGTTTATGACCACCGGGCGGGAAGCGGTTTCAATGCTCCGCAAAATTTGAGCTTGGTTGCCGGAGTTATCAAAAATTTTAAGAGTAAAAGTATGGGCCGAGTAATCTAAAAGCGCTTCGTGTGCCGTAACGCTTGATGTCGCCAAAAAGTTTTTAGGAAATCCGGCGCAGACGGTTTCGCCAATGGCGCAATCGAGCTCGTAGTTCGCAATATCTTGGGCCGACGAGGACCACGAGAGTGTGGCGGTAGTTGAAGTTGAAAGGCATCCGGCAGTCAGCGAGTTTCCGCATTCAGCAATATTAAAATTTAAATCCGGCGCGATTGAATCCACGAAAATGCTTATTTCAGCCGGTTTCGAGGTATTTCCGGCGGAGTCCGTCGCAAAAAATTGAATTGTTGTTGAGCCTTGACTAAAGAAAAGAGTTAAAGACCATAATCCCGTTTCAAGAGCGGCGGTCGTTGAACTATTAAAATTTTGAGAAATTATTGAGCCCGCCTCAGCCGTTCCGGAAAAAGTTATCGTATCTTGGACAAATGTTGCTGAAAAATTAGCTGGTGTTGTAATGGCTGGAAGCGCGGGCGGAGTTGTGTCTTGGGCAAGCGTGCTTTGCGAACCTCCGCCTCCAACAGCTCCACCACCCGAAGGAAGGGCGACCAATCCAAACCGGTCGCGGATGCCGGTGTCCGGCTTGTTCGGAAGTACGACTTCCGGGGTTAATTCCAAAGTTGCTTCATTCCCTTGAACCACCCCTTCGGTCCCTTCCTCCCCTTCTCCCACTTCTGCCCCTTCTACCCTTTCAGACGCAACCACGATCGGCGCCGCGACAGCCGCCTCCTGCCCACTTGGCGGTTTAACCGCCAAGTCGCCTTCCGGGTCGTCTAAGTCCTCGAGCGTTACGCTTGAACCATAAAAAACAGAGGCAACGTTAAAAATGGTGTTTTTGGTGGCGTCAAAAATCTTCTGCGCCCAAGTCTTATTTTTGTTGTATAAAACTTTTGTCTCCTTCTCACGCGCAACCTCGTCAAAAAATAATTTTACTACCCCAGCCCCGTGCAATACGGCTTGTTTTGAAAGACGGGACCAGTAGTCGGTTAAAAGTTCGTCTGTGTTATCAATAAATATAAAATAATTATCTTGATTCGTTGGATCTTGAAAAACTTTCGCTAAACGAAACTCATAACCAATTTCATCTAGTCCATATATAAAAAGAGTGGTCTCCCCTCCTACAACTTCTAAACCAACTCTTATTGGTTTAGGAAAATCATAATCTTGTATAGAATCTTTACTAAAAAAATTATTATTTGAATACTTAGCTAAATTATTAAAATATTTGTCCAGATCAGAAAAAATTATCGGTTTTTCATTTTTTATTTTTGAAACCAAACCAATATTTTGATCTGTAAATTGCCTCGCCCAGTGTTCATAAGGACTTCCTAAATCCAAAACCGGAGGATGTGGATCGTTTCTAGTGTGGTCGGGCACACTTGCATCCTGAATTAAATGTAAAATATGCCCCAAGTCTTTTAATCCCCTTTCTTTATCGCCCCAAGCATATTCATAAATTGCGCGCTCCCACGAATGGTCATCACTTGCTGAAAAGAGTTCTGTTACACCTCCCAATCCGACAAAAGCAAAACCGGCTTGATCCAAAGTTGATTTGGCCCACTGTTTGGAGCTTAATTGCCCCCACAGACCCCGTTCATGCACTGGATCATAAAAATGATGGAGCCACCTGGGTGCCGCGTCTTCTTCAATACTGCCCCTTTTTATAATTTCTTTTTCCGAGTCGCTAAAAGTTTGACCGGAAAATTTTAAATTAAAAAAATCTATTGTCTCATCCGTCAAAGCTGGATGAGTAGTCTGGTCGCTGTAAGCTAAAACAAAAAACGGCCCCAACAAAAAAATTGCGACCGCAAAAATCGGGGTCGCAATTTTATTTACATATCTATTATTTTCCATACCCCATTTCCATTTTTAC
This sequence comes from uncultured Candidatus Saccharibacteria bacterium, assembly GCA_964412115.1. Taxonomy (GTDB): domain Bacteria; phylum Patescibacteriota; class Minisyncoccia; order HO2-45-28; family HO2-45-28; genus HO2-45-28. The sequence goes on along the minus strand of CAYPMM010000003.1, from coordinate 39,832 downwards.
TAAAATTTATTGTTTGCGTATAGACCCCGGATGGAATATTAAACTCTTTTCCCCCAACACTTATCCCACCACCACTACTTTCTATTTTATAACTAAAAACCGCCGAGTTATTATCTACACTCTTGGCTTTGGCCCCCTCAATCAATCTAATGAGGTCCGCGAAACCATTTTTTTCTTTAGTACTTTGAAACTTTTGCAACCATTTTTCCCTCTCATCTGGTAAAAAATATTTACTCGCCAAATCAATATCCCCCGCTTTCAGGGCGTCAACAAATAATTGCAAGGTTTCTTCGGGCGTTTTTCCGCCGTAAGTGTCCTCGGCATACTGACGCTCAAGGTCGGCGTAATAGCGAAGCGCCTTCCGCTCGGGACTGTTGTAATAATTGAGGTAATAAATAGAACCGAACGCCAAAACAACAATAATCACAAACCCGGCCACAAACCTCAAAGATGTTTTGTTCACCATATTATTTGTCGGATACCTGGTATCCGACAGTTATCCAGTCCATTAAAAATTTCCAATATTCTTCGCCTTTATTTTCAAAATAATCCAGAACTGGATTTAAATCAATAATTGATGCAAAATCTTCTCTTTCGCCCAGATATTCAAGCAAACTTGACCATTTATATTCCTTCAAAAACTTCTCCGCCCCCAGCTTGTCCTCAATATATCCACGCTCTTTCCACATCGGATCAAATAAATCTAATGGGTTGATGTGTATATAACGACTAACATGAGTATATTGCGCGTCACTGGACACATGGACAGACTGAAAAGGCCCGCCAAATAAAACCCCCTTTCTTTTATTAACCCTATTAAAATACTTGGAATGGCTTTCTTGTAATTTTTGCATAAAAACGCTCAAGCCGCCCTCTTTTAAGACTCTTACCAGGAGATGAAAATGATTCGGCATCAGACACCATGCCAAAATTTCCACATATTTGTCCCTATCCTCAACCCTGTCGGATACCAGGTATCCGACAGGGTTGGAAAGAAAGCGATTTAGGTGTACTTCTCCGACATTAGCGTCATTAAAAAAACAACAACCCAAAACAAACCTAATCCTGTCTTCGTCGGAAAGAAAAATATTTTGTTTTTCAACACCTCTATTAAATACGTGAAAAATCTCGCCTTCGACTAATTCCGTTTCTCTATACATAAACTCACTATAACATAACCAAATGTCGGATACCTGGTATCCGACATTAGAGGGAGTTTAGAAGGGATTGGAGGTCGCCGGAGGAGTCGGCGCCCAAAGAGATGCCTTGGAGTAATATATTTTTGGCTTTTTCTTTATCTTTCAGGATATCTTCATAAAAATGCGCAGTTTGATAATAAGGAAAGCCGTTTTGGGGGTCGGCGGAAATGGCCTTTAAAAAGCTTTCCTCGGCTTTTTTATTATCCCGAATATAATAAGCATAAAGATCGGCCAAGTTGGCAAATGGTATGGTGCTTTTAGGGCGAATAACCCCGGCAAAGTTCCAAGCTTCAACCGCACCCTCGTAGTCCCCGATCATTTTCCGCAAGATGCCAAGCTGAAGCCACCCGTCAAAATAGTCGTGATTACCTTTTAATATGCCGGAAACTTCCTGAATGTCTGAAGTGGCCCTTTTTTTCTCGTCGTCGTTAAGATTGGAGCTAATTTTTATCGGCCGGTCAAGATCCGGAATTTTAAGTGTTTCTTTGGTCAAAACCGGGTTCTGGCCGTCGGTGGCACGAACCGGACTCTCGTTACTTTGGCTGTTTAGTTCGGTGTTTTGGGTTTCAGGGCTTAGTGAATTAACATCGCGCCAAATAAAGAAACCAGCTACAGCAAAAGCCAAAACAACAATAATAACGCCAAAAACGGCTTTTTGTTTATAAAAATCCATAATTATTAATTTTACTTGCGTGATTTATTTAGTCAATAGAAAAATCCCCCCTTTCGGGGGGATTTTTTCTTAGCCCTAACTAATCCACAAGGATTGATTAGAAGGTGCTGGTGAAGTACTCAATCGTCATCTGGGTGGCCGGAAGACCGGTAACACCATATGCGTTGGTGAAGTCAACATTGCCAAGTTTGGCCGGTGTATCGTTCGTGGTCGTTGAGTTTGGCGACCAGATGAAGTCGTTTTGCGCATCGGTGGCAACTCCGGCCGCGGTAAACATGTTACCGGAAGCCTGTCCTGAGGTGATAATGCTTGGGAAAGCGGCATCACCGCGAAGCGCAACACTGATTGTCTCGGAAAGGCTGGCTGCGGCTTCAACACCGATTACCGAGGCGTTAAATTCGAAGTACCTGGTTGAACCGGCGGGCACGACATAGGTCGTTGTGGCATTGCAGGCGGTTGTGCCTTTATCAGGATGAACTCTGATTGGCTGTGGGGCCGGGCTGTTCAACAGTCCGACGGCTCCCGTGGTAAGCGTTATGCCGGACCTGCCGTTGACGCAGTTTCCGTAGTTAATCAAACCGTCTGAAGTAAATGTCGTGTCAAGCGTGTTAAACCCGCTATCCGTGTAGACATACAGACCATAGGTGGATGTCGTAGCAATCACGGTTGATGACGCTACGTCAAACGAAAATCTGTAGATTGATACGTCGCGGTCGTTGGCTTTCACGCTGAACCGATAGAACGGTTTCAAGCTCGTGTTGCCGCTAAGCAAGGCGTTGGTCGGAAGCGCGAGTTTGGCCAGTGTCGGGTATCCGCGCATAATCCTTACACCAATGGAAGCGGTATCGGAACCTGTCGGGGTAATGTTATTGCCCGAAGCCACTCCGACTCCGTAAGTTCCGCCGGCAAGACCGACAGCACCTCCGTCATAGTCAACCTTCAAGAAGTCTCCTGAAGCAGTAAGAGGGCCGGAATTGCTTATCGCGGAAATATCACCCTTAACAATTATGATTTTCGCTCCATCGCGCGGAATTGTAAATCCGGTAATGGCGCTGGATGTCGCGAATTGGCTGGTAGAAAGCGGGAAGGTCGCCTCGCCCACCTGAACTCCGTCGGTTGTCCAAAAAGTAACTTTTTGTCCAACCAAGTCGGTAGGAGTACTTGAGGCTGTTCCATTTCTTTCAACCACCAGTTTTCTAAGCTCAATGTCTTCGTTTGTAGCTATGAACTTGATGCGAGAGAGTTCAGCTCCGACTGTGCCGGCTGAAACAATCTTGTAACCAGGTGAAGACGAATCAAGAGAAACTACAAGCGTGCCTCCGGTAGCTGTGGTCATTCTCTGGCCGACAGAACCGTTAAATGTTTCGGCAGTCGCCTGTCCGCTGGTAAGACCTGATGCGCCGGTAAAGTTGGAATCTTCGGCGGCATCAATTCCCCATTCATAGAAACCGTCCGCGGGAGCAGAACCCGAAACATCGCATTTAAGCGCAAGGGTTTTCGTGGTTCCTTTTACCAATGTGAGTCCCGAGCCGTCAAAGATAAAGCTGGTTGAAGAGCCTTTAGCTGTTGGGTTCTTGACGTTGGCCGAGTTTATAACTGTCGCGCCGTCATAAACCTTACAGCTTGTAAGATCGGTTGCGGCAGCGCCTCCGTTGAAGTTGTATTCAACCGGCAAGCTGACGAGACGGATGTCTTCGCCTGAAGCCGTAGTGTCAAGAGTGTAGTTGGCAAAGGTAAACTGTTTCGCGCCCTGAATAACCGTTTGAGCTATCGGGCTTGCCGAAACCGAAACGGTCAAGTCTCCCGTCTTTACGGTCATCAAGCCGAAAGTCAAAACAGAATTCGGGTCAACAGTAATGGTCTTTCCGGTATTAACGCCAGTCGCTCCTCCGAAGTTGCGAGGAGTGGTGGATGCTTGAATGGTGTCGTTGTTATCAATATCGGTGCCAACCTTGCCCTTCAAGACGTAGTTATTAACGCCTATCGGGAAAGTAATGGTGTCGGTAAAGATAACTTCACCATGCGACGTGCCTGTAGCGCCTCCGGTGTTGACCTCTGTGGTTACACCATCGGACGGACCGGCAATAACCGCTCCGTTTGCGTCATAGACGGAAACGCTGGTTATATCCGAAACGTCATCTCCGGAAACTTTGTTGCCAATTGAAACGTTGAAAGCAAGTCTGGTAATCGAGATCGGCTCTCCTCTGACATCAACCGTAAATGCGGCCAATGGCTGGCCCGCCAAGTTGACGGCAATGTTTTGAGCCGGCGCTAAAGTGGAATTCGTAGAAACCGTAATGGTTCCAGCCGAAACCAGTACTTCAGCGGCATCATACCATGGGTCATCCGTGGCATCGAAGTTGGCGGAATCCGCGGCAACATCGGAGCCAAACGGAGGAGTTATGCCGTAGCCGTATAGACCGCCGTTGAAAGCGACATCCGTTCGTTTCTGAATGTCAAAGTCAACAGTTCGGGCCGAACCGCCGGCGACATCGCCTCTAATGGTAAATTCTTTGGAGAATCCTTTAGCAATCAACACACCCTTTCCGCTGTTTTCAGCCAAGAAAGAAGCGGTGTAGTATTTGCCGTCAGCGCTTACAGTCGGTTCATAAACACTTCCATTGACATGGATTTTGACATTTGCCAAGTCATCTTTGGAAGCCGAACCCGACTGGTACCAGCGCATGTACTTAACATAAACATCTTCGGCCGAGCCGGATGTGAATTTAACGGATGAGAAAGTGTAGTCCTTCGTTCCGACTTCTTTGGTCTGGGATGAACCCGGATCCAAAGCGCCTCTGGCTACGGTGCTGATAGAGCCGATGGTCAATGTTTCGTTTACGGTGTGGCCCGCGCCGACAAACGGAAACGCTCCATTAACCGTGGCGTTCGCGGCGATAGATGCAACAGACAAGTACGCAACCTGTCCGCCGTATCCGGAACCGGATGTCTTGGCGTTACCGCCAATAACAACTGTTTTAGTCTGTCCGGCTTTAACTACAAAGTCTTCGGACAAAACAACTTTGTGGTCGGAATTCAATGTTTTGACAATTCCGATTTGCGTTCCCTGGTCATCCAGCAAAACGACGCCGCCAAACGCGGCATCATTGGCAAGACCGGTTCTTTCAACCGTTACCGAATCAACGGTTACATCTCCGTCTGAAGAGGCGGTAAGATTTACAACCGTGAATGGCACTCGGGTTGAGTTATCCGGGAACAAAGAACCTGCCGGCTGAACTCCGGCTGAAACCGTAAGTCCCGAGCCGACTGGAGTTACTATGACTGTTCCGCCAGTCGTGCCTCCGGTTGTTCCGCCAGTGGTTGTTCCACCGGCAACCGCGCTGTACTTGGCTTTTGAAATCGAGCCGAAGTATCCGACGGCGGGTGTTACTCCGTTAGCTGACTGCCACGCGGCAACAGCTGATTGCGTTACAGAACCAAAGTATCCGGTAGCTCCTCCGCTGAATGTGAAGTGGCCAGTTCCGGTAAGATAGTTCTGCAAACATTTTACGTCATCACCTTGCGAACCAATTGTCAGGTCCTTGGTGAAAGCGCATGCTCCTGCCGCTGGGGCAGTGCCTGATGTCGCCTGACCCCGAAGAGAAGCGTTGACATTATTTATCGTCGCCTGATCGGTGTTAAACGACTGCAAGAGCGAAAGAATCGACTGGATTTGAGCTTCGGTCAAAGCCGCGCTTGCGACCGGAACCAAAGCGGAACCCGCCAATAAAATCGCAGTTGACACAGAAACGACGGCTGCCGCCACTTTTCTGTGTTTTGCAATTAATTTACTCATGGTAATAATTTTTAATTAATTTTTAGAGAGTGAATTCTCAACTTCGACAAAGTTAAGCTCCTCTCTTTCTAAATAATTCAATCTAATAAAACTTTCGGTAATGAAGCCGAGCCTTATTAATGTAAACAGTTTTCACGCTGATACATTGAATCGACCGGGCCTTGGCCCCATGTTAAATCAAACTTAAATTTTTATACTCACAATTTTCATCCGTGCGGTAGTTTATTTAATTTTCAAAGTTCTTATCAGCGTCCTTTCATTATACTTCTTCCAAATACGGCAAACTAGCCATCTGCTGGCTTTGTTTATACGCTCTGCACCTCAAATTGCCGTGCATCCATTTCTGACACTCTGCATTAGTTTTAATTATAAATCCCCTTTTCAATACAAGCAAAACGGGGGTGTGGATAAGTGTATTCGGGATAAAAGGGACTTTTTTAAGCTACAAAAAAGCCCCACTTGGGTCAATGGGGTAAAAAAGCATAAATAATATGTATGGATTGTCAACTCTTGACTTCTGAAGCCAATTTATACTTTCTCCACCTTTTTTCGCCTTCTTTTAAAAGAAGCCCTTCGCCGGCCATGCTGACCAGGTCCCGTTGAAGAGTTTTTCCGCTTATCCGTCCGCTAAAGACGGTGGCCAACTCGCCCATACTTACCCAGTCCCTTTCTTTTATGAATGAAATGATTTCACCGCGTCTTTCTCCGTTACCCTGCCCATTATTTTTATTACTCCTATTACTACTACTATAATTCTCTCCTACTTCGGCAATTTGTTCCTTTATCTCACTACCGACACTTTGTCCATTAGATAATTGTCCGATAGCTACTTGTCCGATATATCCTTCGGCTGACGGCTCGGGTAAAATTTCATATTTGCGCTCGGTCAAGTAATCGGCCAGATTTAGGTATTCGCGTTTTAGCACCTGAAAATTGGCTTCGGATATAAACGAACCGGAGGATGCCAGCTCAAGCGTCCTTATGGACTGGCGTATTTCTTCCGATATCTTGTCCAGTCCTTTGACCCGCTCGCTCGGCGAAGAAGTTTTTATTTTCAAAAGAGATTCAAAAATTCCAAGGCCGTCCCGGCGCAAAAGCCACTTTAATGGCTCCGAATCGGAAAATAAATCGGTTACGCGGTAAAGCGCCTCGGTCAATTTTTGCGAGCGTTCGTAGATGTGTTCCAAATATCCGTTGCCGTTATTTTCGCCTGACATTGTTATTATTTTAAACGCCCTAATTTTTTTTGCAAGAAAAAATGTCGGATACCTGGTATCCGACATAATAAAATGCGTTTTTTTGTTTTCTACTTTTTGTCCTCTCCGGAGGAACCGCCTTCAGCCGCGCCGGAAGACACCGGGACTGGCGATGCCTTAAAGCCTTCAAGTATTTTGGTCAGATCGCCGTCAAGACCAAGCCCCTTGGCCTGTTCGAAAAGCGAGAAGAGAAGGCCGGTGACGTTTCCGGCAAACTTTGCCGGACCCTTGCCTTCTCCGCCAAAATCAAAGATCTTGACATCTTTAATGTTGCCCATAGGTGCCGCAATCGCGCCGAAGACCGGAGCCAGTTTGTCCAAAACTTCAGGCAGTTTTTCAAGGATCAAGAGCACTCGGCCGGAAGGGTCCAGTTTCTGATAAGCCTCGGCCTTTTTCAAAACGCCTTCAGCTTCGGCAAGAAGCTTGGCTTTGATGGCCGCAGCTTCGCCCTCGCCTATCGCGGTCAACTTCGCCTGTTCGCCCTGACCCTCAAGCGTCTTCTTTTCTTTCTCGGCCTGGGCCTCAAGAACCTTCTGTTCCTTTGCCGCCTCGGCGTCAACAACAACCTTTCTCTTCGCGGCTTCTGCCGGCTTCACGACTTCAGCAAGAAGCTGAGCCGCTTTTCTTTCCGCTTCTTTATTGGCAACCTCTGTTTCCTGCATAATGACCGCTTGTTTTGCTGTGGCGGTAGCAAGAGGTCCGGCCTGCTCGGCTCGCGCCTGCTCGGCTTGCACATCAGCAAGATATGTCGCCTTTTTAACGTCCCGATCTTTTTCGGCCTCTGCAATCTTGGCCGCGTTTTCCGCTTCAACAGTTCTGGCTGTCTGATTATACTCGGCTGTTTTCTGGTCGGCCTCACTCTTTCTTTCGGCTTCTTTGATCTGCGCGTCGGCCTTGACTTGAGCGGTCTGCGGTTTGCCGAGAGCATCGATATAACCAAGACTGTCCTTGATATCCTGAATTTTCAGGATATCAACCTGCATGCCCATCTTTCCCAAATCTTCGCCGGCTTCGCTCAAAACCGAGGTGTTGAATTTCTCGCGGTCTCTGATAAGGTCCTCAATACTCATCTTGCCGAGAATTGCCCGCAGGTGGCCATGCAAGTTATCAAGCACAATAGATTTGACCTCTTCCTGCTTCTTTCCAAGAAAGCGCTCGGCCGCGGCCGCAAGAGAAACATCGTCAGATCTGATCTTGACGTTGGCAACGCCCTTGATGCTTACTGGTACCCCATGGAAGTTTGGAATGTCTTTGACTTCCAAATCCATAGACATGGTACTCAAATCCAGCCACTCAACG
>CAYPMM010000003.1:0-31596 GCA_964412115.1 uncultured Candidatus Saccharibacteria bacterium | reverse complement strand
TATCAGCTGGCCACCATCGGTTTTTGACTTACGGCCGTAGAAAATCGCGGCCTTGTTTGGCGGAACCTTGACGTAAAGCGAGAAAACAGACCTTAGAACCAAAAAGAATCCGACAATCACAACCAGTATTACCGCAACCGGCACCATGAACCCCGTCAAAGTATCCATACCCTATCTCCTCCTCTCGGTGTGGTGGGTTAGTTGGTTAGTTCAGATTTTTGGAAACAAGAAGATTCGACCCAAGAACATCAACTATCTTAACCTTGGACCCCGCCTGAACCCGTCCATCACGGGAGCGGGCGAGAAAAGCCTGTTTCTGGCCACTTGAAGCGACCATAACCTCTCCCACTCCGCCTTCCGGAATGACATTGATGACTTCGGCGGTTTGGCCGACAAGGCCGGCTATGGCAATCGTCGATGAGCCCTGCTGGGCGTAAAGCATTCTGAACCCATAGTATGCAAGCATTGCAAAAACAATCCCGAAAGCCATTCCGATTACCGACGATATGAAATCGGACGCTCCGTAAAAATTAGCCAAAAAACCACTGAACCCGAAAACCATGACAAAAATACTTATCGTGCGCAGACTGAACGGACTTGGGCCGGAGGAAGAATTGTCCGAAACCTCGTGCCCGCCGACATCATGGTCAAAATGATAATCGCCTCCGTCAACATCTCCGTCATGGCCAAGGACAGCGGCCACAGCCATCACCAAAAATCCAGCAACGCCTATCCACAGAAATACCATCTTTTTCCCCTCCTTTCGCGAGGTTTTTAAAAATTCCCTCGGATCCACCCGAAGGATCCGAGGACATCTCATAACAGGCGCTTTAATCCATCAAGAGCGGATTTATTTTCGTGAAGATATTTGGCAGAAATTAGGACACCGGCAAAAAATTTGGCCGGATCAACTTCGGATAAACCGTTTTTTTCAAGCAATACTCTGACTTTTTCAACGCCACTGGCTATCTGCCGCTCGTTCGGACCGTCAACACCAGAGCCGAAAGCCGCGTAACCCAGAGTTTCAAGAGCAATAGCCGCCGACTTCACGACAGACTTGCTCTTAAGCGACTTTAAAACGAAACTGACCGCCTCTTGAGCAATATTGTCTCTCCCGAAGTGGCTGATGACAAGGTTGGTGATTGGATTTGCGTCCATCCCTAACCCCCCTCTTTACGAAACTTTTCCAAAACGCGCTCGCCGACTATCGGATACAGATCATCCAAATCGATCGCGTCGTAAAGAGGATCGGCCAGCTGTTCGGCGCATTCCCTAATCAGGTCGTCTTTGTGTTCTTTCATTATAAGCGTGGTCAGACGTTCGGCAGTTTTTTCATATATTTCGCCCATATCAACATTCTCAATGTCGCTAACCGCTTGCTCAATAATGTTTTTTACTGCGTCCGATCTGACTTCTTCAGCAACAGCGCTCTTTACCAAACCTTCTATGGTCAAACCTTTTGTTAAAAGAATATTTCCAAGAAATTCTTTGGCATCAACCGACGTGGTTAACTCACGCATGGCATCTCTGGCTAATTCTTTCGCGCCAGGCGAAGCGTCCATCCTTTTAAGGCGTCTTTCAAAATCCTCCCGAAGAGCGCTGATTGCCGAATCAATCTTGGCTTGAACCTCTTTACGGCTAGGACCAAACATTTTTATTCCTCCCAAAAAAATTTTTACAACGAACTTTTTATCAAAAACCTGAAAGCATTATATCTCAAGGTTATTTTTTGTCAAGCTCGTGAGGTAATTTTAAAAGCCGTCCCGATTTTCGGAACGGCTTCTTAACTTAATATCTAGGAACAAATATCGCCCAAACCTTCTATAACCTCGCCGGCAATATCGCCCGCGACTTCGGTGGCACCGCCCAGATTTTCAACCACCGCTCCGGCCACATCGGCAATTACATCAACAGCGGAGTCTAAAATATCTCCGCCACCGCCACCGCCTGAAGATGCGGGTTTGGCAGATTTATTTCTGCTTTCTGGAGTAAAACCTTTCGGAGCTACGCAGTCCTTCGGCTTTTTGTCTTTGCGAATATCCGCAAAACGAGCGTTGTCCAGTTTTCCAGAAGCAAAACGCCCGTCAAAATTTACCTGCATCACTATGGGATAGCGAATTTTCTTCAGCTTCTCGCGCATATCGTTTGAAAACCCGCCGAGTTTCCCGCATGAAAATTCCTTCCCAGTCTTCGGGTCAATCTGTAAAAGTTCAACCTCTTTCATCCGTTCGGGATCTGTTTTTGAGGCCAGCCACCTGCGAACAATGAAATCGTCCTCATAAATCGGCTTCCATTTATAACAGCCTTTGACTCGTTCCGGACTTTTGCCGTCAAGACGGAAAGATGAACGAAACTCGCTATCGTAAAGCACGAGTCCTTCCCATTTCTTTTCAACCACCATCTTTTTTGCCGTCTCAAGAGTTTCGTCAACGACCTCCACATCGGAAACATGTTTTAATGACGGCTGGAGTCCTAAATCCTTAAGAGAGGCCAAACGAACTTTATATGAAGTATCAAGAACGCAAACACCCATGGAAAAAATAATGTCAAAAGTAACGAACCGCATAAGACCGAGCTCTTCCTGAACTTCAAGCGCCCGTTTTGGACCGCTATTTAGAACGCTCTGGGCGGCCGTCCTCTCGTCTTTTCCGTTTACAACCATAACCCCTTCGCCGACTAAAAGAGTTTTTGACCAGCCTAAACTTTCCAATTCTTTGACCAGATGCGGAACGCGATCGCTCACGTCGCGCAAGCCGTCGGTGAAAATTCTGGCCTTGCCTTTTTTGTTGAAAAGGGCAAAAAGCTTCCAGCCGTCTCGTTTGCGAGTTTTGAGCAGCCTTCCCTCTTTTTCAAGCTCTTCGAGAACTTCGGGGTCGTAAGCTTCGCGCTGAATCGGCTTTGCCAAAACAAACCCTTCCGGCAGACTTTCAAAATCAAAAACGAATTTCCCGGCATCGCCCTTGCTCTTTCGCGCTGGCACCCGTCACCTCCCTTGGGTTTTTGGGTTGTTTATGAAGCTAAACCGCGCCGTTCATAAAACGAGCCACTGGCTCGTCTACAAAAACGTCATCTTTCCTGATGGGCTGACGCAGCGTCAGTCCGCCAAGCGAAGTACACCTGCTCAAAGCGACATACGCCTGTCCGGGAGCAAAGGCCCCTTTCCCAAGATCAATTACGACCTTGTCAAAAGTCTGGCCTTGCGACTTGTGGATTGTCACCGCCCAGGCAAGCTTAAGCGGATATTGATAGTAAGAGCCTTTCACGACGCTTTCCGTCTTTTTTAGCCTTTCATTATAAGCGAACTCAATACTGTCCCAGCGATGAGTGGTCAGGGTGTGCGTTCCTCTCTTGGCAATCTCAACCTGAACGCCAATATCGCCAAATCCGGCCACCTTGCCAATGTCGCCGTTGACCCATCTTCCCTGCGAATCATTATTTAAAAGCATGACTTGTGCTCCGACTTTTAAAACAAGGTTTTGTGATGCCGGAATTCTGTGTGTCGGAAAATTTCCGATAATAATTCCTCGCCATGTTTTCGCATCGCCCTTGAGCCGCATCAGCTCTTCTGCGTTTATGTTTTCGGCAAGATTGTTGGTCGTGGTCAGATACACAGCCCCTTTCATGGACCTGCGGGAAATAGAAGCTTTTGCTCTCTTATTGAGCATGGCTAAATCTTTTTCAGAAAATTCCCCTATCCTCATCTTGTTTAAGACCTCAATAAACTTTTTTTCTGTCTGGCGGTAAACGTTGTTTAAAACAACGTGCTTAACACCGGCTTTTTTGAAAGACCGTGCCGAAAAAAAGTAAGGGCTATCGTAAGATTTCAAAAACCACGTCTTGTCCCTTTCTTCCAAAACCGGCGGAAGCTGGTAAAGATCACCGATAAAAACCATCTGGACTCCGCCAAAAGGCAAATCGTTTTCACGGCAGAAGCGCAATCTGGCATCCACGGCATCCAAAAGATCGGCCCGCACCATTGAAATTTCGTCAACGACGATGGTGTCAACGGCCTTGAGCAACTCACTGCGCCGAGGATGACACCCTTCGGCCGCTTTTTCAGGCGTAATATCAATGCCGAAGCCAAAAAAAGAGTGGAGCGTCTGTCCGCTTACATTTATGGCGGCGATTCCGGTAGAAGCCGTGACGGCAACATTCTTTTTGGTATTCTGTCTGAAATGAGTAAGCAGGGTTGATTTTCCGGCTCCCGCTCTGCCCGTCAAAAAAATAGATTCTCCCGCTTCTTCCATCAGCTTAAAGGCCGCGCTTTTTTCTTCGTCAAGCTGAAACTGGAGCTTATCCTTGTCCGACACCCGTTTTCCTCCGTATCAAGTTCTCAAATTTCCAAAGAACCTCGCGCTGATTTTAACATTTATTTTTATACTTGTAAAGAAATGCCTGCCGATGTATAATGACAGCGGAAAAACGGGTCCTGAAAAGGAGGACGACCGGTGCCAACCGTCCATATCCTGCATGGAATCCATACTTCGGAGCCTTCCGGCGGCGTGGTGAAACTGTTAAAGCCGTATTTTGAAAATGCCGGATTTGGCGACATCATCGTCCATAGCTATGGTTATATTTTTGCCGTGACCACACGCCGGAAAAACCCAGAAATTGTTGAGGAAATCCTGCCAAAAATTAAACCGGGCGACATAATTGTCGGACACTCAAACGGCGGAACATTGGCATATATGCTCGCTGAACGCGGAGCTCCGATTTCCGGAGCAGTGCTTATAAACCCGGCGCTTGACGCCAATAAAGCATTGGCAAAACAAGTAAGATGGATTCATGTTTATTTCAACAAAGACGACGGCGCGGTGTGGTGGTCGCGTATTCTTTTTATAAACCATCCGTGGGGAGAACAGGGACGAGTCGGATATAACGGAAAACCGGACGTTCGCTATTCAAATTTTGACTGCCAGAAAGAATCTCCGCCCGTTTTTGGGCATATAGATATTTTTACCAAAGAAAAAATTGTTGTTTGGGGTCCGCGAATCGCAACCCGCTCCTGGATTTCGCACCTCAACCATTCTGAAAAATAAAAATACTCCGACATTTGTCGGAGTTTTTTTATTTTTTCTCTTCAAACTTCAGGCAGACGGAGTTGATGCAGTGCCTCTTGCCGGTCGTTTCTTTCGGTCCGTCGTCAAAGATGTGTCCCAAGTGGGACCCGCACTTTTTGCAGACGACTTCGGTTCTTTCCAAACCATGCTCGCTGTCTTTTTTAAACTCAACCGCGCCCGGAAGCGCAGTATCAAAACTCGGCCAGCCCGTGCCCGAATCAAATTTGGCATCCGAAGAAAAAAGAGGATTTCCGCACGCAGCGCACCTGAAAGTCCCCTCTCTTTTTTCATGCAAAAGCTTCCCCGAAAATGGCGCCTCGGTCCCCTTCTCGCGCATTACTTTATATTGTTCGGGCGTGAGCTTGTTTTTCATTTCTTTTTCATCCATATTATTTTTTATTTTTAAAACACATCAAATGTATTGATATATCAATACATTTGATGTGTTAGTTAATTTTTAATAATTCCGCGAATTTTTCTTTTACTTTTTCCAATTTCGGATTTATCACCATCTGGCAATAAGAAGCGCTTTTGTTTTTGGCGTAATAATCTTTGTGATAATCTTCGGCCGGATAAAACTTATCAAGCGGTTTTACTTCGGTAATCGCGGGCGCGCCATCCGATGAAGAATCGTTTATTTTTTTAATAAAATTTTCTGCTTCCGTTTTTTGTTCTTCGGTCGTATAAAAAATCGCCGAGCGGTACTGCGTTCCGACATCGTTCCCCTGCCGGTTGGGGGTTGTCGGATCATGAGCCGCGAAAAAAACCGTAAGCAAGTTTTCAAAAGATATTCGCGCCGGGTCATATTCTATTTTTATAACTTCCGCCTGTCCGGTTTTACCCGAACACACTTCTTCATAAGTCGGAGCCGATTGTGACGGGCCCGTAAAACCGCCGGCATATCCTGGCAGGACAGAGGCAACCCCTTTTAGCATTTTAAAAACAGCCTCAACGCACCAAAAACACCCACCGCCGAAAACAACGGCTTGTAATGAGCTTGCCGAATCCGTTTCATGTTTTCCTTTCATATATATAAAACTACAACAAACCGACGGTAAAAACTATAATTGCCGTAAGCAAGGCTTGAGCCGATATTCCTAAAATCGGCCGATTTCTAAGTCTCCGGCTCGTATGAATCCAGAAGTGAAAATCCTGAAGTACGGCAAGCGGTTTCCAGCGCAGCCTTCCGTAAGCAAACTGGAGCGCGTCCGGCATAATTCCGCCAACAGCGCCCGCCAAAACCGTATAGAACGGGACATCCGAATAGAAATAAAAAAACGCGAGCGGCAAAATTATTCCGAGCGACATGTCGCTTCCGATTCTTAAAACATCGCCGAAAAACACGCGGTCAAAAACAAAACGAGAACCGACATATGGGTCAATAGAACCGGAACGAAGTTTGTAATCCCAGTGCGGAATGGCGTCCAAAATAAAATGCAAAACAAATCCGGCAAAAAATCCGGAAACGGGTCTGGTCGGATTCAAGCTGGCGACAGCCGCTCCGGCTATAGCGTGTGTGGTTAAAATCATAAATTAAACCGCCTCAAACAAATTTATAACTCCCGAAGCGTAAATAAAATTAAAAACAAAGTTTCCCGCAAGAATCACCGGCCAAACTCGCCTGAATCTGTAATTCAAAAACCCTAATGGCACTACCAAAATTTCATTCGGCAAAGGAACAAGGGCGGAAAACAAAAAAAGCAAGGTCATCGGCGCCCACCAATGGCGCTCCCCCGCCTTTTCAAGCGCGATTATCATTCTTTTTTTGTCGTCTATGACCTCGCGGCCCAGACGCCCGATAACATATGTAAAGGAGTCGGCGAGCGTTACGCCGACAGTAATCAAAATTATGGTAAGCCAAAAATTGAGACCCGACTGCAGAAAAAGAGGCAAAAAAGCGACCGCGGGCACGGGTACGGCTAGATTGAAGCCGGAGATAACCGCGACTGAAAAAATTCCGTAATAGCCGTAATCGTACACCAGCTCGGCAATCATTTCGTTTTCGCGAGAAACCCGGGCAAAATAAAAAGCGGCCGCTAAAATCGCGGCTAAAACCGCGAGCTTAAAAATAATTTTCAGAGATTTCTTGGCCATTTATAAAATAATAACATTTTTTCATACACTTGACAACACGAGCCTTATGATATATAATGGCAAGACGCTTCAAGATCGTTCTTTTCATCCATTCGTATATCCATGGGGGGAGGAGCTGTATGCATCCGCCGTAGGTAGGGTAGCCTTGCCGGCCCTGTCCGTGGGCGCTACGGCGCCGGCAAGACATACTTCAGGCGCCCAACTCACCGGGGCCCAAGGCCCCACCCCGTCGACACCGGCAGATGCGCAAATCCCCGCCCACGCATGGCGCGGTTGCGGTCTGCACAGCCTCGAAGGAGGCCGAACCCATGCATCCGCCCTAGCTTTAGGCATCTTTCTTGGGAACATGAGCGAGGAAAAATCATCGAGCACCTGACCGGCGCGAGTCGGTCAACGCCAGCCTCCGGCTGGCCAAGCCCCCCGGCAAACATCGGGGGGCTTCTTAATTGAAAAAATGGCATTTTAACTTATAATTTCAAATATTGCGGGGTCATCTAGCGGTAGGATGCGACTCTCTGAAAGTCGTCACCTTGGTTCGAATCCAAGCCCCGCAGCAGCGAATGTTTCCCAAATTTTAATTTGGTTGAAACATTCAGCTTCCTGAGGCGTCAGCCGAGGGACAACATTTTATACGAGCGACTCGCAATTTTAAGCATATGCCCCACTTTATTTACATCCTTGAATGCTCCGACAAATCTCTTTATATCGGCTGTACAAACAATTTAGAAAAGCGCTTAAAAGAGCACAACGAATCAAAACGAGGCGCGCGCTACACCAAAATCCGCCGTCCGGCAACCTTAAAATATTCGGAAGAACATAAAACATTGGCCGAAGCCCGAAAACGAGAAGCCGAACTCAAAGGCTGGACCCGGGAAAAGAAGCTGGCCTTAATCCTTGGTTCATTGAAAGACTAAATTTAATAAACCAAATCCCCGCTCAAAAAAAGCATAATTTTGTGCTAAAATTTTTCAATAAGAATATTTATGCATAAATACTTAGCTCTCATCCGGGCAAATTGGCAGCGCGCGCTCACATACAGGTCCACCATTCTTGGATATAGAGTCGGCGAGATTGCCGAAATGCTTTTCATTTTGGTGCTGTGGTCATCGGTTTACAGCGCGAGCGGAGAAACCGCGCTTCGCGGATTTACACTGCAAGAAATGATTACTTATTTTCTAATCGGCAACCTTTTTAATATGGTCGTCCGGAGTTTTGCGTCCGAGCGCATCGCAAATGACATTAAACACGGCAGACTTTCAACCTATCTCGTGCGCCCGATAAGCTATCTTGCCGCGAATCTTATGCGGTCATTTGCAAGTCTGGCAACGCTCATGTCTGTGGCAACCCAGCTTATTGTCATAACACTGTTTTTCCTTCCTGTGATAATTTTTAATACCGATCTTTTATACTTGGGAGTCATTGCGCTCATGGCTGTTTTCGCGTTTATGATTGAGTTTATGATTTCATATCTTGTCGGCCTTATTGCGTTTTGGACGGACGAAACAGACGGAATATATTCAAGCATTGACCGCATCAAGCGTATTTTTTCCGGCGGGCTTTTTCCGATATCTTTCTTGCCGGAAGTATTCGCGCAAACGCAGTCTTTGCTTCCGTCAGGCTATTCGCTGTTTGTCCCGGCACAGCTTTATCTTAAAAAAATGGATATTTCCATGGGCATATACGGTATTTTCGTACAAGCGGTTTGGATAGCAATACTTTACGGAGTCACCATGTTTGTGTGGAATCGCGGGCTTAAACGTTATGAGAGCGTGGGTATTTAACAAGCGCGCATGTCTACTATAGAAGTCCGCAACCTGTCACGCGTCTACGAGTTCTATCGAAAAGAGCCCGGGCTTATCGGTTCGTTGAAATCTTTTTTTGTGCGAAATGTCGAACACGCAAGGGCGGTCGACGGCATTTCGTTTTCGGTGGAAGAGGGCGAGCTGGTTGGATTTCTCGGGCCAAATGGTGCGGGCAAAACAACCACGCTAAAAATGCTCGCGGGGCTGATTGAGCCGACAAGCGGCACGGCGTCTGTGCTGGGTTACACACCCCAGCGCCGGGAAAAAGAATATCAAAAACAATTTTCTCTTGTGATGGGACAAAAAAATCAGCTTTGGGAAGATCTTCCGGCATACGAGGCGTTTTTGCTGAACAAAGCCATTTACGAACTGCCCGACAAAGAGTTTAAAGACCAGTTCGAAGAGCTTGTCGAAGTTCTCGGTGTCAGGGAAATTCTTAACGTACAGACGCGTAAGCTGTCATTGGGACAGCGTTTGAAATGCGAACTAATCGCGGCTCTCCTGCACAACCCCAGAGTTTTATTTTTAGACGAGCCGACGATCGGACTTGATGTGGTGGCGCAAAAAAACATTCGGGAATTCATAAAAAAGTATAACCGGGAACGAAACACGACTGTTCTTCTGACCTCGCATTACATGGAAGATATCAAGGAGCTTTGTGAACGCATCATTATTATAAACAGGGGGCGCATTATCTATGACGGCTCTCTCGACAAGCTCGTCAAAAAATACGCGCCGCATAAACGGCTCACTGTCACTTTTGATAAGGCGGGGGTTGCGCGGGAAACATTGGAGCGCTTCGGAAAGCTCAAGTATCTCGGTCCGCACAGGTCAATTATCAACGTACCGCGAAAAGACGCGCCTTCGGTGGCCGCCTCCCTGCTGTCCGCGGGTCTGCCGGTTGACGATATTCTGATTGACGAACCGGACGTGGATGAAGTCATACGGCATATTTTTGAAAAAGCATCCCAATCCGTCTAGCCGAAAAGCCGCTTGATAAAAATCCCGAGATTATTCTCGGGATTTTTGCTGGCAAAACCCCAAACCGCGTGCTAAAATTTTTGTGTTATGGCAAAAATTAATAAAAACATGAAAAGGGATTACGCTTTGTGCTGGGTCGGGCTGAAGTTGCTTTTGAAAAAGGGCAACGAGTTTTTATTTTTAAAAACCGCCGGGAAGCCGATTTTCTGGGACTTGCCGGGAGGGCGCGTTGATAACGTTGAAGGAGAAGTTTCCCTGGAAAAAATATTGAAAAGGGAAATAAAAGAAGAACTCGGAAATAAAATCAAATACAAATTAGGAGTTCCTCTTTTTCAGTTTCGCAGAAAAGGCAGACACGGAGCGTGTTTCAATCTGCTTACGGTTTACGAAGGAAAATATCTCGGCGGGGGTGTAAAAATTTCTTTTGAGCATAGCGCTTACAAATGGATAAACCCGAAAAAATACAAATTTAACAAAAAAGATTTTTTTAACAAGGAGGAGTACTCCGCTTTTATGAAATATTTCAAAAACAATCTTTAAATCATGAAAACGATTTTGGTTGATGTTGTGGAGTGTTTTATAAATCCCCGAGATTTAATCTCGGGAGAAACAAAACCTTGCTGCGTAATATGCTATGTAGCATAATAATGACATGAAAAGAGCAATCATAGTTCATTGCTGGGAAGGGACTCCGGAATACTGCTGGTATCCGTCGGTTAAAAAAGAACTTGAGGCCAAAGGATTTGAAGTGAAAGTTCCGGCGTTTCCGGACACAGAACATCCCAAACAAAACGCGTGGGTTCCATATCTTGTGAAAGAAATAGGACAGCCGGATGAAAATTTATATCTTATAGGCCACAGCGTCGGATGCATTACAATAATGCGCTATTTGGAAACTTTGCCTGAAAATCAAAGGGTTGGCGGAGTTGTTTTTGTCGCCGGATTTACCGAGGATTTGGGCTATGACGAAATTAAAACCTTTTTTGAAACACCGGTTGATTTTGAAAAAATAAAATCAAGCTCCAAAAACGGCTTTGCGGCGATCCATTCAGATAACGACCCGCATGTTGATTTAAAATACGCGGATATTTTTAAAGAAAAACTCGACGCGGAAATCACAATCAAACACAACATGGGACATTTTTCCGGCGCGATCGAAGGCGAAAACTCTTGCATGGAACTGCCCGATGCAGTTGAAAGCGTCGAAAAGTTGGTAAAGTAAGAAAATAATTTCACGGAAACAATTTTGGTTGATACGGTTGGATGAAAGTATTGAAACTTTTACTTCAACACCCCCCAAATTCCCGGGTCTTGGCCTCCGTCAAATTTAAAGACGGCGACTCCGCGTATTCCGAGTTTTTTCGCAAGCGCGACTTTGTCGGCAACAGTTTTAGCGTCGCTCCACGAAAGGTAGTTGAATGGCTGACTGGCGCTTACCCCCGAACTTTCGTTTTCCGCGACAGATGACGTTGCGACTTCTTGCTGGGTTTGGGTCGATTCATCGCTTGAAGGCGCTGTTTCCTCCAGAAGCTTCGGGTCATAGGTAAAGCCAAGCTCCCCCGCTTCGTTTCTGGAAGGCATGATGCCGAGTTTTTGGGCGATCTCTACCGCGTATTTCGGATTAAAGGGCCACAAAACTTTATATTCGTGTTTGCCGTCCGACACCGGCGTTACTTTGTATTCATAGCCATATGTGGGAATGCCAAGTATGAGTTTGTTTCTTGAAATATTTTGGGAGGCAAGCGTTACCAGCTCTTCCGCCCACTCAATGTCGGATGTCGGCGCGTATGGTGCCCGACGTATGCCGTTTAGACGGACATCAATCGTACCCTGGTCGTAGGCCATTATCTCCACCCTGTCGCAGTATTTATTCATCTCCACGTAGTCGTTGGCGTAATCTCTGGCATCGGGAGGAATGACGGCACCCGGACTAAAGCGGGCTTCAAGAGGCATGCGGGCTTCAATCGTACAATACACCCATTTATTGCCCATGCGCTGATAAAGACCTTTCAGGAAAGTTGAGAAATAATTTATGGTTTCGTGGCGTTTTGCTTCAAAATCAATATCAATTCCGTCAAAGCCGTTTTGTTTGACCAGGTTCGCTATCTCGTCTTCAAGAGCTATTCGTTTTTTAGTGTCGCTTAGTATCTGGTGGATATGGGCACCGTTGCCCCACATTACGGTCGGTATCACTCTGACTTTGTTTTTTTTGGCTTCCGCGATGAAGCTCTTCCACGGTTCTTCACCGATACGTGCGGTATCGGCCAGCGTGCCGTCGCTTTTTACGCTGTAGCCGAAAGGCATAACGCTTATAAGCTGGGATAAGTAAGGAAGGACGTCCCGCGTTCCCGTGGCAGAGCGCCAATAAGGAATCCACCCCGAAATTTCAAAAGCTCCCGTGGCGGGCCCGGTCAAAGAACTGCCGTTTGCGGAAAAAGCCTGCCTGCTTGCGGGAATAGCTGTCGCCATGGCGGAGCGCGTGCGCGGGCCAAAAACGCCGTAGCCACCAGCGCTTGAACCCGAGCAGATAATTTCCTTATCGCACTGGAACTTTTTTAATGCGGTCTCGGTCAGCGGCCCAAAATACCCCGTGGCATACCGGTTGGCTAAATATCCTGTCGCAATAAGAGATTTTTGCAAGCTGGTTACGTCAGAGCCAGAAAGTCCGAGTGAAAGCGAGCGCGTCGCGGCAAAAGCGCCGAAAGGCACGGCAAAAAGAAGTATAAGAAATAATAATGGAGCGGCAAAACCGGCGTGTTTCATACATATTATATTAGCAGACACAGACCGTGCGAGGAATTTATACGCCAGTTCAAAGACCGGCTGGCTCTTTTGCTTCCGTGACTTTTCCTGCAGCCGCTTCCGGCGGTAGGGGTATTGGTTGTGTTATTTTTTACATGTTAATAACTTTTTGGCGCAAAACCGTATAAAAAGCTAAAATATCATTAAGAAATCTGGTTTAAAGGTCGACGGTAGTAATCATAAAAAAATATGAAATTTTTACACAAAGTCACATTTTTGCTTCTGGTAATAGGAGGCCTCAACTGGGGAGCTCTGGCTCTTTTCGGCTGGGACATCGGCTCTCTTTTCGGAGGGCAGATGGCTCTCACTTCAAAAGCAATCTATATCTTGGTTGGCCTTTCGGCCATCTACGAAGCCGCGACGCATTTCAAGAACTGCAAAGAATGCATGTCCGGATCTTCAACGATGTAATTCCGAGGTGGTCTAACGGATATTTTTAAAAACCCCTTAACAGGGGTTTTTAAATTCGGATGTTATAAATAAATCCCCCGAGCACGGCTTGGGGGATTTCGCATCTGTCGAACCTTGTTTGGGTCCATTCATGTCTCCTTTCTGTCGGTGGTTTTCCCAATAACCCAAATTCCAACTTCCACCCGGAATTATACACGAATTATCTTTTCATATCAAGTTAAAAATAGTATAATTGCCACATGGAAATAAAGGCTCAAAAGAAGTACGCCGAGGAGGACGTCATTAAAGAGCGGGTGGATCATTTAATTGAGCGCCGCGTCCCGTGGCTTTTTATCGGCATTTTGGGCGGCCTTCTGGCGACAATTATACTTTCCAAATTTGAAGCAATTCTTTCGGCCGACGTTCGCCTCGCTTTTTTCATTCCGGTTGCGGTGTATTTGTCCGATGCCGTCGGAACTCAAACCCAAACTATTTACGTCCGAGCCCTGGCTGAAAAAAGAACGGTTAATTTTATAAAATATATTTTTAAGGAAAGCGCGGTCGGACTTGGTATCGGAATAATTTCTGGAGCTCTCTTGGGCGTTTTTGCGGGATGGTGGCTCGGGTCTTTGGCCATCGGCCTTACGATTGGATTGACCATGCTTATAAATCTTACAACCGCGCCGGTTTTGGCCGTATTAATCACCGGCATTCTTCATAAGGAGCACACCGATCCGGCGCTGGGCGGGGGGCCGGTAGCGACCATCATTCAGGATTTAATAAGTCTTCTTGTTTACTTTTTTATCGCAAGCGTTATTATTTTTTAAAAAATAGGTTATAATATCTTTCATGGAAGAACAGGAGTATCAGTCAAAAAAAGACAGGCGGGAGGCAAAAAAAGAGGAGGAGCGTAAAGTTTTAAGGCGCGAAATATTTACGCGCCGGCTTAAAAAATATTTTATCGTCGCCATTATATTGGCTGCTGTCGGCTACGGCACATATTTTCTTTTGCAAAATTCGACGCCCGAAGGAGAGGATTTTAGCCGCGCGGTTCCTTTAATGGAGGCAGTCCATGTCGCGGCGGGCAGCCATTTGCCCGAATACACTTCAAACCCTCCGTCATCTGGACCGCACTACGCCCAGACCGCGCGCTCGGGATTTCGCGCCGAACCAATCCCCGACCAAAACATCATCCACAATCTTGAACACGGGGATGTCTGGATTTCATTTAACCCGAGGGTGTCCGAACAAATCAAAGAGGAATTAAAACAATTCGCGGCGGCAAAAGTTATAATCACGCCCAGAGAAGCGAACGACACCGATATCGCGCTGGTGTCCTGGGGGCGAGTGGATAAATTCAATATTGAAAACAACGACCTTCCGACTAGACGCATAAGTGATTTCATAAAACGCCATTCCAACCAGGGGCCGGAAAAAATTCCCGGAGCAAGCGGAGGGATATAGTCCCGCATGACGCCGATTATTGAGGTCAAAAACCTTGTTAAGCGTTATAAAAAGGCGTCTGAAAACGCCGTTGATGGCGTTTCATTTTCGGTTGAGGAGGGCGAATTTTTCGCTTTTTTGGGACCGAACGGGGCGGGTAAAACAACAACCATATCCGTTCTTACAACCACACTTACAAAAACAGCAGGGCGCATAAGCATAGCCGGCTTTGACCTGGACTCTCACGAAAAAGAAGTCAGGCGGAGAATCGGCGTCATTTTCCAAAACCCAAGCCTCGATAAAAATCTTACCGCCGAAGAAAACATAAGATTCCATGCCAGTCTTTACGGGCTTTATCCGTTTCGCCCGCTTTATTCGCTAATGTCCAAAGATTATAAAAAAAGACTGGCCGAGCTTGCCGATGTCGTCGGACTTGCGAAAGATATTTTTAAGCCGATAAGCTCGTATTCCGGCGGAATGAAACGCAAGCTTGAAATAGTGCGCGGGCTTATGCATAACCCACGGGTGCTTTTTTTGGATGAGCCGACAACCGGCCTTGACCCCTTGAGCCGCAAAAACGTCTGGACTTACCTGCAAGACGTGCGAAAAAAAGACCGGACAACCATATTTTTAACCACCCACTACTTGGAAGAAGCCGAATCGGCTGACCATGTATGCATTATTGACCGCGGGCGCAAAGTGGCATACGGAGCGCCTCACGACATAAGCGGGGAAAAATCGCTTGAAGAAGCTTATTTGGAAATAATAACCAAAAAGTACGCCGGCGCATGAAAGAATTTAACGCGATTTTAACCATTGCCTTTCGGGACTTAACCAAACTTCTTCGCGACAAGCCGAGAATTCTGGCCGGACTTGTTTTTCCGGTCATATTCATAGGGATTTTGGGCGGAAGTTTGAGCTCAAACATAGGACGCTCCCTGGGTTTTGACTTCCTGACATTTGTTTTTACCGGGGTTTTCGCGCAGGTCTTTTTTCAGTCGAGTGCTGCCGGCGTGATTTCTTTGATACAAGACCGCGAAAACGATTTTTCGCAGGAACTGTTCGTAGCACCGGTATCGCGCCATTCAATAATTTTCGGAAAAATTCTGGGCGAAACATTGGTCTCATCCGTGCAAGTTGCCGGAATTTTAATCTTCGGTCTTATTTTGGGAGTTCCGTTTGGCGCGAAAATAATTATTCTTTTGATTCTGGCCGGCCTTTCGGCAAGTTTCCTGGGTGGGGCGTTTGGCGTGATGGTGCTTTCAAATTTAAGCTCCCAGCGCACAATGGCCCAAATTTTCCCTTTTGTTTTATTTCCGCAAATATTTTTGAGCGGAGTTTTCGCGCCGGTTGAAAACTTTCCGCCGATACTTGCCGCGCTTTCCAAAATAGCTCCTCTGACCTACGCGGTTGATTTAACGCGCCATGCCTATTACTCCGGCTCCCCCGAACTTTTAAAAGTTACCGCTTTCAGGGTTTCAACCGATATTTTAGTAGTCCTTGCTCTTTTTTTGATATTTTTATTCGCCGGCACCGTTCTTTTCGTCCGAAAAGAGCGCAACCGCTAAACCCTCAAATATCTGCGGGTGGCAATTGAGCTTGAGATGACCCCCAGAAGCACGCCGACTAAAAGCAAAATAAAGAAAATTTCAAAAAAGTTTGAGAGGTAATAGCCAAAAACATTCGGTCCGCCGAAAAATTTTTCGGTAAGCGGACCCAGAGCCCAAGTAATCGGGTAAAAAATAACAATGGTTACAACCGCGGAAATAACGCCGTACATAATACCTTCCACAACGAATGGCGCGCGAACATGGCGGCTGGTCGCTCCAACAAGGCGTTTGACTGTTATCTCGTCGCGGGATGTGTAAATGGCAAGCCGTATGGTGTTGAACACAACCAGCATGGCAATGAGAGAAAAAACAATGGTCGCGCCGAATCCGGCCGCGCGGGAAGCCGCCAAAAATCCGGACAGCCGGCCAATAACCACCTGATTTTGAAAATAATTTATTTTATCAATAAGCGGCGCGTAGGCGCCTGAATCCAAAAATCGGGCTATGGTTTCATACTGGTCCGGGTCTTTGGCTTTGATATTCAGACTGGCCTGCAGAGGGTTTTCGCCAAGTTCGTCTAAAGACTGCGTAATTAAAGCGTTCGCGGAGTGTCTGGTCCTGAATTTTTCAAGAGCATCTTCTTCGGAAACGTAGGAAACGGATTTAATCTGGGGCAGTTGGGAAAGGGCCGCTTCAACGCTTAAAATCTCGTCTTCGGCCGCTTCTTTTTTAAAATAAACACTTATATCCACTTCGTCTTCAATTCTGGAGAGAGCGGAAGTTAAAAGCACGTTTGAAAAAATAAGCGAGCCAATTACAAAAAGCGCCAAAACCATGACCAAAAGCGCCGCAACCGAAACCAGTCCGTTTCTCCAGAAATTAACTGTCCCCTCTCTTATTGCTCTTTTTAGCTGAACATTCATGGCTCTTCTTTTTACTATATTACATAACGGCCCTTCTTGTCATCGCGCGCCACTCTGCCTTTATCCAGAGTGATGACCCGGCGTCCCAAAGAATTTACTACGTCGTGATTATGGGTCGCGAGCATAACCGTTGTTCCGAGACCGTTTATTTTTTTCAAAAGCTCCACTATTTCTTTGGTGTTTATGGGGTCAAGGTTGCCGGTTGGTTCATCGGCCAAAATAACTTCCGGACGGTTTACTATCGCTCTGGCTATGGCCACGCGCTGTTTTTCGCCTCCGGAAAGTTCGTGCGGAAAGTGCATGGCTTTGTCCATCAGTCCCACAAGTTCCAGTGTTTGAGGGACGTCATTTTCAACATCCTCGTCCGAAGCACCCGCCGCTTCCATGGCGAAAGCTATGTTTTCATACGCGGTTTTTGTCGGAAGCAGCCGGAAATCCTGAAAAATGGACCCTATCCTGCGCCTGATTCGCGGCAATTCGTCGCGAGAAGCCTCGTGAACATTTATGGATTCAAAAAAAACTTTGCCTGATGTCGGCTTGTCTTCGGCTAAAAGCATTTTTAAAAGAGTTGTTTTGCCCGCGCCCGAATGCCCGACGATTGAGACGAATTCTTTCGGTTCCACGCTGAAACTGACGTCCTCCAAAGCGGTGGATGTCGGCGAATAAATTTTTGAAACTTTATCGAAATAAATCATTTAAATTTTGAGTTCGGCTTCTATGAATTCATCCAGTTCCCCGTTAAGCACCGCCTCCACGTTTGACGTTTCAACTTCGGTGCGATGGTCTTTGACCATTTTATACGGGTGTAAAACATACGAACGAATCTGGTGTCCCCATTCAGCCGTACCCTTGCTCTTGCTGGTTATTTTTAAAGACTGGATTTCTTTTTTTTCTTCGTCTTCTTTTTTGCGGTAAAGTTTTGAGCGCAAAAGTTCAAATGCTCTTTCGCGGTTTTGCGCCTGCGACCTTTCCGAATCAATATGGGCCTGAATTCCGGTCGGTTTGTGGACTATGCGCACTGCCGTTTCCCGCTTGTTGACGTTTTGTCCTCCCGGACCCGAAGAACGGGCAAATTGCACGTCTATTTCCTCCGGTTTTATCTCTATGTCTTCTTTGTGCACCAATTTTGGCATCACTTCAACTAAAGCAAATGAGGTGTGGCGGAGCTTGCGAGAGGAATACGGCGAAATTCTCACCAGGCGATGAACTCCGGACTCCATCTTCACGCGGCCGTAAGCCGATTTTCCGGCAACCTCAAAAGTAACGTTTTTAGTGCCTCCAGTTTCGTTTTTGTGATGATGCAGTAAAACGACTTGCCAGCGATTTTTTTCAGCAAACCTACGGTACATTTCAAGAAGCATCGAGGCCCAATCTTCGGCGTCATCCCCGCCGGCTCCGGAATAAATTGAAATAACGGCATCGCCCTTATCGTACTTGTTTCCTGTTTCGGACTGCTCTTTAAGAGCGTTTAGTTTCTTTATCGCCTCTTGCGCTTTGTCTTTGTCGTTCCAGAAATTAGGGCTTTGCATCTCGCTTTCAAGACGCTTAATCTCTTCGGAAGTTTCGGCCATTTTATAATCCTATAATAAAAAACAGCTTTGGGCAAGAAAAACGGCCCGGTAAAATACGCGGGCCAAAAACTATTTTTTCTTCGCTAAAATCATTTTTTATAAATCAATCTTTGTAAGGATCAAATTCATTCTCTCCGGCCATCACAACGATAAGAGGAGAAAGAACGCGCAGCAACTCAATCGTACTGCCTTGAGCCGCAAGAACATTCGTAAGCCGGCGGTAAGCATGCGGACTTTCATCGAGTCCCCCGCCGCGAAGTATGACTTTTTTTCCGGCAAGCCAGCTGTTCATCATCTCTCGGCTGACTTTGCCCGGCCTGATGGTCTCGCCTGTTTTGCGGTTACGTTTCCCCGCGGCTTCGGTCCTGCTCATTACGCGTCCAGCGCCATGCACGGTGGAAAAAAGAGCCTGTTTTTGCAGATTAAGCGTCGTCTCGTTTCCTTGCCGAGCGCCGCAGACAATAACTGCGTCATCGCCCATCGACCCTCCGATAAATCCTTTCTGTCCGGGAAACGCGGGTGTGGCTCCTTTTCTTATTACAATATATTCATCGCCATAATGCTTCTCGATCCAGGCAAAATTGTGGTTGTTATGAATAAGCTCGACTTCCGTACCGCCCAGAATGGAAACGACCTTGCGGGCAACCCATTCGCGTCCGGCGTAAGCATACTGGCCAGCAAGCTCCATAAAATGCCAGTAATCATGTCCTAGCCCGTCATCGAGCGAAAGCAAAACTTCAGCTTCCTTCGCGCCTCTTTCGCCCCACTCTCGGCCTTGAGAAAGATTCAAAAATCCACTGGCGATGGTGTGGCCGAAACCGCGCGAGCCGAAGTGAACTCCGACCCAGATGGCCCCCTGGTCATCTACAAAAACATCAACGTAGTGGTTGCCCGAGCCGACCGTGCCAAGCTGATTGCGGGCCTTAGTACGCAAACTGTCCCGGTCGCTCCGGTTGGAAATGAGCGACCAGACATCGGACTCAAATAACGGATGGTCAACCGGCGCGTCGCCGGCAGAATTGGTTCTGCCGACACCAAAGCTGATAGTCTCCGAGATTTCGTCGGCAATTTTATTTAGATTTCCATTCACATTACAATCAGTCGCGCCAAAATCGCTAACGGATAAGTCAGTTCTGATGGCCGCGTTTCCGCAGGCTATGTCAAAACCCACACCAACCACGCTGACTTTTCGGCGATAAGCGGCAACGCCCCCGATAGGCATAACGTATCCGAGATGGCCATCGGCCATTAAAGCGGCGAATTCTGCCCGGCTGGCGACATCTTGAAGCTGTAAAAGCGTCTTTTCGTCGTGCGTTCCAAAAACAGCCGGAGTTTTATCCACAGCACTTCTCCTTTTTTGCACAAAGTAATTTCAAAAAACCTTAACAATCATAGCACGAAGTTACTTCGTAGTCAAGGACCTAATCGCTTTGGCAATTTCCAGTATAGACATAGGAGGGTTCTTTAAGTCCTTATTGACGGACCCTGATGCTCCTGCTTTTTTAAACAGCTGGTCGGTTGATTTATCCGCGGAAAAACCGAGTATCGCGCCGGCAAACCCTTGTTTTCGCAGCGCCCGCGCTATTGTCTCGCCCTTGGCGCCCAGAGACAAGTTTTGGTCCAGTAAAACTATATCCGCTTTTGACCTTAAAATTTCTTGAACAAGCGTTTCTTCGTTTTGGTTGGTATGCGGTATAAAAACCGTCTTTCCTTCCGTCTCAACCAGCAGATGCGGAATAAATGATTCAAAAACAGCCTCGTCGTCGTCAATCATGGCTATTGTTTTTTCTTTTAAAACTTCTGCCCCTTTCACGGATTCCGGCAACTTTTCCAAATCGCCCTTAACGCCCGTTATTTCTTCAATAGCGGAGTTGGCTTTATGTAATAGCAATTCGTTTTTTGCTTTGTCCGAATAAAACTCATTTCCCAAACGATATTCGTAAGGGTTATTTCTTACGGTTGTGGCAACTTTTTCCAAGTCTTTTCTCTGGACAATAACTCCCAATATCTTGGCGTAGGCCTCGTGATAACCGCTGTCCCATTCTTCAAACAACCTGCCCCCGACTTTTTTTGCCAGAGCTCCGGCGCGGCGTACACGCTCTTTGTAATCATCGGGATTAAGTTCATCCGCGCCATAAATTTCTATAGGAACTATAGCGAACACCATCATTACCTCGTCGGCTCCGATCACGCTTTTTCCTTCGGAAAAAAAACTTTTTGGTTTTGTTTTGACTTCAGTGTTGGGGCGAAGCGTTTGGGTGTCCACATTAAAGTCGTAGGGATTATGCCAATCTCCGGTATCAATTATGTCGTTTTCCGTAAGAATGGAAAATTCGGGCAAACCGTATTCTTCCAGCGTCCCCTCACTGCGAATAATATCCACAAGCACGTTATCCTTGTCTTTGCCAAGTTTTCTGCCCAGCTCAATAAGTTTTAAATGAGTTTCGTGCCGTTTTTGGTCAACCTCACTTATCGCGAACGCCGATTCTTTGTCTGTAACACCTTGAGGGATTTGACGCTGCAGATCTTTCAGTTTATAAAAATCTTCTTTATATGCCCCAATCAAATTAAAATATTCCTCGGTAGGATTTGTGTTTTGCTCTATTTTGTTTTCAGGTGGTTTTTCCATAAATAAATTCTGGAGCCGAAGGTGGGACTTGAACCCACGGCCTACTCTTTACGAAAGAGTTGCTCTACCGCTGAGCTACTTCGGCCTAAAAATAGTTTAACTTTTTAAAACAAAAAGAAAAGAGCGCCGGCGCGCTCTTTTATCCAGAAGGGCCTGCGGGTCGAATTTATTCCAATTTAAGCAAATATTCGCTTGCGGGTTCGGCGCTTAAAATGCCTTCTTTAACCATCTCGCTGATTACAAATCTGATGTCTTCAAGGTCTTTGTCGGTCCACGAATCCATTAAAATATGCGGAACATTTTCTTTTGCCAAATTAACTGCTTCGTCTGATTTTAACCCAAGCTGTTCTTTATATCTCGCAATAGCATCCGGATTTTCTTTGAGATAATTATTCGTTTCAATAATCGCCCCGACTAAGGCGCGGGCGGCTTTCGGGTTTGCGGCAATCCAGTCTTCGTGGGCGGTAAGCCCGATAAAAGAAAGAGGTCTTGAAAAGGTTTCCGTCCACAGAGGGCTTAGCCCTCCTAAACTTCTGTATTCTCCCGAAACCAAAAAGTTAGCCGCATCCGGCCAGCTGAAAAGAGCGACATTTGCTTCGCCTTTAGCCAAAAGACCGGCTGTTTCCGCGAGATTTCCGAAACGGATGGTTGTCTCCCCTTCAATTGAAACGCCTTTTTTCCTTGCGACCAAATCCAGACTGACATATGCCGCGCTGACTTTCGGCGGAACGGCAAGTTTTGCTCCGGACAAATCCTTAACGGCGGGAAAGCGCGAATCGGCGCGGGCTATTAAAACATTCGGCGAGTAAAAAAGCGGACCAAAAATTTTTAATTTCGATCCCTTTAGATTGTCTTGGGCAATTGAAAATATGCTTGAAGCACCGACATTTACTTCGCGCTCGCGAGCTTGCCTCTCCACCTCTCCGGGGAAAGAATATTTTATATCCAGCTCAAGGTTGTGTTTTTTGTCTATGCCCAGGTCAGCCATTGCAGTGTAAATAAGCACATGCGGAGAATTACCAACAGCGCCTACGGTTATCTTATACGGTTCAGCCGGCGCTTGGACGTAATAAAACCATAAACCTGCGGCTAAAATTACCGCCCCCGCCAACACCTTCAGAAAAAATTTTGAATTCATTTTTGCGTTAAAGTTATTAGCCCAATAAACTCTTATTCTAATTATAGCATTTTGTGCGGGTAGGGAGAATCGGACTCCCGTCTTGTGTTTGGTCCCGAAACAAATTTTGCTTTTATTGTGTGCGAGTAGGGGGAGTCGGACCCCCGCCCCCTGCTTGGGAAGCAGATGTACTGCCGCTATACTATACTCGCAAAATTTTAACGGGATTCTCAAAAATTATAGTCGCTTCGCTCCTTAATTTTTGGAAGAATCTCGCATCATGCCACTAGACCATACCCGCTAAATTACTTGCCCCGCTTAGCGGGGCTTGTCAATCAAATTTCCGTCCTCCCATTTATACGGCAAAAAATAGATTTTTACGTCGGCTTTGGCAAATTCCGCCAAAAGCCATTCGTTAAAATCAATCCCCTCTTTTTGCAAAATCTCGGTAAGGATGTCTTGGCGCGCCTGCGGTAAAAGCGAAAATTTCTTAAACTCGCCGACGTCCCAACCGTAAAGTGTCCGCGCCGCTTTTTCAATATTCGCGCCGTCTTTAAGCAATACCTCCTCCACCCTAGTTTCGGCTTCTTTTAAGTCGGGGCTTCTTAAAACAAGTTCGCGCGTGATTATTTTTTCGGAAATCAAGGAAATTAAAATTCCGCGCCTTACTTCTTTTTCGTTAAGCGTCTCGCCGGCAATATTCCTGTAATATTCAAAGCCGGAAAGTTTATCATAGTAATTTTTGGGCCAAATGTATATTCCGTCAACATTCGCCAATGGATAAAGATATAAACCGGATATCAAAAAATAGATGGCGATGAGCGCCGATAGAATTACCGCGGAGAAAAAAACAAACCTCATTGCCTTGAACCGAATAAACCTCCCAAAAATTTCATTACTCCGCCCAAAAAACCGGAAAAACCTCCGCCCTCGCCTGCCGGCTGACCCTCCTTCGGGCGGTCAACTATTATCAACGCTTCTTCGCCGGGCTTTATCAAACCGAATTTCCGGCGCAGTTCCCTCTCCAGTCCGTACGGGCTTGAGAGATAGGCCAGCCGTTCTTCCAGGCCGGCGTTTTTTACCAAAAGATCTTCGCGCTTGTTTTTTATCTCAATGTAAGAGGCGCGGGTGCTTGCGGCGCTCAAATAGGCGTTGAGGGCGGATTTTCCCAAAAAAACAACGGCCAAAAAAAGAACGGCTATGGCCGGCCACGAATAGGCAATCCTTCGGCCCAAATTCCGATTTTGAAATCTTCGCATTTTGTTCTATTATATCATGACGGTATGTTTTTAAGCCCAAAACACAAGAAAAAATACGGCGCGATATGGATGGTTATAAGCGTCCTGGCAATAATCGGAATGATTGCCTATTTATTCATTCCGCTGCTCGGTATTTTTAGCCCCCACGCCGGATCATTTTAATAAAAACATCGTGAGGGATGTCCACGCGCCCGAATTCTTTGAGGCGTTTTTTTCCTCTTTTTTGTTTGGACCACAGTTTCATTTTGCGGGTTCTGTCTCCGCCGTATAAATAGCCGGTAACGTCTTTTTTAAGCGCGGGTAAGGTGCGCGAAGCAATAATGCGCCCCAGAGCCGAGGCCTGTATTTTCATCGCGAAAAGCTCCCGCGGTAAAATGGAATATAATTTTTCAACCGCCTCTTTGGCTTCCCGCTCGACCCGGGAACGCGAAACCACCCGGCTGAATGCCGGAACGATATTTTCGTGCACCAAAATATCAAGACGCCTGACATCCGCTTTTCTGTAATCGGCAAGTTCGTAAGAAAAAGAGGCGTAGCCCGAAGTGGAACTTTTTAATTCGTCAAAAAAGTCGCGCATCAGCTCGCGGATAGGCATTTCGGCCTGTATAATAATCCTGTTTTCACCGAAAGCGTCCGAAGCGAAAACGGAACCCTCGTGAATCTGGATGAGTTTGAGACAAGCGCTTAGATACTCCGAAGGAACAATCATTTTGAAACGCGCCCATCGCTCCTTGACCGACACCGCTTCGTGTTCGTCGGGAAACTCGGACGGCGCGAAAATGGTTTTTGTCTCCCCGTTTTGAAACTTTATTTCATAAGCCACGGTCGGGGAGGCGGCAACGACGTTAACTCCAAACTCACGCTTAAGCCTTTCGAGAACTATTTCCAAATGCAGCATGCCCAAAAATCCAAGACGCATCCCCCGGCCCAAAACACTTGACGACTCCTCTTCAAAAGAAAAAGAGGCGTCGGACAAATGCAGGCGCAAAATCGCTTTTTTAAAATCCGAAAAATCTTCTTCTTTAACCGGGTAGGCGCTGGTCCAAACCACCGGCTGCGGCTCGCTGTATCCTTCCAGGGCCGGGGCGGGATTTAAAACCGAAACGAGCGTGTCGCCTATCTTAACCTTGGCCGGGTCTTTCAAGTTGGTGGCAATATATCCTATACTTCCAGCCGAAAGTTCCGGGGCTTGCGAGCGCTCGGGTTTAAAAATGCCTATTTCCTGCGCCGTGAATTTGGCGCCGGAGCGTGCTAAACGGATTTCGTCGCCCTTTTTAAAAACTCCGTCAAAAACGCGGACGTAAGCAATGACACCCTGATGCAAAGAATAATCAAAATCAAAAATCAGGGCTTGTTTGGGCGATTCTTTCTTGCCCGCGGGCCCCGGAACCCGCTTAATCACCTCTTCTAAAAGCTCTTCCGCTCCTTCTCCGGTTTTTCCGGATACTTGTAAAATTTCATCCGAACTGATGTTTAAAATTTTTCGTATTTCTTCTTTTGTCTTTTCTATTCTGGCGCCAACCGAATCAATTTTGTTGACCGCAGGTATTATTTTGAGATTTAATTCTTTGGCCAAATCCAAAACCGAAATGGTCTGGGCTTCAACGCCCTGGGTGGCATCAACCAAAAGAATCGCGCCCTCAACCGCGGCAAGCGCCCGCGAAACTTCGTAGGCAAAATCAACATGGCCGGGGGTATCAATGAGATTTAAAACAAGTTCCCGTTCCGGCCCCTCGCTTCGCTCAGGACGGTCAGGCCGTTCAGGCTCTGATGAGCCATCAGGCTCGATGAGATGCCAAAGCATCCTTACGGGTTGCATTTTGATGGTTATGCCGCGTTCGCGCTCAAGCTCCATTGAGTCTAAAATCTGCTCGCGCATTTTTCTCTTTTCAATAGTTCCGGTCAATTCCAAAAACCTGTCGGCCAAAGTGCTTTTGCCGTGGTCAATGTGAGCGATAATAACAAAATTACGGATATTATCCATAAATTAGATTAAGTGCATATTTACCATTAGGTCAACCCTCAATCGTACTTCGCGGTTCGGGCGCGATGGCTTCGCTTTTCCAAAACTTTTGCCTGAAGGCGCCGGCAATGTCGCGCATTTCGCGGTTTTTAGAAAACCAGAGATAAGACAGAGCCAAAATTAGTCCGAGTGATGCCGCGAGCGCTCCATGGAAAAAAACGCCGAAAAAAGTTTGCAGGTCAAAAAAACCGTCGGTCAACCGCAAGACGCCGTAAGATGACCCGCCTAAAATCAAAGCGGCTACTGTGTTTTGCAAAAAAGAAGAAAATAACGGGCCGTCAAGAGTTTTAAATGCCCGATTAAACCCCAGCCACAATAAAATAGCGTTTAAAACACTGCCGACGCTAAAAGAAATCGCCAAAACCAAAACCGAAGTCTGCGCCAGACCCTCAACGCGCAAAAGCGATTTTTCAACAAAACGAAGCGAGGGGCTGGACTCAAAAAAATACAAAGCCCCCATGGCTATGGCAATGGTAACCAGGCCCGAGATTGCGTTGACCGCAAGCGGCCAAAAAGTGCGCCCGGCGGCGTAAAACGCCCGCACCAAAAGCAAAACTATGCCTTGAGCCAAAATTGAAACGCTAAAAAGGCCGAGAGCGGCCGCGGTTAAGCGGGTATCCGACCAGCTAAAAACACCCGCACCCAAAATTACGCGCACAATGTGCGCGCGTAAAACTATAAAAATCACCACAAACGGCAGCGACCAGAAAATAATATGCCGTAAAGACGATGCCACACCTTCGGCAAATTCGTCTTTTTTGCCGTCAACGAATGAGCGGGTCATGGCCGGAAAAGAGGCCACGCTGTAAGAAAGGCCTATTACACCCAAAGGAATGCTGAATAAATTATAAGCCAGCTGAAAAACGGCAATTGAGCCCGCGCCTATGGCTGACGCAATGGCCGTAAGCACTACCAAAACTATTTGATTAAATCCGAGACCGATTGAACGCGGCATGGAAAACCTGAAAACCTCGAGAATATCGCGGCTAAAAATCCTGAAAGTCGGGATGGGAAAAACGCCGATATTTATAAGACTCGGCACCTGAATCAAAAGATGAAGAAGGGCGCCCAGGATCACGCCCCAAGCCAGGCCGGGAAAACCCATTTTTGGATAAAAAAACAGAATACCGCTTATAATGCCGGCATTGTACAAAATCGGGCTTAAAGCGTAAATAAAAAAACGGTTGTGGGCCTGAACGACGCTTGAAACCAGGGCCGAAAAACCCAAAAGCAGGGGGGACAAAAGAAGAATACGGCTTAAAAGCACGAGTTTGTCCAAACTGACCGCTGAAAAACCCGGGGCGATAAGAGCCGAAAAATACGGCATCAAAAAAAACGCCGCAAATATCATGGTTCCAACCGCAAAAACAAACAAACTTGAAATCCGCGAAATAAAAATCCTGACCGCGTCATGTCCCTGCTTTTCCTTGCTCATTAAAATCGGCATAATCGCGACATTGGTCGCGATTATGAGCGAAAGAGAATACAAAAAATCCGGAACGCGAAAAGAGGCGAAATAAATGTCAAGCGTTTCGCCCGCGCCAAAAGTTCCGGCCAAAAGCCGGTCCCGGTAAAGCGCCAGAACCTTTGCCAGAACGCTTGAAACGCCGATAAGCAAAGCGGCCTGATAAACGCCCGAAGTTTCCCGGTTAAAAGACGATAAAATTTTCCTGACCATGGGTCCTGTTTACTCTTTTACCGGAAGCTCCTTTCTCTCTTCCGGAGGAGGAGTGATGCCCGAGAGGGCCTTTTTTCCCGCGAGTAAATTGCTTAGTATTTTTTCCACTTCCTGATTTTGCGGATTTAAACTTTTTACGCGCTCAAACTGTTCTATCGCCGAACTTTTATCGCCCAAGCGGTCGTAAATCAGTCCGAGAAAATATCTGGCATTTGAATAATTCGGATTCAGGGCAACGGCTCTTTCAAAAATAGCCCCGGCGTTATTGAAACGATCCGAACGATAATACAAAAGACCGAGCTGGAAAAGAGCTCCGATGTCGTTGGGACTTAGTATGGCCGCGGCTTCAGCCCGGCCGATGGCGGCCGCAAGGTTGCCTTGGGCGTCTTCGATTTGAGCCAGGAGAAAATGGGCCGGAGTATAATTGCTTTTAAGGGTTAAGGACTTTTCAAGCAATTCCTTCGCTTTGACAAGATCGTTTGAAGCCAGAGCCACTCTTGCTTGCGCCAAAAGAAGATCGGGAGAAGAAGGATTTTTATTGGATGCTTCAATATAGGCGGCGGAGGCAAAATTTGCCGCTCCCTGAATCTGAAAAGGAATTACCGCCTCATAAACCCGGCCCAAAGAAGACCAGTTCAGCGAATCGGCCGGATTAAGGTTGACCGCGTTTTGGGCGTTTTGAATGGCGCCGCTTAAAATGTTTTGAAAACCTCCCCGGACATCTTCGGCTGAAATATCGTTCCTGCCCAGAAGTTCGGAGATTTGCTGTAAATCCAATTCAACGGCGGATCTGAAATAAACGTCTCTTTTATCAAATGAAACTGCGGTACCCAAAGCGGCGCGGGACGCCGAGAAATCGCCGGCGGAGCTTAGCCGTAAAGCCCTGCCGAAAAAATACGCCGAGACATATCTTTGCCCCAAAATATAAAGTCCGGAAAATGCGACGATAAGCAAAAATATTATAGCCAATGCCGAAATAAAGCCGGAGCCCGAACTCTGAAAAAGATTTAGGCGGTACTCCCGCGCGAATTTATATTCGGAAATCATGGCCATAAACATTCCTAAAAACAAAAATAGGAAAAGGGTCAGGGTGAAACCCGCGGTGTAAACAAAAAGATAGGAAAAAATCATGAAGGAGGCGAGCAAAACCAGAACAAAAATAGGATCAAGTCGGGTCTGGCCCGAGTTCACCAGAGCCCGCGCGCCGTAATATACAAATGACAGCGCCAAAAACATAAACGCCACAAAACCCGCTATTCCCGAAGACGCCAGAAGCGACGGGACGAAAGCTATGGCGTTTGAAAATCTGGTCGCCCAAAAAATACTCTCATTTACCGCGAGCGGTTTGAAACGCATCCAGTCGTAAACAAAGGTCGCCGGACCCGAACCAAGAAGCGGATTTTCTTCCACCGACTTTTGTATAACCGTCCAGGAGGCGGGCCACGACGGCCTGACCTCAACGGAATCCAAACCGAAATAGGAAACGGCGGGGGAAGAAATCGCCGGCGCCTGAATAAACAAAAGAACTGTAAGCAAGGCAAAAAATGTCACGCGGAAAATGTTTATCTTTTGAGGCCTTAAAGACAAAAGATAGGCCAGCACAACCAGTAAAAAAACCAATGTTACCCACCAGGCAACTGAACTATTCGCCAAAACCAGAGCAATAAAAGAAACAGCCGAAAGGGTAAAAAAAACAGCGCGGAGCCTTCGTTCGGCTAAAATCTCGAAAAGAAAAAGCGAAATGACGCCGACAACGCTGAAAAGTATGGCGAACTCGGACCATGAGCCGAAAACGTTGGAAACGGGCGACGGAAAGTCGACCCAGGCGAAAATATTCAGACCGAAGGCAACGCGTAAAAACTGGAGGATAAAAACCAAAAAGGCCGAAAAAAACATGAACGAGAACCAGAAAAAAATATCTTTGGGGGTACGCAAATAAAAATAAGCGACGAAAGCGGCTGCGGCAAACATTAGAACGGCGAAAAATCCCGACACGTCGTCGGAAAGTTCAAAAAAGGAAATATGGGGGCTTGTGGAAAAAACGCCCGACAAAAACCAAACCGCGACCAGCAAAACCAAAGCGACGGCCATGTAGTTTCGGGGCAAAACAACCACTCCGGTATTTATACGGCCTATTAGCCAGAAAATAAGCGCTAAAATTATCAAAAAATAGGACAGGGCAACCTTGTTTGTCGCCAAAGAATTGGCGGTAAACGGCAAAATCCAGATAGGAATTAAAAAAGCCAAAAAATAAAGCGACCATTTTCCAAACCGATCCCAGAAAGAGTCCGGGATAAATTCATCTGTCAAGTTAGCCGTGGCCGTTTGACCCGCATTGACCGCTTCGTTCATATTCAAATATGGTAGCACGGGTTAATTTGACTATCAAAACTAGTTTGTACACAATAGAGCAATGGGACGCTACATGACCATTAAGGAGGCGGCTAAATACTTGGGGGTCTCCGCGCTCACTTTACGGAACTGGGACAAGCGCGGAAAACTTGCCGCGGTCCGCCATCCTGTAAACAACTATCGTCTATACACGTATTCGGACATAGAAAAATTTTTAAAAAGTTTTGAGGGCCGGAGGCCGAGAAAATTGAAGGTAAAACTTATAGAGGATTAAAAACAATCCCGACAGGTGTCGGGATTGTTTAGTTGCGCGTCTATAAGCCGAATTCTGTTCCCGCTATCTATAGAAAAATATAATGAATAGCGGGATGCGGTCATTTATCTGGGTCCTCGATTACTCTCGGACTCAAGCGGCACTTCCCGCTCTTCGTTATAAAAATATAATGAATGGCGGGATACGGCCTTGCACCGGACAAGTGTTTTCCTCTTTTGACAGTTGCCTGCCAAAACTGTGGGCTTTTACCCCACTCTTTTCACCCTTACCTCCTTCAACGGCTTAAGCATTTAACTCAAGCAGATGACGATTGGCGGTATTGTTTCTGTGGCACTGTCTCGACCCGACTCAACGTCGGATGGTGGGCGTTACCCACTATCACTTTCTTCGACTTCAGGTTTACCCTGAGCTTGTCGAAGGGTGTTCGGACTTTCCTGTCCGACATACGTCGGACCGACCACTCAACGCGCAACCTATTTATATATAGCATAATTTATGCTGGAAGTCAAATCCGCGCCAAAAGTCAAATTACCATTCCTCTCCGATCGTAATAGTGTGGTAATTTCAAAAAAACAAAAAACTTGTCCGCCTTGGGCGGGCAAGTTAATATAAACGTTTTAATTCAAAAAAGGGGCGATCTCTTTTTCCAGTGACTCGGGTCCGGTTAATGCAACCGTTAGCCGGCCGAGTGAAAGGAGATTATAAGCCTCGCTAAGAACATCATCCTTTGTCACCCCGGCAACTTGCCTTTCTTCCTCTTCGCGATCCACCATCCGACCGTATCTCAAAACATTTGAGCCATTTTTGGCCGCAAAACCGCCGGCCGACTCCATCTTCATATCCGCGGCATTCAGCAAAAATTTGGAATCAGCAAGTTCCTGGTCGCTGACCGGCTCGCGGGCCATTTTTTCAACTTCGGCCATAATAACTTTGAAGGCCTCTACTGGCTTGGTGGTCATAGTCATTATGTTAAAAACGCCGACATCGCGAAATTCGCCAACGCTTGAATGCACACGATAGGCAAGCGCCCGCTTTTCCCTGACTTCCGAAAAAAGACGCGAAGACATTTTTCCGCCGAGAATATCCGCCAAAATTCTTGTCGCATGCCTATACGCGCTATGATATCCGCCGATTCTGAAACCGGCCGCAATCGTGGTTTGATCAAATCTGCCAACTCTTTCTATATATCTTGTTCTGCTTTGGCTCGGCAGAGAACGGCGCGGCGCGAGACCGGAGCCAACTTGCCAGTATTGGCCGAAATTGCCGAAGACCTTTTCGGCAGCGCTAAGCGCGTCCTCAAAAGTTATTCCTCCGGCAATTGAAATTACAATGTTTGCCGACAAGTACCACTTTTTTATAAGAGCGCGCATGTCCTCGGGGCCGATACGACGAATTGTATTTTCGGAACCAATAACGCCCATCTGAAGATTAAACATCGCCTCGGGCAAAAGAATCACCGGCGCGCAAGCGGCATTATTTTCCTCATACATGCGCTTCTCTTCCAAAATTACCCGCCGCTCTTTTTCCCATTCTTCATGGGCAAGCAAGCTACAACACAAAGAGTCGGCATAAACCCTCAGAACTTCTTGAAAACGCACGGATGGCGCCAAAAACCAATAACCGGTTCTCTCCTCGCTTGTAAAAGCGT
>CAYPMM010000002.1:31057-62527 GCA_964412115.1 uncultured Candidatus Saccharibacteria bacterium | reverse complement strand
CAAGTTTTGAAGCACCGTCATAAGAAAACAATTTTGCGGCGCTTTGAGGGTCTTGTAAGTTCGGAAAAAATGAATTTTGCGGCAGTATTTTGCTATAATTATTTAATGAATCAAGAGCTCGCGAAAATACTTTTTGAGATGGCCGAACTTCTTGAGATGAAAGAAGTGCCGTTTAAACCCCGCGCTTTTGAGAAAGCGGCCCATTCGCTTGAAGCGCTGGATGAGAATATAAGTGAGATTTATAAAAAGGGGGGCATAAAGGCGCTTGAGGAAATTCCTGGAGTTGGCAAAGGAATTGCCGAGCGCATAGAAGAATTTATAAAAACAGGAAAAATCAAAGATTATGACCGGCTCAAAAAAGAAATGCCAGTTGATGTGTCCGGACTTACGGCTATTGAGGGCGTCGGGCCGAAAATAATAAAAACTTTATATAAAAAACTTAAGGTTAAAAATATTAAGGACCTGGAGAAAGCGGCCAAGACCGGCAAGTTGAGAGATTTGCCTAGATTCGGCGAAAAACTAGAACAAAAAATTATAAAAGGCGTAGAGTTCCAGAAAAAGTCATCAGGCCGGATGAATATAGGAGACGCGATGCCTTTGGCGAGAAAAATTATATCAGAACTTAAAAAAGTTTCGGGCGTAGAGCGAGTGGAGCCCGCCGGCTCTCTGAGGCGCTGGCAGGAATCGGTGGGAGATTTGGATTTTTTGGCGATTTCTTCAAAACCGAAACTGATTTCGGAAAAATTTGTGAAAATGCCGGAAGTCAGCCATGTTTACGCGAAGGGTATTACGAAGTCAATGGTCCGCTTGCGCCAAGGCATTGACGCGGATCTCCGCGTTTTGCCCCACAAGTCATTCGGCGCGGCTTTGCAGTATTTTAGCGGAGACAAAAGTCATAATGTCGCGCTTCGTAAAATAGCGATTAAGAAAAAATACAAATTAAACGAGTACGGACTATTCCGAGGAAAAAAACTTATTGAAGGCAGGGACGAAGAAAAAATTTACAGGAAATTGGGAATTGACTGGATGCCGCCGGAATTAAGAACGGCAAGCGGAGAAATTGAAACCGCTCACGAACATAAACTGCCTAAACTCGTCGAGCTGAAAGACATAAAAGGCGATTTGCAGATTCAGACCGACTGGTCGGACGGCTCAAATTCAATTGAAGAGATGGCAAAGAAGGGCAAAGAGCTTGGTTACGAATATATAGTGATAACCGACCACACCAAATCGCTTGCGATGACCGGAGGTGCTGACGACAAAAAACTTTTGCGTCAGATCGCGTATATAGAAAAACTTAATAAAAAAATATCGGGCATCAGGATTTTAAGCGGGGCGGAGGTAAATATTTTAAAAGACGGCTCGCTTGATATTTCAGACGAAGTTTTGGCGCGTCTTGATTTTGCGGGAGGGGCGATTCATTCGGCGTTTAATCTTTCGGAACAGGAACAAACCGAGCGAATGATTAAAGCCATGCAAAATCCGCATATAGATATTATTTTTCACCCGACAACGCGTATTCCAATGAGGCGCGAGCCGATTAAACTTGACTTTGAGCGGATTTTTAAGGAAGCGTCGCGGACTGGTACGATGCTTGAGATAAACGCGCACCCGTGGCGGCTTGATTTGCATGATGTTTTAATTCGCGAGGCGAAAAAATACGGCGTTCATTTCATGATAAATACTGATGCCCACTCGCTTCACGATATGGATTATATGGAATACGGCGTCGGGCAAGCGCGAAGGGGCTGGGCTGAAAAATCGGACATTATCAACACCTTGCCGCTCGCAAAACTTCTAGAATTACTAAAGAAACCAAAAAGTAAAAGATTTTATGGATAACAAAAATCCGCCGAAGAGGTCGGAAATAAAGCCGGGGGACGCGGTTTGGATTATTGAGAAAGAAAATTACGGGACGGATAACTATAAGCAGGGAATTGTAAAAGAGCTTTTGACCTCCAAAGAAAATCATCCGCGCGGGGTAAAGGTGCGTCTGACCGACGGCTCCGTGGGTCGGGTGCAATGGCTGATGTAAATCAAAAATACAAGTATTATATACCCCTTATTCGTGTTTATCCTGAGCGAGGTCGAAGGGCGAATAAGAGAATAAAGAACGCTGTTAAAAAGAAAAAAGCCGCAATAGCGGCTCGAACTAAAAACTATTGGCCATAACCTTCGGAATCAGAAACTTCGGTTACTCTGAAAATATGCTGGATGGGGAATTTGTAAACTGTTTTACCATCGTTCATCATAACGCAGTAAAAATCACCTTTTTGATAAGCATTGCGGACACTATCTCTTTCAAATGGTTCCGCTTGGGCGTAAAGATGGACTTTGACTTTCATTAGTTTTCCTCCTTGTTTGTCGGTTTGTGGTTTTGTTACTTTTGAACAAAAAGCGGACAGCGGGTGACGGCAAGAGCGACATTTTCTTGAACGCAAATTTGGTAAAAGTTTTGGGCTATTTTACAATTATCCGGCTGGGCGGGCTTGAGTCTGTCGCAGTGAAGGCAGAGGCATTCGTGCTTGCGGATTTTTTCGGTTACGGGATTAACCCAGACTTCCTTTCCATAGTGAACTTCTTTGCGTGGCAGCTGTCTCATTTTTACCTCGCTATATTAGGAACCTAGAATAAATTATAATGGTTAAATCAGCCATGAAAACCCCGCCGGAAATTAGAGATATAAAAAAATGGCTAGTCAAGAAAAATCCATTTAAACTACCATTCGAATGGATATTTAAAGTTTATTGAAGGTTTTTTATGAATAGTTTTAGGGAAAAAGTTTTTGAGGTGGTCAAAAAAATTCCGCAAGGGAAAACTTTGAGTTATAAAGAGGTGGCGATAAAGGCGGGTAACTCAAAGGCCGCGCGGGCGGTCGGGGCGATTTTACGCACGAATTTTGATCTGAAAATACCCTGCCACCGCGTTATTAAATCAGACGGCACTACGGGCGGTTACAACCGCGGAGTAAAACAAAAATTAAAACTTCTAAAAAAAGAAAAAGCGGTTTAACACATTTCTTGCGATCGCAAGAAATGTGTTAATGGTTTTTTTACCGCGGATTTAGGGTGCGGATTTTTGCTCTTGAAAAAAATCGGGAGAGCAAATAGGGTATAGACAGCGAACCTTTATAAGCGGGGGCTTTATGTGCGGGGTGGCTGGCGCGGTTTTGGCAAAAAACAGGCATAACCTCGGCAAGTATCTTTACGCCATGCTTTATAATCTCCAACACCGAGGGAAAGAATCGGCCGGGATGTTTGTTGACAAAGGCGAGGGATTTTCGCAAAAAACAGAAGGCCTCGGAACCATAGACAGGGTATTCATGGGAGTTGATCTGGATAATTTCGGAGGTTTTGCCGGAGTTGCTCATAATCGCTACTCCACCTCCGGCTTAAATCCGCGGTCTTTTGCCGGGTCCGAAGAATGTTTGCGGGCTTGCCAGCCAATGACCGGAATTTTTCAGGGAAAAACTTTCGCTCTATCTTATAACGGCAACCTGGTAAACACCGAAGAACTGCAAAAAATAATTTCAGAAAAAATTACCGGCGGCCGGCACATAATGCCGATAAGGCCCGACGTTGACACGGCGCTGATCGTCGCTCTTATTGAAATGAGTAAGGCTTATGATTTCAAAGACGCGCTGGAAGAAACTCTTCCGCTTTTGTCGGGCGCTTTTTCCATAGCCGTTCTTTATGACGGAAATTTGTACGTTGTTCGGGATCGTTTGGGTTTTAGGCCTGTTTTTATTTGCCAGTTCAGAGACGGAGTCGCGGTTGCCTCCGAAACTTGCGCCTTTTCTTCATTGCCGGAGGCGGGCGAGTCCCAAATGCTCGCGCGGGGCCAAATGGCGGTAATTTCATCGGATAGTCCATACAGGTACGATGTCGAGCTGTGGAGTAAAAATATGCATAACGGGTGTTTTTGCATGTTTGAATATATTTATTTCGCGCGCCCGGACGGATTTTTGGGCAAAGAGCGGGTTATGTTCATTCAGGAGCGTTTGGGACAAAAACTTGCCCAAGTCGCTCCGAGCAATGCGGATATCGTTATCGGCGTTCCGGACTCCGGAATTAACGCGGCCAGAGGGTATGCCGAAGAATCGGGACTGATATTCAAACCCGAAGCGATTTTCAGGCCTCATACGGTTGGACGCACGTTTATTGACCCGGTGCAGGATTTAAGGAGGGAGGGGGTCAGATTCAAACACTTCGTAATTGACGAGATTGTCGGAGGAAAAAAGGTTGTTGTCGTTGACGATTCAATTATCCGCGGAACGACTGTTCCCAGAATCGTAAATCTTTTACGCGAGGCCGGAGCAAAAGAAATCCACGTTAGAATCAGTTCTCCGCCGTATCGCCATCCGTGTTATTTCGGCATTGATACCTGGCGCATTAAAGGCGAGCTTATCGCGGAAAATTTTGCCGGAGACGCTGATAAGATTTGCCAAGAAATCGGAGCCGATTCTCTCGCTTATTTGAGTTTGGAACAAGCGAAATCCGTGTGGCATGGAAGCGAAGGATTGTGCGATGCCTGCTTTTCCGGAGAGTACCCCATCTTTGTTGGAAAATAGATCCGCCTCTTCGGCGGATTTTTATTATTTTATTTTAAGATTCGTGTTAGAATAATGAAATCATGATTTTGTTTTACTGGATTTTGGGAGCGAGTTTTCTTTCGAGCGTTGTTTCGCTTATCGGCCGGTCGGTAGCCTTCTTGGGCGAGGAAAAATTAAGAAGTTATATCCAATATGCCATAAGTTTGGCGGTGGGCGTTTTGCTCGGTGTTGTTTTTCTGGATGTTTTACCCGAAGCGCTGGAGGCCGGAGAGGAGGTCGGGATGGATAAGCACGGCATATTTTTGTGGGTT
This sequence comes from uncultured Candidatus Saccharibacteria bacterium, assembly GCA_964412115.1. Classification (GTDB taxonomy): domain Bacteria; phylum Patescibacteriota; class Minisyncoccia; order HO2-45-28; family HO2-45-28; genus HO2-45-28. Next base: position 57,664 of record CAYPMM010000002.1, on the reverse strand, counting down.
TTAGGCGGATTTTTATTTTTCTTTGTCCTTGAGCGTATTTTACTGGTTTATCATTGCCATGAAGGCAAGTGCCCGGTGCATATTTTCGGGTATTTATCGCTTTTAGGGGACGCCGTTCACAACTTTATTGACGGAGTAATTATCGCGCTTGCTTTTTTTGTTGACATAAAACTGGGCATTTTAACCGCCGTTGCCGTGGTACTTCATGAAATACCGCAGGAGATGAGCGATTTTTTGCTTTTGCTTCACGCCGGATTCAGCCGCGCGCGCGCGATGCTTTATAACTTTTTAATCGCTCTTACAGCGGTTTTGGGCGCGGTTTTGACTTATATTTTTTCGGGCACGGTTGAGGGTTTGATTGCTCCGGCATTAGCCATAGTCTCGGGAAACTTTTTATATATCGCGGCGGTTGACCTTATTCCCGAGCTTCACGAGGCGGAGCACACGCGCAAAAAAACCGCGGTTTTGACGCAGTTTTTGCTTATAGTTTTAGGAATTTCAATTATCTGGCTTGCCTGATTTTTTTTGGAACACTAACTAAAAATCCCAAAACGCTAAAATCCCAAACTAAGTTTTAGTTTAACTAAAACTTAGTTTGGGATTTTGGAATTTGGTTTGAGATTTAAGAAGAAAGCGCTGTTTCAACCACTTTTTTGAAAGCTTCCGGATGACGCTCGGCAAGTTCGGCCAAAACCTTGCGGTCAAGCTCGATTTTCGCTCTCTTTAGAGCGGCTATGAATTTGGAATAACTCACCCCGTTTTGGCGAGAAGCGGCGTTTATTTTTATCTGCCAAAGCCTTCTGAACTCGCGCTTCTTCCGGCGCCGGTCTTTAAAAGCGTGGGACCATGCATGCAAAAGCCTTTCCCGGGCCTGGCGCTCTTTTGATTTTCCGCTCCACTTATAACCCTTGGCGTGTTTTAAAACCTTGCGCCTTCGCTTTAATGAAGTTGTTCCTCCTTTTACTCTGGTCATTGATTTTTATTTAAACGGCAAATATCTTCCCAACTCTTTTTTAGATATTGAAAGTTCGCCGAACCTTTTCGCGTCCAGCTCAAAACCGCGCGATTTTCTCGCCCGGAAATGATTTTGACCCGGGTTTCTTTTTAAAACCCGGCCGTCTTTGGTAATTTTAAGCCTTTTGGCAAAGGCCTTATTTGTTTTGCCTGGCATGATGTTTAATTTATTTTTTTGATTTCTCCACCATTATATACGGCCCTCTTGGCCCTCTTTTCGGTCCTTCAACTATATTGTGCTCAACCGTTATATAATTCAAGACCCGCATCAGTTTTTCGTTAAGCAGTTTTTGGTCAAGATATTTTGCCCGTCCCCGAAGGGCCATTCCCACTTTTATGCGGTCGCCTTTTTCAAGAAAATCGGAGGCCTTTTTGGCTTTCATTATCAAATCGTGCTCCGACGTTCCGAGGCCGACTCTTATTTCCCTTGTTTCGGACTGGTGTGTTTTTTGCGTCTGCTTCACTTTGCGCTCTTCTTCGTAGCGGTATTTGCCGTAGTCCATTATTTTGGCTACCGGCGGATTTGCCGTTGGGGCGATTTCAATTAAATCCAATCCGGCTTCGCGAGCCAAAGCCCGCGCTTCCTCGGTTTTAATAACGCCAAGATTTTTGGCATCCGAACCGATGACCCTCAACTCAAGAGCCGTTATCTGATGATTTATTCTTATCTTTCTATTCAGATTCGTTCATTATATATCAAATACTCAAAGGACGCAAATGCCTGCTTGTCCGCGGTTTTGCGGCACAAACAATACATAAATAAAAAGCCGCGGGGCGGCGGCTTTTGGGTTAAAACGAGATTATTTCAATAAGAGCCAGGTTGCGGCCGCCGCCAAAATAATCCCTGTTATTTTTTGCGCGGTGATTGGTTCGTGGAAAATTAAAATGCCCGCGGCCACTGCCACGATCAGCGAGTTGATGATGGTAACAGGCACATACAGAGACAGGCTTAATTCAGCGTTGCTTACCAATTTCGCGTAGGCGATAAATCCAACTCCGTTAATTATTCCGGCAAAAACGCACACAAACAAAGCAGATGCGCTTACCCGTCCGGTTTCGGAAAATGGTATGGCAAAAATAGCCGGTATTAAGGTGGCGCTGCCGACAATGATTGCGGTCAATATCGGATTCAATCCGGACACGCGCGCGATACTGGGCCAGAGCCCGAATCCGGCGGCGGAGATCAAAGCCAGTATCAAAGGGTTCATTTGGTCCTCGTTTTTAAAATATCCAGCTCAATAATAGAAGACGCGGTTATTATTGTCAAACTGCGCCGTTTTTATCCACAGAATTTTTTGACGGCGGCATTAAAACAGATACAATGGAGATGTAATTAATAACTAAAAAATAAATACCATTTATTATGCTGAAGAAAAAAATGTTGTTTGTGACAAGCGCTGTGGTTTTACTGTCAGGGTTTGCAATGTTTGTAAGCGCCGACCATTCGTGGGGTAATTATCATTGGGGACGAACCGCCAGTCCTTTTAAGCTTGAACTTGGCGACAACGTTTCATCCGCCTGGGATTCGTATCTTAGCACTACGGCCGTCGATTGGAGTGTTTCAAGCGTTCTTGATACCATTGTAACCGCGGGAAAAACAAATCCGAGAGGATGCAAAGCCGCAAACGGCAGAGTAGAGGTCTGCAGTGCTGCGTACGGTTATACCGGCTGGCTCGGCATCGCCCAAATCTGGATTTCGGGAGGGCACATTGTAAAGGGAGTTACTAAGGTAAATGACACTTATTTTAATACCGCAACCTATGACAAGCCGGAGTGGAGAAATTTTGTGATGTGTCAGGAGGTTGGCCACACTTTGGGTTTGGGCCATGTTGATGAAAATTTTAATAACCTGAATTTGGGGACTTGCATGGATTACACGAATGACCCCGCGCGAAATGACGGCGCGGGCGACAATCAGCATCCGAACGCTCACGACTACGAAATGCTTGATACGATTTACGCTCATTTGGACGGCGTAAATACGGTTGGGTCTTCCGGAGGAGGTTCTGGCGCCGGGAAGGGTAAGCCGGCGAGCGTCGGAAATAATGTTGAATTTGATAATCCGTCAGAGTGGGGACAGGCGATAAAGAAAGATACCCAAGGCAGAAATTCTCTGTACGTACGCGATTTGGGCCGAGGCGAAAAACTTTTCACTTTTGTCATCTGGGCGAGATAGGCGGTTTTGTTTGCAGAAAAAAGGCCCGCCAGCGGGCCTTTTTTGTTTCGGTGTGTTATATTCAAGCAGGCTTTGCTTTTGAAAAAGGAGGCGCGAAATGAGGCGTTTATTTTTATACCCGATTATTTTTTGTTTTGTTTTTCTGGGTTTTAATCCGGCCGGCGCAAAGCCGGCAAAAGACGCCGAAGGCCTAAAAGAATATTTGGAAATTTTCCGAAAAACTCTTGCTCAAAAATCGGTCAAGGAAATGGTGGAAATCGTTTATCCGGAAATGATTCGGGATTACAAATCGTTCATTAAAAAATACCCAAACAGCCTGCTGGTGGCCGATTCTAAAATGAGAATCGTGGAATTTTATAATCTTACCGGAGCTCAGCCGGGCGAGAAAAAGATGTATAAGGAAATAGTCGAGAAGATGAGAAAGGCCGGAAACGCAAAATACAGTCAATTTGAAGTAAGGTTTAACGATAATTGGAGGCCCGCGGCTGTTGAGTGGCTGAAAGACATTGTGCGGAATCACCCGTGGGATAAAGTGGTTGACCCCAACGCAAGAAGCGAAAAAGGAGAGCTGATCGCAGCATTTGCTCTTTATTATCTATACGAGTGGGACGTTGTTTTTAGAGCCGAAAACAGCAGGGTTATTAAAATAAAAAATAAAGAATATTTAAAAACACTGATTCAAAATTATCCGGAGAGCCTGGCCGCAAAATGGGCCGGAGACATCCTGAAGGCCAGAAAAATAAAAATAAAATAAAAACCAAAAAGCCCCCGATGGGGGCTTTTTACTGCTTTTAATGTATCACACCTCGCTACGCTCGGTGTCCTACAAAAACATAGTCGCTCCGCTCGTTGTTTTTGTGGAGGCGGGGAGAATAGCACTCGTCGTCGCTACGCTCCTCCCTAGAAACCTCTCGGTTTCTAGCGCCCCGACCGCTTCGCGCGTCGGGGCTGTTTTCCTCCGCGGGGAAACTCCCGTTTCCCCGACCCCCTTCACGAGTGCGATTCTCCGTACTAACAAATAAAATCTGCCCCATTAAAACGGAGCAGATTTTATTTTGTGGAGGTGGGGAGAATCGCACTCCCGTTTGAATCGGGTTTTTAAGAAATTTCTACGGCCGTAGTTTCGCTTGTTTGCGTTTGCGGCTGGAAGCGAAACGAAAGCGCCGCAAACGTCGCTCCTTAAATGTCGCTTCGGATCGGAGCAGTCCGGAGTTGAGCCTCAAAATTTTACGCCCGGGTTTTCTTATGAGACATCAGAAAGCCGGACGGCCTAAGCACTTAAGCGTAGGCGAGTGCTGGTTGATAGTTTGCACTTGGAACTGTTTGGAAATTTTTACAAGGAAACCAAACATCCTTGGACCGCGTTTCTTAATATTCCAACTCATCGAAGCTAGGCACCCCCAAAATTTTACTTCGTAAAATTTTGTCCTGAGCTTGGCGAAGGACTACGTCATTATATGCACAAATTTACGCAAATGTCAAGATAAAACTGTTCCGCGTTCAAGCGTGTTTTCGGCAATGCCCTTGATTAAGTCCGTGTAATTAATACCGGCCGCTTTTGCGGCATCGCCGAATTCTCCATCGGGCGAAATATCGGGGTTGGGATTAACTTCTAAAATGTAAGGTCTGCGGTTTTCGCTTACCCTGATATCAACTCGCGCGTAGTCTCGGCACCCCAGCAGTTGAAACGCCTTTACGGAAATTTTTTCAAGGCGATTTTTAAGCGAGGTTTCAATTTCCGCGGGAAAACGAGCTATTGCCTCCGGGCCGTTTTTATCCCATTTGACTTGATACGAACGTATCCTTGGTTCGCCGGAAGGCATATTTTTGAAATCAATCTCGCCGATGCCCAAGACCCTCGGCGGATTGCCGACAACAACAACGGTAAATTCGCGGCCGTCAAGAAATTCTTCAACCAATGCCGGCTGGCGGTATTTTTCGTGGATGAAGATTGTTTTTTCTTCAACTTCGTGCGGATGTTTTGTCACTGAATTTTTAGCAATGCCGAAACTGCCGTCCTCGCGCACCGGTTTTACAATGAAAGGCGGAGTGATTGACTCTAAATCCGGTTTTTCGCCGACCAGAACCGCGACCGAAGGAGGAACCGGGAGGCCGGACGCCTTTAAAACCTGCTTACAGCGCATTTTATTTAACGAAAGTCCGAGCGCTATCGGCGGAGAGCCGGTGTACGGGCATTTTAAAAGCTCAAGCCATCCGGCAACGTACATTTCGGTAAGCGCCTTATGCGGGTGGTTGTAGAGCGTTTCGCATAAGTTAAAAACCAAATCCGGTTTGATTTCTTCAAACACGGACGTGATTCTTGAATTTAAACGGCGAAAACCGAGAGTTCGGACGCTAAAACCGATTTCTTTCAAAGAATTTCTTATCGCTTCAACGTCTTTGCGTTCATTAAGCAAAGAATCAAAATCATTTTTAGATGATTCTTCAGGCGGTTTTCCGCCGGCCGCGTTGTATAAAACCAAACAAGTTTTTCCTTCAAGTCTCACTATTTAATTGTAAAGTATTTTTGTTTTGATTAAAGATGTGCATAACTCAAAAACCGATTTATCGGTCTTTAAGCTCCCTTTCAATTTTTCTTTTTGATTCGCGTTTTTTTATTTTTTCGCGTTTGTCGTATTTTTTCTTTCCTTTGGCGATACCGACTTCCATTTTAAGCACGCGCCCCTTGGCGTATACGCGAATCGGGACAATTGTTAAACCCCTTTCCTCGCTTTTTCCCGAGAGATATTTTATTTCGCTTTTTTTCAAAAGCAGTTTGCGCGTTCTTTGAGGCTCGTAATCTTTGGGCGTGTTTAGGGGCTGATACGGCGGAATTTCCATGCCGACTACGAATGCCTCGCCCCCGCGGATGATGACGCGAGAACCCAAAATTGAACCAAGCTTGTTTCTAAGCGCCTTTACTTCAAACCCGCGCAATTCCAATCCGGCCTCGAACTTCTCAAGGATTTCATAATCAAAAAAAACTTTTTTATTTTGCAGCAAATCCGCCATGCGCAAATTATTGCATTTTTTGCCGTTTCGCGCTATTTTTGAAGTGGATTTTTCCGGATTTAGGAAGGGGGGAGCGAGATGCCGGGATTTGAGTTGGAGTTTGGGGTTGAGGCCGAAGATGTTGACGGTACTTTAGTAAGAACGCCAAGTCATAAAAGGGTTATTTCGGCGGAAGATAACAGGCGAGGGTTCGGTCCGTCTCCTCGTGAAAAAGCGAAACTACATGAAGAATTTGCCCGGCAAATCGCAAGGGCAATGTTGGGTGAAGCAATAGATGCCAGCGAAAAACTCGCTGAATTTATCTCGTGCGAATTTTCCAACAACAAACCATTCGCTTCTTACTGGAATGAAGTAAAGACATGGTCAGATGTTAAAAAAATTCTTGAGTCCGAGATTCATGGGATTGTTCTGGAATTTGTTCGCGGAGAAAACGGGAAAATCGTCGGTCTTAGGCGAGTAGAGTAAAAATTTGGCCTGCCAGGCGCAGAATTGTGTCCGGCGGCTTTTTTCTTGTCCGTTTTTCGGCTAAACTAATCTCATAATGATTCGCGAGAGAATAAAAAAAGAGATTTTAAAAATAACGCTCGGGGGTGTTGATTTTTCGGTATCCAGGCCCGATAGATCGGAGTTTGGCGATTATTCTTCAAATGTCGCGATGATTGCCGCAAAAAAACTCGGGAAAAATCCTCGCGAAGTTGCGGAGAAAATGGCAGAAGCCCTTCGACAAAGCTCAGGGCGATTCTTTACAAGAATCGAAGTCGCCGGTCCCGGATTTTTGAATTTTTGGGTTTCAACCGAAGCGGTTGGCAAAGATTTTTTAGAACTCGTGCGGATGAAAAATCTGCCAAAACTAAGTTTGGGAAAAGGCAAGAAAATTCAGGTTGAATATGTCTCGGCAAACCCGACTGGCCCTCTTACGCTTGCAAACGGCCGGGGCGGATTTTTAGGTGATGTCTTGTCGAACGTGCTGACACTCTCTGGTTTTAGAGTTGAACGCGAATACTATATAAACGACACCGGAAAGCAAATAATAACGCTCGGAAAATCAATACTTGCCTCAGCTGGACTTATGCCCGAAGAAGAAACATTTTACAAAGGAGACTACATAAAAGAGTGGGCGAAAATAAATAAAACAAAAATAAAAAAATTGCAAAATGAGCCGTTAAAATTGGGCCAAGAAGCGGCAAAGGATTTTTTGAAATCAATTAAAAACGCGCTTGAGAGTAGGGCGAAAATAAAATTTGACCGCTGGACTTCAGAAGAGAAGCACATACATAAAAAAGGGCTTATAAAAAAAGCCCAGGCGTTTTTTGACAAAAAAAATCTTATTTATAAAAAAGACGGCGCGACTTGGCTTAAGACAACGGATTTTGCTGACGATAAAGACCGCGTTTTGGTAACCTCAGATGGATTTCCGACTTATTTTTTGGCCGATGCCGGGCACTATTTGGAAACATTCGCGCGCGGATTTAAGAAAAAAATAAATATTTTGGGCCCCGACCACTATGGATATGTGGCAAGAATTCAAGCGGTTGCCGAAATTATAGGAATGACTGATTCGGAAATTATCGTTACTCAGACTGTGCGGCTTATGAAAGGCGGAGAGGAATTTAAGATGTCCAAACGCAAAGGGACGTTTGTGGCGTTTGAAGAACTGATTGATGAAATTGGGTTGGATGCCTCTCGCTGGTTTTTCCTGGAACGCTCGTCCGACACCCATATGGATATTGATTTGGAGTTAGCCAAAAAGAAATCGGCTGAAAACCCGGTTTATTATGTTCAATACGCGCACGCGAGAATGGCGAGCATTTTACGCAAAGCAAAAATCAAAAAACAGAAACCATCATTTAATTTTAGTACCGACGAATTAAAATTTATAAAAAAACTTTTGGAGGTTTTGGATGTTTTGGAAGATACGGCTCGCGACTATCAGGTCCATCGCTTGACCGCTTACGCTTACGGGCTCGCGCAGGCGTTTTCGGCATTTTACCGCGACGTAAAAGTTTTGGACTCCGGTTCCGACGAACCCCGCCGTCTTTTTGTGGTTAAATCGGCAAAAAACACTCTCGGCTCACTCCTGAAACTCCTCGGCATCTCGGCTCCGGAGAGAATGTAAAAATATAAATTTTAGACCCCCCGATGTCCATCGGGGGGTCTATTTATTCTCTTCTGCAACGACCATTTTTGCCCTCACCCTTGTTTTTTCTATCGTGGCAATTATATATCCTGATTTTTCCTGTTCCAATTCCTCCCTTGCCCGCAGCCAGTCGCTCTCTCTATTTCCGGCGATTCCATATTTCAGCCTGTGCTCAAAAAGCTTATACGCCCTCTCCCAAATCGTCTCCTTAGACATCCTAAATCCTCCCGAAAAAGAACAGCGCAATTATTTAACTTAATTTTACCCGAAACTTTTTTCTGATGCCACTAGTTACAACTATTTTTTATTATTTTGTCAAGTAAAGTCTTTTTATTTTACGGGTTTTCGTCTATTATTGCTCTATATATGCCTGAAAATAACGAAAATACCAAAAAAACCCTTGCCGAATCAGAAAAGGAGATTTTAGAATACTGGCAGAAAAACAAGATTTTTGAGCAAACGCTTGCGAAAACGAAAAAAGGCAAGCCGTTTGTTTTTTACGAAGGACCGCCTTATGCCAACGGCCGGCCGGGCATTCACCATGTTGAAGCAAGGGCGTTTAAAGATATTATTTTGCGTTTTAAGACCATGCAAGGATTTTACGTCCGGCGCAAAGCCGGCTGGGATACCCATGGACTTCCGATAGAAATGGAGGTGGAGAAGAAACTCGGAGTTTCAACTAAAAAAGAAATTGAAGAAAAAGTCGGGGTGGAAAAATTTGTTGAAGAAGCAAGAAAACTGACCCTGTCCAATGTCGAAGAATGGGAGAAGATGACCAACCGCATGGGCTACTGGCTTGACCTTAAAAATCCATATATCACCATGACCAATTCGTATTTGGAATCTTTGTGGCAGGTTTTTGCCGACATATCTAAAAACGGATATTTGTATAAAGACTATAAAGTTTTGCCGTGGTGTCCGCGGTGCCAAACATCTCTTTCGTCGCACGAGCTGGCGCAGGGCTACAAAAAAGTAAAAGAAAAATCGGTTTACGTTAAATTTAAATCCAAAAGAGGAGTCGGCGGACAGAGTTTTTATTTTTTGGTCTGGACCACGACCCCATGGACGCTGCCCGGCAATATCGCTTTGGCCGTAAATCCAAAAGCCCTTTATGTTTTTGCGGAGCATGACGGCGAAAATATCGTTTTGGTCAAAGAGCAGGTTTCTGTTCTTGGAAAAAATTATAAAATTTTAGGCGAAAAGGAAGGCCGGGAACTTGTTGGTATTGATTACGAGCCTCTCTATAAATACGAAGAGCGAAATTATAAATCCGGGCCGAATGATTATAGGGTAGTCGGCGCGGATTTCGTCTCAACTGACGACGGCACGGGCATAGTCCATATCGCTCCGGCTTTCGGCGGAGACGATCAGAAAATCGGCCGGGAAAAAGGCCTCTCGGTTTTAGTTACCGCAGGCCAAGACGGCAAAATGAAAACACCGGATTATTTATGGAACGGAAAATACTTTCAGGAGTCCAATCCTTTTATTATTGAAAATCTAAGAGAGCGCGGCCTGCTTTTTAAAGAAGAGTTTTATGAGCATGATTATCCTTTTTGCTGGAGATGCAATTCGGCTCTGATGTATTTGGCCAAAGATTCATGGTTTTTAAAAACTACCGCGGTAAAATCGCGCATGCTTAAAGAAAATTCAAAAATCGGCTGGCATCCGGAATATATTAAAAACGGCCGTTTTGGCGAGTGGCTGCGTGAAAACGTGGATTGGGCCATTTCCCGCGAAAGGTATTGGGGTATGCCCTTGCCGATTTGGCAATGCGAAAAATGCGGACATCGGGAAATTGCCGGCTCGCTTGAAGACCTGGATAAAAAAGGACCGAAGCGGACGACAAGGATTTTTATTATGCGCCACGGCGAAGCGGACCATAATGTAAAAAACATGGTCGGACCCGCGGTGCCGGCATATGATAAAAACAACAATTTGACCAAAAAAGGAATGAAAGAGGCCGAAAAAACGGCCGGACTGCTTAAAAAAGAAAAAATAGATTTGATTGTTTCTTCTCCTTTGAACCGCGCGAGGCAGACTTCGGAAATAATTTCTAAAATTTTGGGCGCAAGAGTCGAGATAAATGAAAATATATATGATTTTAATTTGGGCGAGTGGCAGGGGCGCAAGGAAAAAGAAGTCCGCGCGCGCTATCCGTTTGAAAGGAAACTAGCCGAAACTTTTCCAGGAGGAGAAAGTTTGCGGGACGTCAGGGCGAGAATGATGATGGAGATAAGAAAGATTGTAAAAAACAATCGCGGCAAAAATGTTTTAATAATAAGCCATGGCGATCCAATGTGGGTTTTAAACGCCGCGCTTGAGGGTGCCGGCGAAAACCAATACCAATCCCTGTGGTATCCAAAAACAGGAGAAGCAAAAGAATTAAAATTGCATAATTGGCCGTATAATAGGGCGGGCGAACTTGATTTACATCGGCCCTATGTTGATTTGGTCAATTTGGAATGCGTTAAATGCGGTTTGACGATGTCTCGCGTAAAAGAGGTGGCAGACATTTGGTTTGATTCCGGCGCCATGCCTTTCGCCGAGGACCACGTTCTTTTTAAAAAGGACTCGAAAATTCAATATCCGGCCGACTATATCGCCGAAGGGGTGGACCAGACCCGCGGGTGGTTTTACACTCTTCTTGCGGTTGCATCGCTTTTGGGAAAATCCGCGCCCTACAAAAATGTTTTGGTTGCGGGGCTTTTACTTGATGAAAAAGGAGAAAAAATGTCCAAATCCAAAGGCAATACGGTTGAGCCGGAACGTCTTTTTGAAAAATACGGCGCGGATGCCGTGCGTTGGTATTTTTATACGGTCAATCAGCCGTGGGACGAAAAACTCTTTAAAGAATCCGACGTTGCCGATACCTCGCGGAGATTCCTCAACATTTTTTGGAACTCATTCGTTTACTGGAAGACATATAAAGATAAGGGAAAAGTTCTGAAAAAAAATCCGAAGCTCCTGATAAATAAGTGGCTGAATGCGCGTTTGAATCAGATTGGATATGAAGCGACTGAAGCTCTTGAAAAATATGACATAGTAAAAGCCGCGCGGACAATTGAAAATTTTGTGGCTGAAGATTTGTCGAGCTGGTACATAAAGCGGATTAGAGATTCTATAAGGTTTGACAAAAAAAAAAAAAAAAAAGAAATCTCGGATGTTTTTGGGCTTGCTCTTTATGAAGCATCAAAACTCGCGGCGCCCTTCATTCCGTTTTTAACAGATAAAATGTTTTTGGACGTTATGGGTAAAAATAGTATTCACTTGGAAAAATGGACTAAATTCAAAAAGCCGTCAGTGTCAGATAAAAAACTGGCTGAAGAGATGAACGAGGCGAGAAGAGTTGTTTCGCTTGCTCTTGAATCAAGGGCTAAGGCGGGGATTAAAGTTCGTCAGCCCCTCGGCTTGCTTAAAGTAAAAAGCAAGAAGTTAAACGTAAAGAACAAAGAACTTGTTGGATTGATTAAGGGCGAAGTAAATATAAAAGAAATAAAATCGGATTACAAAATAAAAGACGAGGTTGAACTGGACACGAACATCACGCCCGAACTCAAAGAGGAGGGTCAGCTTCGCGAGCTTATTCGCCATATTCAGGATAAGAGAAAGGAAGCCGGCCTTAAGCCGTCTGATAAAATAACTTTTGTAGCACTCACCGACGACAAAGGCGCCGCCTTTGTCAAAAAATTTGAATCAGTTCTCAAAAAAGAGGCTGGAATTAAAGCGGTTTCTTTCACCGAACCCGCAAAACCGACTCGCTTGACTATTTCTCTGAAGTTTGGTATATCTTAAAATAGAGCTCGATAGTGGTGGATATTTTTAAGGAGGGATGGGAATGGACAAGGGATTTCAAGACAAGCTTCGTGACGCAGCGAGGACTCGGGAACATTGTGTTGGGAACTTTAAAGTTGGTCCTCACGCAAAAAAAATGAAAGAGATGATTGTGTATGGCGGGGAAAGAGGACTGCTGACCGGTAATATTTTTGATGGAACGGCAAGTGAAGAGTACTTAGGCCAAATGGCGGAGGGCGCGGCTTTTATTTTAGAAAATCACGGAGAAAGAATCGGTAGGATTGACGATTTTTCTAAGGAGCAGAAACTTAACATAATTAGTTCCGCAAAAAAGATAGCAGAGGAAGAACAAAAACTTAACATAATTAGTTCCGCAAAAAAGATAGTAAAGGATGATTGGAGTATATAGAAACACACCAAACAATAGTTGAGCTCCACCGGACGCGCAATACGCATCCGGTTTTTGTTTAATTTTTATTGAGTTTTTAATTTAAAGATTTTTGTTGTATTTCAACATTTTTGTGTCTCCCGATTTCTCAATGCCCCTATCTTGCTGTCAAAAGCGCGTTTAACTTAAACTCAAAATGGAGTTTTAAGTCGGCGTCTATTGAAATGTTTTCAACTGTTAGGACGCGGACATGTTGGCCTACTTCAAAAAACTCGGCCAAGAATTTTATTTCTTTATCACAAGGATTAAGTATTTTTGTGTCTATGTTTTTGAGTGTCTTCGGAATGTTTTTAATTATTTGCCACTGAATGCGCGGTGAAGCGCTAAGGCCGACAACCAAGCCGGAGGCGAGCAGCGCTAAAATCTTTTGTTTTGTCGGGCTGTACATGTATTTTGCCACATATTTGAAATTACCATATTGATACGATCGTATTAGTATGGTAATTTCATGAAATTTTTGTTCATCGAACCCGCAAAACCCAACTGGCCTACCCCGTTAGAGGCCGCGAGGGCTCGCAGCGCCAAGCCTCTATCGGGGTTGACTATTTCTCTGAAGTTTGGTATATAGGAGGAGGAAGTATTTCACGCATCTAACGGAGGAATCGTAAATGAGCCGTAAGACCCATTACGTTGCTTTAATAAAAAAAGTCGGCATGAATTACGGGGTTGAGTTCCCCGATTTTCCGAATGTTATTTGTGTTCTGGAAAACGAAAAACTGGAAGAAGTTATCAATATTGCAACACAGACACTCGCTCTTTATGTTGAAAAAGTATGGAAAGACGGCGATTCCTTACCTCTTGTCTCCATGACATTTTCCGATAATATTTCGGATGATGTCATTCCGGTTTTGATTAAGGTGGATGTTAGTAAGTTTACATTTTGGAAGGGGATTTGGGCTTCTCATAACCGTTCTGCGATGGAACAGCGATAAGGATTTAAGGACGCGCGATGCGCGTCTTTTTTCTTTTATGTTAAAATTTCACTATGTATAATCTGCATCACACCGAAGGAATAATTTTGTCGGAAAATGATTTTGGGGAGGCCGACAGGATTTACAATGTTTATACGAAGGATTTCGGGAAAATTGCGGTGTTTGCTAAAAGTGTGCGGCTGGAAAAATCAAAACTGCGGCCTCATTTGGCGAAACACTCTTTAATCCGCCTCTCTTTTGTTGAAGGAAAAGAATTTATGCGCCTTACTGACGCCGAAGAGATTTCAAATCTGCCTCTAGACGAAAGAACTCATTCTGTTTTCGCTGGCGGGGCTGTTTTTCTTGAACGTATGGTTAAGGGACAGGAAAAAGACGAGGCTGTCTGGGAACTGCTAAAAAGCGCTTATCAATGTTTACTAGACACCCGGTGTTTAGTAAAAAATGGGTTTGAAGAGGTTTTTCAGGCGCGGCTTTTGCATCGACTCGGATATGTTGATTCGGAAGATGATATAATTTCCGGAAACTCATGGTTTGACTTGCCGAACCAAACATCAAAAACGGATGCGTTTAAAAAATTAAGCGCTCAGGGACTTTTGGCCAGTCAGCTTTGACCGCCTTGTTTTTTGTTGAGAAATATGCTAGTTTCTTAGCGGGTGTTTTTGGGAGGGGGCTTAAATGAAAGGCCGGATTTTTGTGTTTTTGGTCCTTCTTTTTTCCGGCGGAAGTGTTTCGGCGCATAACGAGCATGGCGGAAATGGCCATCACGGCGGCGCAAACCATCACGCCTGTGAAAAATATATTTCTAAAGAAGAAGTGCCGGTGCCCAATTTTGGCAATTTGATTTGGCGGCGTGTGGAAAAAATTGAGCGGGGCTCTTATCGTTTTTTCTTCTATCACAACATTACCACCCCCAAAGTCGAGGTTGCCGCGATGTCTGTTCGCGCGAAGCTGGTTGGATCTGATTCGTATATGACGCGCGTGAGCTGGCAAGTCGGAGACAAAATTCGCTCGGTTAGGCTGGAGGTTGACGAAATGATTTGCGAAAATCCGATAATTCAAAAAGACGGCAAGATATATGACCTTAAGGGCCTGATGGACAGACTTCTTAAAAATAAATAAACAAAAAAACGACAGTGTTTTTTGCTGAACCTTCCAGGTTCAGCATTTTTATTAAGTTTAAATTGCCTGTTATAATGTTTAAATGAACGAAGACGGTCTTGAGCGGCTGAAAAAACGCCTCTATAAAGAGGGTGAGCGTTTTGGGGGCAGATTTAAAGAACCCGAGTTGTCGTATGTGCCGGAAAAAATCGGCTCCGAATGGCCGAAAAAACCGTCCGAAGAAATTTTAGCCGAGGCTTTAAAAGGACCCGGATTTCCACGCATGAAATACTTTATAATACTTGCCGTAATTTTTGTTTTATCAATCGCTGTTTTGGCCGCGTTTTATCTTTTTGGCACTTTCGGTTCCGTTTCAACAAGAAACATAGACATCTCCGTATCCGTACCGGCAGAAGTTGCCGGAGGTGATTTGGTGAGGTGGGAAGTGTCGGTAGTAAACAAAAACAGCGTCAAACTCGCCTCGGCCGATTTAAGTTTTAAATATCCCGACGGTTCGCGGCCGGTTAATAAAATCGCCGGCTCGTTTTTGATTGAAAGGGTTTCGTTGGGCGAGGTGCCGGCCGGAGGAATAGCGCGCCAGACCTTCGCTGCTTATGTTTTCGGGCCCGAAAATTTTGAGGCCGAAGCCGAAACGGCGCTTGAGTACCGCACCGAAGGTTCCAACGCCGTTTTTGAAAAAACAGAAAAGAAAACCGTAAAAATAATACGTTCCCCGGTCGGTGTTTCGGTTGGCGTCCCTGAAGAAATAAACGCCGGGCGCGAAGTTAAATTTGAAGTCAAATATGTTTCAAATTCTTCAGACACCGTAAAAAACCTGACGCTGGACATGGCTTATCCGGCCGGGTTTATCTTTAAAAATTCCAGTCCTCAGCCAACCGAAGGCCAAAGCCGGTGGGCGTTGGGCGATCTGGCTCCCGGCAATGAAAGATCGATTTCCATTTCCGGAATTTTTGAAGGAGAAGACATGGAGCAAAAAAACATAACCGCTCAAATCGGGGTTTTGGACGGAAAAAATTTGTCGGTTTACGGCGCTTCAACCCGCTCGCTTGTTATCAGGCGGGTATTCGTTGACCTTGCGGCGCGCGTAAACGGCCAGGACAGCCTGACGGCGATAAAAAGCGGAGAGCAGGTAAGCGTCGGTATTTTTTGGAAAAACAATCTTTCGCAGTCGGTCCGCGACGTAAACGTGGAAGTTGAAGTTTCGGGCGACGCGTTGGACGAAAAAACAATATCGGTTTTTTCCGGTTCTTACCGCGGATTTGAAAAGAAGGTTGTTTGGTCTCCGTCAAGCATGCCGGACCTGTCTTTGCTTGACCCCGGGGAATCGGGGCAGGCCAGTTTCAGTTTCAGGGCGCTTGATGCCGTGTCTTTGTCCAGAGCGCGCTTGGTGAATCCGACCATAAAATTAAAAGGTGAAATAAAACCGGCTTCGCGCCCGATAGGTTTGGGCGAAATTGACGTTTCGGGCAGATTTGAATTGGAGCTTAAGATAGAAACGTCTTTGCAGTTATCAAACAGAGGATTTTATTATTCATCCGTTTTGCCCGGGCGCGGGCCGTTGCCTCCGAAAGAAGGGCAAGAAACGGTTTATACGGCGGTCTGGACTCTGGCCAATTTATCAAATAACGCAAGCGGAGTTGAGGTTAAAGCGTCTCTGCCCGCTTATGCCATTTGGAAAGGCGTTATTATACCTTCGAGCGAGAGCGTGATTTATGACCCGGCTCGTTCGGAAATAAAGTGGCGTCCGGGAACGGTGAATGCCGGAGTCGGAATCACACAGCCCGCGCGCGAGGTGATGTTCCAGATCGGCATTATTCCTTCGCCTGACCAAATAAACTCCTCGCCGGTCCTGCTTTTTGACATCAGCGCTTCAGGGCGGGACGATTTTACCGGCAATATCGTAAGCGATGCCGCTTCGTCTCTTACCACCGATATACTGGCGTCGGACACAAAAACTAAATCGGGAGACGAAAAGGTGGCGCGGTGACCGTTGTCAATTACGTCCGTTAGGCTTAAAATTTCTAAATGGCCGAATCCAATTTGGAAAAAATAGTTTCGCTCGCCAAAAGGCGCGGTTTTGTGTATCCTGCCTCCGAAATTTACGGGGGGCTCGCCGGCTTTTGGGATTTGGGGCCTTATGGCGCCGAACTCGCTCACAACATAAAAGAGCTTTGGTGGGAGCATTTTGTGAAAAGCCGTGATGATATGTATGGCATCTCAACCACAACCATAATGCCCGAAGGAGTCTGGAAGGCGAGCGGGCATCTGGAGGGTTTTATGGATCCGATGGTTGAGTGTGAAAAATGCAAAAAACGCTTTCGCGCCGACCAGATTGCAAGTGAAAAAAAATGTCCGGAGTGCGGAGGAAAATTAGGCGCCTCTCGCCAGTTTAATCTTATGTTTAAAACCGAAGACGGTTATTTGCGTCCAGAGATAGCGCAGGGGATGTTTGTTAATTTCAAAAATGTTTTAGACACGATGCGCGCGACTTTGCCGTTCGGCATTGCTCAAGTAGGCAGGGCCTACAGAAACGAAATTTCACCGCGCGATTTTCTTTTCAGAGTTCGTGAATTTGACTTGATGGAGTTTGAGTACTTTGTGAGAGAAGAAGAGTGGGAAGAAAATTTTGAAAGATGGAGAAAAAAAATGTGGGAGTGGGTTGAGGCAGTAGGAATAGACAAAAACATGGTTTCGGAACTTGAAGTTCCGAAAGGCGATCGGGCGCATTATTCAAAACGGACGATTGATTTTGAATTTGAATATCCCTTCGGCAAAAAAGAGCTTTACGGCTTGGCTTATCGCGCCGATCATGATTTGTCCAGTCACATGA
Organism: uncultured Candidatus Saccharibacteria bacterium; assembly: GCA_964412115.1. Classification (GTDB taxonomy): domain Bacteria; phylum Patescibacteriota; class Minisyncoccia; order HO2-45-28; family HO2-45-28; genus HO2-45-28. The sequence continues at coordinate 40,204 of CAYPMM010000002.1, read as the reverse complement.
AAGAGTCGGGAGTAGATTTGCGCTATACCGACCCCGCGAGCGGAGAAAAATTTATTCCGCACGTGGTTGAGCCGACTTTTGGTTTGGGGCGCACGATTCTTGCGGTTTTGACATCGTCCTATACCGAGGATGAGCTGGGCGGAGAGATGAGAACTTATTTGAAATTAAATCCAAGTATCGCTCCGGTAAAAGTTGCCGTTTTTCCTTTGGTAAAAAACAAACCCGATTTGGTTGAAAAAGCGCGGGAGGTTTACAAAAACTTAAAAAAAGAATTTGGAGCCGTTGAATTTGACGACAACGGCAATATCGGCAAGCGCTATCGTCGCCAAGACGAAATCGGAACCCCGTGGTGCGTTACGGTTGACTACCAAACGCTGGAAGACGGCACCGCAACCGTCCGCGACCGCGACACCGGAGAGCAAACTCGTCATAAAATACAAGACCTTGACGGGCATATAAAAGATATGCTAAATTAGGGCAGGTTGTTTTTTGTAAGTCGGGGATGGACGCATGTTCTACGTTCCGGCTCCTATTTGGTTTGCTGTGGCGTGGCTGTTTCTTGGCTACTTGGGCGCGGCTATAATAAAATATGATTCAGTAAAGATTTATCCTGAATGGCGCGGACCAGACATTACCTTTTCACTACTTATCATACCTTACGGCCTCATCACATTATTTGTTGCATCTGTCAGTTGTTTAGTATCTCACAAAAAGCTTGGCATGAACCCGAATATATTCAAAAGAATTACTAAGCAATAATTGCTTAAAAAACTGATTTGCGCCGAACCTGGAAGGTTCGGCGTTTTTTTTGAGCCACATTAACGCGCTTCTTCAAATCTTATACGCATCTTTAACATATTTCTTGCGATAGCAAGAAATATGTTAAAATAAAAAATAAGTTGAGATAAGCCAAACAATAAATCAAAACAATATGAGAGTTTCCATCACAGACAAATTTTTGTTAAAACTATACGAACTTATGGAAAAGGCGGACGACGCCTATTACTCTCTTACTCCCCGAAGCATGTCCGACGTGGTTCATCCTGACATGGGGCGTATGCGGCGCGAATACGAGAAAGAAAATGCCAAACGGGGTTTTAAACAGTTTGTAGAATATTTGGGCGAACAGGGATACATAAAGATGAAATCTTTAGAGGCGGTGGAGGGCATTATTCTTACTCTAAGAGGGTCAAAGAAGGCTCTCAAAGCCAGAAGAAGGATGAAAGAAAAGAAAAAAAGAAAAGACGGCATGTGGATTATGGTTATTTTTGATATTCCCGAAAATAAAAAGATACTAAGAGAAATTTTTAGAACAGCGTTGGTTGAAATGGGGTATCAACAGCTTCAAAAAAGTGTTTGGGTTTGCCCTTACGATGTTTACAGAGATACCGAAGAATTTGTTAAGGCCCACAAAATTATTTCTTGCGTAAAAATGTTTCTTATTAAAGAATTTACATAAATCTTGCTATCGCAAGAAATATGTAAATTTTGTTTTCTTTGTGGAATGTCGCGGAAATATCGCGACCGCGACATCGGGGAGCAAACTCGTCACAAAATCCAATAGCTTGACCGGCATTTCAAAACACGTTAGACTAGATTTGGTTTTGACGCCCTTTTGAAAGGAGAAAAGAGTGAGGTTTTATCTCCACGTCGTCTTTCATGTGGAAAAAGAAGTCGCGGTTTATAAGACAATTTTCAGCGGTTTTGTTCAATTCGGCAGATTTTTTGATGTAGAATCTCCTGTTGGTAATGACAGAGAGGCGGAATCAATTTTAGCGAAAACCGTAAACGCCTTAATTTCAGAAGAGCATGATAGACTGCGTGAAAAACACCCCATGTGTGACATTCGGCCCGCTTCTCACACATTGGTTCGCATGAGTTAAACCCTTTCAAATTTCTTAAAGGCGCCCAAGGCGCCTTTTTTGTTTTTAGTTATCCACTTTGTTAAGAAACGGTTTTAAAAAAGTGTTTATAATATAAGTAGACTGTTTTTTAAGAGGTGGGACATCGGTGGGTCGCAGGATGCGAATACGCAGGAAACACAAACACTCCAAAAGAAAGAGGGTTATAAGATTTAAAGTATTTTTTGCTTGGCTTGCTACCGTTATGCTGTTTGCCGCCCTCATTTCGTTTATTTTGGTTCCTGCTTCCGTTCGGGTCGGAAGTTCATTGAATGCTTTCGTTGATTATATTGAATTGAGCCAAAAAATAGGCGGAGTTAAAGAGTTGATTATTAAAAAAAGAGACCACCTTGGCAGAATGGTAATTTACAAAGGAGATGTTTTGAGGGGTATAGGGCGTTCAAGTGACGGGCAGTCTTTTGACCTCAAATATTTTGAAAAATCCGGCGGTAAGCTGGAAATCGAAATAGAAAATAAATAAAATTTTCTAAAAGCTCCTTTGGGGGCTTTTTTAAAATTGATCGGTGTGTATTTTATTTAAAACAATGTTATAATTTAAATATGAAATTCCACAAAAAAATATTGCCGTCGGGGCTTAAAGTAATAACCGCCCCAATGTCGGGGACTGAGGCGATGACTCTTTTGGTTTTGGTCGGCACCGGCTCAAAATACGAAACCAAAAATATCAACGGCATCTCGCATTTTTTGGAGCATTTGTTTTTCAAAGGCACCAAACACCGGCCGGAGCCGGGCGAGGTTAATCGCGCGCTTGACGGGCTTGGCTCCGAACATAACGCGTTTACATCCAAAGAAGTAACCGGCTATTGGGTTAAAGCCGCGGGAAAACATTTTGATTCCGCGCTAGACATAGTTTCGGATATTTTACTTGAACCCCTTTTTAAGGCCGACGAAATTGAGCGCGAGCGCGGAGTAATAATCCAGGAAATAAGCATGTACGAAGACATGCCCCAGCGAAAAATCGGCGACCTTTGGGAAACACTGCTTTACGGCGACCAGCCTGCCGGCTGGGATATTGCCGGAACCAAGTCCATAGTCAACCGCATAAAACGCGATGAGATTTTGGATTATAAAGAAAAACAATATGTTGCTTCAAATGCTTTGGTGGTTGCCGCGGGCAATATTGACGCCAAAAGCGCCGAGAAAAAAATAATCAAAGCCTTCTCGTCTTTTAAGCGAGGCAGAGCTTTTTCAAAAAAACCGACCAAGGAAGTTCAAAAAAAATCCGGAGTTAATTTGATGTTCAAAGAAACCGACCAGACCCATTTGGTTTTGGGTTTTCGCGGATATGACATGTTTGACGACCGCAGATATGCTCTCGGGCTTTTGGGCGTTATTTTGGGCGGAAACATGTCCAGCCGTTTTTTCATGGAAATACGCGAAAAACTCGGCTTGGCTTATTATGTCCACGCATCAGCCCAGCATTATACCGACTCGGGTTATTTGGCGGCTTCAGCCGGAATTCCGCATAAAGATCTGGGGCGGGTGGTGGAGCTGATGGTGAAAATTCTTAAAGACGTAAAAACATATGGCGTTTCGGAGAGTGAAATAAAATTCGCCAAAGATTATTTGCGGGGCTCAATGGCGCTTTCTTTTGAGTCTTCCGACGAAATCGCGACCTTTTTGGGAGAGCAGGCGTTGTTTTATAAAAAAATAGAAACTCCGGAGGAAGTTTTAAGCCACATTGAAAAAGTTCAAAAAAGTGATATTATGAAAGCGGCCAAAGAATTGATCAGGCCCGGCAAAATTAACCTCGCGGCCATAGGTCCGCACAAAAACACTGCCGGCTATGAAAAAATTTTGGCCGGAATTTAATGCCCCAAATCACAAAAATAGAAATTTCAACCGGAACTTTCATACGCGCCATACTTTTAATTTTAGGGCTTGTTTTTCTGTATTTGATAAGGAACGTGGTGGCGGTGATACTCCTTTCGGTTGTAATCGCGTCAGCCATTGAGCCGGCGGCTCAATGGTTTATGCGCTATCGCCTGCCGAGAGTTTTAAGCGTTATTTTGGTCTACATCATATCCTTTGCTTTTTTGGCAGCCGCTTTTTCGCTCATAGTCCCGCCTCTTTTTTCGGAAATTTCTCTGGTTTCTTCGGAATCTTTGTTCCAGACCGCCTCCGGAGCTCTTTTTGAATTCGTGCCCGAACTCCCAATTTCAATCTCAACCGCGATCACCGGTCTGTTGGACAATTCAAGAGTTTATTTAGAACAGCTAGCCGGAGGTTTTTTCCAGGCCACTTCGCTCGTCTTCGGCGGAGCGCTTTCTTTCATTTTGGTCGTGGTTATATCTTTTTATCTTTCGGTGCAGGAAAAGGGAATCGAGAATTTTTTAAAAATAATAACGCCTCTTGAGTCTGAGGAATATATATTGAATTTGTGGTCCAGAGCCAGGCGAAAAATAGGCGGGTGGATGCAGGCGCAGATACTTTTGGGAGTTTTAATAGGGGTCATGGTCTACATAGGGCTCACCATTTTACAGGTTAAATTCGCCCTGTCGCTCGCGGTGGTTGCGGCCATTTTTGAGCTTATCCCTGTTTTCGGGCCGGTGCTCGCGGCAATTCCCGCGGTTATGGTCGCGTTTTTACAGAAACCGGCGCTTGGCCTTGTGATAATAATTTTTTACTTTATAATTCAGCAGTTTGAAAACCATTTGATAGTGCCGGTTGTTTTTAAAAAAGCCGTCGGCGTGCCCCCTATTTTAGTGGTTATAGCTTTAATAATCGGCGGAGAGCTTGGCGGATTTCTCGGCTTGCTTCTGGCCGTGCCTTTGGCCGCGGTACTCGTTGAGTTTCTAAACGATGTCATTGAGAAGAAACAGATGAAATAATGGCCGAAAAATTTTATATTACTACGGCCATTGACTATGTTAATGGCCCCCCGCACATAGGGCATGCGGTGCAAAAGCTTTGGGCAGACGTTATGGCGCGTTATCATCGCCTGCAGGGAAGAGATGTTTGGTTTTTAACCGGAACGGACGAACACGGAGCGACAAACGTGCGGTCAGCAGAAAAACTCGGCATAACTCCGAAAGAACTGGCGGACAAAAACTCCGCTCGTTTTCGCGCGATGAAAGAAGCGCTTAATCTTTCTTGGGACGATTTCATAAGGACCTCTGACCAAAAACGGCACTGGCCAGGGGCTATTTTAATCTGGAAGAAACTCGCGGATGCCGGCGACATTTACAAAAAAAAGTATAAGGGACTTTACTGCGTGGGGCACGAAGCGTTTGTGACGGAAAAGGACTTGGTGGACGGTAAGTGCGCCGACCACGGCAAAGAGCCGGAGGTTTTGGAAGAAGAAAATTATTTTTTCCGCCTTTCAAAACATGAGAATCAGATTCGCAAAGCAATTGAATCTGGGGAGATGCGAGTATTCCCGGAAAGCAGAAAAAATGAAATCTTGTCGTTCATGGCGGACGGGCTTGAGGATGTAAGTTTTTCGCGTCCGGCGAAAGATATTTCCTGGGGCATTCCCGTTCCCGGAGACGATTCACACACAATGTATGTGTGGGGTGACGCTCTCACAAATTATGTTTCCGCGATTGGCTACGGCAGAGGAGACGACTGGAAAAAGTGGTGGCCGGCCAATATTCACGTGCTGGGAAAAGACAATTTGCGGTTTCACGCCGCCATCTGGCCGGGAATGCTTCTATCGGCCGGACTTCCGCTTCCGAAGATGATTTTTGTGCACGAGTTTCTGACAGTCGGAGGAAGGAAAATATCAAAAACCATCGGAAATGTTGTTGACCCTTTTAACTTGGTTGAGCGTTACGGCACGGACGCTTTTCGTTTTTATTTCACAAAAGAAATATCCCCTTTTCAGGACGGAGATTTTACCGAGGAACGATTTAGAGAGGCATATAATGTCGGTCTGGCCAATGGTCTTGGTAATTATATAAGCCGCGTGGCCAAAATGATTGAGCAGTATTTCGGCGGTGTTTTAGAGCGGCCGTCTGACGAGGAGCTTTCGGCGGTCTCAATAAAAAAACACCCTTGCCCTCCTTATTTTATAGACCAGATAGTGTGGCCCGCGTACAAAAATGCTTTTGAAAATTATCAACTGAAACAGGCGGCTGATGTTATTTGGGCGCTTTTGGGCGAGCTTGACGCGTACGTTCAGACTTACGAACCATTCAAGCTTATAAAAACGGACGCTGAAAAAACGAAGGCGGTTTTGTGGAATCTGGCCTATGGCGCTTTGAGCGTTGCTTGGATGCTTAAACCATTTATGCCGGACACATCCGAAAAAATTCTGGAGGCGTTTGGCGTCAAGTCCGATTCAAAAGAAGAATGGCTCAAGGTTCGCGTTAAACTTGACGGCCCGTTATTCGCGAGGAAGGAAAATGCTGATTGATTCGCATACTCATCTGCAGTTTAAGGCGTTTGATGAGGACAGGGACGAAGTCATAAAACGCACGCTTGAGGGCGGGGTGCGCTGTATCAATGTCGGGACTGATTTGAAAATGTCCGAGGAGGCGATTAGGCTTGCGGAACTTTATGATGGTTTTTGGGCCACGGCCGGACTTCATCCGACTGACTTTGCCGAGGGTTTTAATTTGAAAGATTATGAAAGACTGGCCGCGCGCCCTAAAGTCGTAGCGATTGGCGAGTGCGGGCTCGATTATTATCGGACCGAGCCCGATACTCGTAAAAAGCAAGAAGAATTTTTTCGAGCCCAAGTACAACTTGCTAAAAAAATAAAAAAGCCCTTGATGCTTCACTGCAGGCCATCTCAAAATCAGGATAAAACTTATTCTGATGACGCGTATCTGGATATGCTTCGTGTTTTGAAAGAAGAAGGAGCGGATTCTGGAGGGGGCCTGCCCGCCGTTGAGGCGGGAAATGTTCATTTTTTTGTCGGCTCAATTTCGGTCGCCGAAAAATTTTTAGAGATGGGATTCTCTTTTTCTTTTTCAGGCGTCATTACTATTACCAGTATGTATGACGAAGTCGTAAAATTTTTGCCCTTGGATAAAATTCTGATTGAAACCGACGCTCCGTTTGCCGCTCCCATTCCGTATCGCGGAAAGCGCAACGAACCTCTTTATGTGGCGGAAGTAGCTAAACGTTTGGCAGAGCTTCACGGAAAATCATTTGAAGAAATAGCCGAAATCACCGCGAATAACGCCAAAAAGGTTTTTAACCTAAAATTTTAGTCATTTTCAAATTTACCACATCGCTACGATCGTGACGGTTTGGTAAATTTGAGTTTAAAACAAAAAACTCCCCGATGGACATCGGGGAGTCGTGTTTTAGAAATTACCATTTTGAGAGGTTGAAACCCTGTTTTTCAAGTGACTCTTTTATGGCTTTCTTCTGCTCGTCGTCAGCTCCTTTTGGATAAAATCCGGAAAATGTCTGCTGGCTTCCGAAAAGGGCAAGCGAATTTTTGCCTTTTATTCCGCTTGGAGACGACGCGGAACGAAGACCGCCGAAACATTCCGTGTCAACAAGGGCACCCGTGCATTTTCTGTTCCAGTACAGGTTTCCGGCAGGTATTACGCGCAGCATTCGCTTAAATGTTTCCAAGTCCAGGCAGAATACGGAGCCGGTGAGGGCGAAGTCGGAAAGTTTGCATGCCCGTTCAACTTCATCAAGGTTGTCAAACGGCACAATCGTGCTTACGGGTCCGAAAAACTCTGTGTTCATAACGGTCAGCATGTCGTTTTCGTCTTCAACTATGCCGTCAAACATCAAAATGGTCGGCGGGAAATCGCTTTCCGAAACCTGATTAATCTCTTTTTCGAAGTACACATGCATACTCACAAGGCCTATTTTACCAAGATCTTCTATTTGTTTTACGAGTTTCTCTTTATCCGAAGGTGTAATCATGGCGCCGAGATCGGCGCCCTGCTTAACGTCGCCGTATCGGATTTTTTCCAAACACTCGCACGCCTCGTCCAAAAACGCGTTCAGAACCTCTTCGTCCACAAAAGCGATCCTCGCGGAAGAACACTTCTGACCGGATCGCCCTATGAATGATTTTACGTATTCGCGCGCGGCATGCTCCGGATCAGCGTCTTTGCAGACAACAAAAACGTTTACCCCGCTTGTTTCGGCCGAACCATAAACGAGCTCCGCTTTGCCATGATAGCCATAACGGAGAAGGTCCCCGTGGTTGCGTCTAATTTCTTTCAAAACAGCGCTTGAGCCGGTAAAAGAAAAATGCGAAACATAAGGATTTGAAAGAAACGCGTCAACCACTTCCTTTCCGCCCGGAGCGTAATTGACCACACCGCGCCATTCAATACCCATTCTTTCAAACGCGATTTTGATGCTTTCCCAGACAAGATATCCGCAAAGAGCTGCTTTCGGAGACGGCTTTACAACAACGGCATTGCCCATCGCAAGGGCTTTTGTTGTTTCGTCCATCTGAATGGCGCCGGGGAAGTTAAACGGTCCAGCCGCGACGGACACGCCATGCGGAACAAGGCGTTTTCCATTTATGTCGCCCGCGAATTTGGGGCTTGGAATAAGCAGGTCGCGATTGATGTCCTCAAGATACATAGCATTCACGAGAGGAAAATCGACTTCCTCGTCGGTCTCACCAATAGCTTCGGCAATGGATTGGCCTGTCTCGTACATTTTCGCGGCGCACAGAAGCCAGAAGCGCTCTTTGACAACCTGTGAAATCGTCTCAAGAAGTTCTACGCGCTTGGGCCAAGGATTTTCTTCAAAAAATCTGCGTCCGGCGTTATAAATATTTTCGGCGTTAATGTTTACCCAACTAGAGAGCGCCATTTGATCAAATGCCGGAAAGCGGCCCACCACCGTTGTCGGCGTGTTTGGGTCAACAGTTGTAAAATGTTTTATGCTGGAGTATTCATCTCTATAAAAAATCCACGGAAAATATTTTCCAAGATAGTTTTTCTTAAATTCCTCAATTCCGTCAGCAAGTTTTTGTTTGACTTCCGGGTCGGCAGGATTCGGATAAACCTTGTTTGAAAGCTGTCCCTGAATGCGCTCGCGAACAGAATTCATCTTACTTCCCCTTTTTGTTGTCAAAAACCACCCTTATCCTAACGCAGTTTTTTTTATTGTCAACGCCTCAAAAAATAGTTAGAATAAGACGCATATATGCCCGATTACGATTTTAAAAAAATAGAAAAGAAGTGGAGCGCTAAATGGCTTAAGGACAAGACATATGAGCCCTTCGACTTCGCTCAGGGTAAACCCGATTTGGATAAGGCTAAAAATCCTTTCTATAACCTGATGATGTTTC
>CAYPMM010000002.1:0-31047 GCA_964412115.1 uncultured Candidatus Saccharibacteria bacterium | reverse complement strand
GATCGCTAAATGGCTTAAGGACAAGACATATGAGCCGGACTTAAATGAAGCCGCGCATCCGTTTTATAACCTGATGATGTTTCCGTATCCTTCGGCCGAAGGTTTGCATGTGGGGAATGTCTACGCATTCGTCGGTGCGGATATTTACGGCAGAAAAAAGAGGATGGAGGGCAAAGATGTTTTTGAACCCATCGGCCTTGATGGCTTTGGTATTCACTCCGAAAACTACGCAATTAAGGTCGGAAAGCATCCTAAAGAGCAAGCCAAGATTTCCGAGAAAAATTTTTATCGCCAACTTCAAACGATTGGCAACGGATTTTCGTGGGATGAAAAATTGGAGACATATGACCCCGAGTACTATAAATGGACCCAATGGATTTTTATACAAATGTTTAAGCGAGGCCTAGCGTACCGCAAAAAAGCGAGGGTTAATTGGTGTCTTAAATGCCTTACCGTGCTTGCAGATGAGCAGGTTTTGGCCGGTGAATGCGAAAGATGCGGGACGGAAGTCATAAAAAAAGAACTTGAGCAGTGGTTTTTCAAAATAACGGATTACACCGAACGCCTTTTAAATGATTTAGAAAAGATTGACTGGTCCGAACGAGTAAAAATAGCGCAAAAAAATTGGATTGGTAAATCGGAAGGAGCGTTGATAAATTTTCAGGTTCCCAATTCACAATTTTCAATTAATGTTTTTACGACGAGGCCGGACACGATTTTTGGCGCAACTTACATGGTTTTGTCGCCGGAACATGAGCTTGTGGAAAAATTAAAATCTAAAATTACAAATTACGAAGAGGTTAAAAAATATGTTGAAAGCGCCAAAAGAAAGACAGAAGAAGAAAGAATTGCCGAAAAAGGCGACCCTTCGACTGGCTCAGGGCGTGGAAAAACTGGCATTGAACTGGCGGGGATAAAGGCGATAAATCCGGCCAACTATGAAGAAATTCCGATTTGGGTTGCCGATTATGTTTTGGCGGGATACGGCACCGGCGCTATTATGGCCGTGCCCGCGCACGATGAAAGAGACCGAGAGTTTGCAGAAAAGTTTAATTTGCCGATAAGCGGCGCGCCTTTAGTTGACAAAAATGAGGCAATAAAGAAAGTCGGAGGGCGAGCGCAGGTAAATTATCATCTCCGCGACTGGTTGATTTCACGACAGCGCTACTGGGGCCCGCCGATTCCCATGATTTATTGTGAAAAATGCGATTGGCAGGCGGTTGACGAAAAAGACTTGCCGGTGCTTTTGCCCGACGTTAAAGATTTTCACCCGACTGGTACCGACAAGTCGCCGCTAGCTACTGTTGAAGATTTCGTAAAAATAAAATGTCCTAAATGTGGGGGAGAGGCAAGAAGGGAAACGGATGTTTCGGACACATTTTTGGATTCAGCATGGTATTTTTTCAGATATATTGACCACGAAAATAATGAAAAACCCTTCGACAAGCTTAGGGCAAGAAAATGGCTGCCCGTGGACATGTACATAGGGGGGGCGGAACACTCGGTTCTTCATCTTCTGTATGCCAGATTTATAACTAAAGTTTTTAATGATTGGGGTTTGATTGATTTTGCGGAACCATTTGAAAAATTCCGCGCGCACGGGCTTTTGATTAAAGACGGCGCGAAAATGTCCAAGTCCAAAGGCAATGTGGTCAATCCTGACGAGTATATTAAAAAATTCGGCGCGGATGTTTTAAGAATGTATCTGATGTTTTTGGGTCCTTTTGAACAGGGCGGGGATTTTCGCGACGAATCAATCGCTGGAATAGACAGGTTTTTGAACCGCGTTTGGAATTTGAAAGACAAGGTTGGCAAAGAAAGTAATGCCGGAGCAGAAACCATACTACACCAATCAATTAAAAAGATCAGCGAAGATATTGAAAAACTGCATTATAATACTGCGATTTCGCAGCTCATGATTTTACTTACGGCGCTTGAGGAAGGATGCGGCGAAAAAAGTTTTAAGATATTTTTGAAACTTTTGGCGCCATTTGCGCCGTTTGTCGCGGAGGAGCTTTGGGACGAGAAAACCAGCATCCATGAATCAAAATGGCCTGAATACGACGAGAAAAAAACAAAAGAAGAAACAAAAACAATAATCATCCAGATTAACGGCAAGGTGCGCGATAAATTTGAAACGCCTTCCGATGCCAGCGAAGAAGAAATAAAAACTAAAGCGCTCGGACTCCCCAAAATAAAAGAAATACTTGCCGGCAAAAAACCTAAAAAAATAATTGTTGCCCGCGGACGCTTGGTAAACATGGTTTTGTAGTTGAAAACCCGGAGAGTCTGTGGTATAAATACTCAAAGTTCTTTGAGCGGAGTTTGATATGACCCGCGCCGACCGGGTGTCTTTGGTAAGAATTATTTTTGGTCCGCCTTTCGCTTTTATTCTTGGCCTTCAGCTTTTTTATCCCGGCAAATACCCGGCGCTTGAAGCGCATTGGCCGCCGCTTACGATGCTTATTTTATATCTGGCGCTTTCTTTGACCGACCTGTTTGACGGCTTACTCGCCAAAAAGGATGGAAAAACCCGCTTTGGCGCGTGGCTCGACCCGTTTGCCGATAAGGTTTTGGATTGGTCGTATTCAGCCGCTTTTATTTTTACAGTCGCGTGGAACGCCGTTTTTGTGTTCGCGTTGTTGTTTATTCTGGATGCGGTTTCAACCGCCGAAAGAACTTTTGGATACAGACGCGCTGACCAAAATGTGGACGCGAATCGGTGGGGCAAATACAAAAAAACGCTTCACTCGGCCGCGATTGCCGCGTTCTTACTCACGCTGGTTTTTTATCCCGAAAGCGCGCAAGACGCAATTAAATTTTGGAGCGCTCCCACCGCCATTACGGGTTGGCTGATTTTATGGCTGGTATGCTGGTTTTCCGCGCAGTCGTGCTGGGATAAGCTTGAGAGGCGGAGAAAGTAAAATAAATGATAAAAAAATATAAAAAGCCCCGCGAAATTTCGCCGGGCTTTTATTTTTCTATTTTTTCTAAGACGGCAATTTTTACCCGTTTGACGCCGAATTTTTTGGCGTCTTGGCGCGTTGGCATCCAAATATCAACGAAATCGGTTTTTCGGCGGTGCATTCTGTCTTCAACCGTGAAAATTTCGTCGCCGAAGATTTCGGGTATTTGTATTTCGGTTCCGAACGGTAAAAAGTTCGCGGCGACTACGCCGTGTCTTACTTCGGTGTTTGATGCCGTTATAAACGGCGTATCGTCGGTTTGATCCGGCGTGCTTGAGTAAGCGGTCATCCAGACCTCTATATATTCAGGCTCTTTTTTAGTTTCCAAAGCCTGTTGTTTTTCTATAAGTTGCGGGTTTAGCCCCAAAAGGACGTTTAGCGAGAGGGCCAAACCCACTGCTATGTTTAGAATCATGTTGGGAGTCCATTTTCAGGACTGCCACATAGAATAGCAAGCAATAAAACGTTTGTCAATATAAGAGGTTGTCTTGATAACTTGACAAGAAAGTTATCCACAGCTCTTGTAGGAAATTGGTTGACACTTAGATAATCAAAAAATACCATTAAAATATATGCTTGAAGTAAATGACGCTCTAAAAGGTATAGGATTGGTTGACAAAGAGATGCAAGTCTATAGCGCTTTGTTGCCTCTTGGTTCGGCTTCAATAAGAACCTTAGCCTTGCGTACCGGTATAAATCGCGGGTCGGTTCATGACGCTCTGAATTCCCTTGAGCAAAAGGGCCTGGTTGCAAGCGAGCGTAAGGGTATACGCCGGCATTTTAGCGTCCGTTCGCCCGAAAATATTATTGACAACCTCGAAGCCCAAAAGAAAAAAATTGAGCGCAGTGAAGAAAGAGTGCGCCAGGCCCTTCCGGCTCTTTTGTCATTTTACTTGAAAAGCGGCGGAAGGCCGTCGGTTGAATACTTTGACTCCAACGAAGGAATCCGAAACATACTGGAAGATGTTCTAATTACTGTGGACACGCTTCCCGAAAAAGAATACGCCCTTTATTCCTCAAAATCGGTGCGTTCTTACCTGTACAAGCTTTTTCCAAACTTTACCAGGGAAAAAGTAAACCGCGGCATCAAAACAAAAGTAATCGCCTTGGGCGAGGGCGGAGACCCGAAAAATCTTAAAATGGCCGAACGCAAATGGATTGATTCGGACGCCCCGGCTTATATTTTGATTTACGGGCCGAAGGTGGCTTTAATTTCGGTGGCCGAAGACGATATGCCTTTTGGGGTTTTGGTGCGTGACGAAAAAATCGCAAAAACTCAAAGAATTATTTTTAATAATTTGTGGTCGAGAATAAATGAATATCCGCCTTCGCGCGAGGCTTCGGCGGATGCTCAAAAATTATAGTCGTTAACACTCCTTAATTTTTGGCACATGTGCGGAATAGTGGGATATATCGGCAAAAAAAACGCGGTTCAGATAACGCTTGAAGGGCTCAAGCGCCTTGAATACCGCGGGTACGACTCGGCCGGCATCGCGGCGATTGCCGAAGGCGGCGGGGTTTTTATGCAAAGGGAGGCCGGAAAGATTTCAGCGCTTGAAAAAAAACTTAAAAATCCGCCCCAAAGCCGGCTGGCCATAGCTCACACCCGCTGGGCTACGCACGGCGAGCCGAGCGTTTCAAACGCCCATCCGCACGCCGACTGCGGAAATAAAATATACATGGTGCATAACGGTATAATTGAAAACCATGACAAAATCCGCGAAGCGCTTATCCGCGAAGGGCATGTTTTCCGGTCAGAAACGGACACCGAGGTTCTGACCCATTTAATTGAAAGAGCTTTGGCGTTCGGGGCGCCGGATCTGAGAGCGGCCGTGTCCCAGGCATTGAGGCATGTTATCGGAACTTTCGGCATCGCCGTTTTTTCGCTTGACGAACCGGATATTCTTATCGGGGCGAGGCGCGGTTCGCCCCTGCTTTTGGGTGTCGGTAAAAATGAATTTATCATAGCTTCGGACGCGGCCGCGGTTTTAAGGCGCACCAGAAAGGTGATATATCTAAACGACAACGAAATGGCGGTTTTGAGCCCGAAATCAAAGAAAATTTTTAATATTTTGCGCACCGGCCGAAATACCGACAAGCCCCTTAAAAAAGAAGTGAAAATGATTGACTGGTCGCTGGATGACGCCGAAAAAGGAGAGTACAACCATTTTATGGAAAAAGAAATTCACGAAATACCGGAAGTGATTGAAAATGCTCTTCGCGGCCGGGCGCTTGCCAAAGAGGGGCGGGTCAAGCTTGGAGGGCTGGAGTCGGTTGAGGGAGCGTTCAAGGATATTGGGCGGGTAACCATTGTCGCCTGCGGAACTTCTTACTACGCGGGGCTGATCGGCAAATACCTTTTTGAAAAGCTGGCGCGCTTGCCGGCCGAAGTCGTACACGCTTCGGAATTTCGTTATCACATGCCGATTATCGGCAAAGAAACGGCGGTTTTCGCCATTTCGCAGTCCGGAGAAACGGCCGATACGCTGGAAGCGGTTCGCGAAGCTAAAAAAACAGGGGCGCTCACTTTGGGTATAGTTAACGTCGTCGGGTCATCCATTGCCCGCGAGGTTCATGCCGGAATTTATAACCACGCCGGTCCCGAAATTGCCGTGGCTTCAACCAAAGCATTTGTTTCGCAATTGACGGTTTTAACTCTGGCGGCAGTTCATTTCGCTCAAATGCGCGGAGTTATGGATAATGACTCCGCCGCGGACTTGCTTAAAGAACTGCTGGCGCTTCCGTCAAAAGCGAGAAAAATTCTGGCTTCCGGAGAAAAAATACGGCGTCTGGCCAAATCATATTCAAAATATGACAACTTTTTATATCTTGGGCGCAAATACAACTGGCCGGTTTCGCTTGAAGGCGCCTTAAAACTTAAGGAAATTTCTTACGTGCATGCCGAAGGCTATCCGGCAGGAGAGATGAAGCACGGCCCGATAGCGTTGGTGGATTCGGCCTTTCCGGCAATGATTATCGCGCCAAAAGACAGCGTTTACGAAAAAACCATTTCCAATCTGCAGGAATTAAAAGCGCGCAAAGCCAAAATTATCGTTTTGGCTACCGAAGGGGACCTTGAGATTAAAAAATACGCCAATCACATTATGACAATTCCGCAAACGATGGAGGAATTAAGCCCGATTCTGTCGGTAATACCTCTTCAGCTTTTTGCCTATCACATGGCCGTTTTTAAAGGCCGTGATGTGGACAAGCCGCGCAATTTGGCAAAATCGGTAACCGTGGAATAAAACTTTATAAAAGTTATAAAGGATTATAAATAAGTTATAAGGGTTATAAAAATATAGTTTAACATGAAATGCGTAATTTTAGCCGCGGGCGAGGGGATAAGAATGAGGCCTCTGACTTTGGAAAAACCAAAGCCCCTTTTGGAAATCAACGGAAAGCCGCTTATTGAGCGCATTGTTAATAACTTGCCCAAAAAAATTGATGAGCTGGTGGTGGTTATCGGCCACAAAGGCGAGCAGATACAGGAATTTTTGGGGGAAAATTTTAAAGGATTGAAAGTTCAATATGTTTGGCAAAAAGAAAAACTGGGCACCGGACATGCCTTGAAACTTTGCCGGGCGCATTTAGAGCCGGACAAATTTTTAATGCTTTTTGCCGATGATATTCATGGACGGGAAGGATTGGAGCGCCTTTTAAATCACGATTGCGCGATACTTACGGCCGAAGTTGACGACCCGCGGCGTTTCGGGGTCATAAACGCCGATGAGCGCGGAAAAATAATTTATTTTGAAGAAAAACCGGAAAATCCGAAATCAAAAATTGTTTCAACCGGAGCTATGGTACTCGACGGCCGTATTTTTGAATATGAACCCAGCCGCCATGAAAACGGCGAATATTATCTGACAACCATGATTGAACAAATGCTCAAAGAGCGTGAAATTTTTGCCGTTCCGTCGTCTTTGTGGATTCCAATCGGCTACCCCGAGGATTTAAAAAAGGCCGAAGAAATTTTAAACTCGCTAAAAAATGTCTAAAGAAAAAAGAGTCGTTGTTATCGGAGGAGGAACCGGCACCTATACCGTGCTTACGGCCCTAAAAGAACGGCCGGTTTATCTTTCGGCAATCGTTTCCATGGCTGATGACGGCGGTTCAACCGGAATTTTACGCGAAGAGTTCGGTATACTGCCAACGGGCGACGTGCGCCGGGCGCTGGTCGCGTTATCTAAACATCCGGACGAACTTTTGGCCAAGCTTTTTAATTATCGCTTTCAAGAAGGCGGATTAAACGGCCACAACTTCGGCAATCTTATTTTAACGGCTCTGGAGAGAATATCCGGCGGTTTTGAGAAAGCTCTTGCCGAAGCGTCGCGTCTTTTGGCTGTTGAAAACGGCGAGGTTATTCCGGTAACACTTTCAAACGTCAGGCTTTTGGCCGAATTGGAAGACGGCGCGGTTATAAAAGGCGAAACGAATATTGATATCCCAAAGCATGACGGCGAGTTGGCGATAAACCGGATCTGGCTTGAGCCCGAGGCCAAAGCCAATCACAAAGCGCTCAAAGCCATAAGGCAAGCCGATTTGATAGTTATAGGTCCCGGCGATCTTTATACCAGCGTCCTGCCGAATCTTTTGGTGCGCGGGGTTTCGGAAGAAATAGCAGAGTCAAAAGCCAAAAAAGTTTTTGTCTGCAACCTTACGACCAAATACGGCGAGACGCACGGTTTTGTGGCCGGAGATTTCTTGAAAGTTCTTGAAAATTATCTTGGAGAAGATGTTTTGGACGCCGTGGTTATGAACGACAAAACCCCTCCGGAATCGGTTTTAAAGCGATACCGAAAGGAACGCGCCTTTTTCGTTGACCCGTTTTTTACCAGGGAGGCCGGAGCAAAAAAGATAAAAATTATAAAAACCGACCTGACCAGAAAGGGCGAGCTTATCCGCCACGACCATGAAAAATTGGCGGACGTGATTATGAAACTCGCATGAAATTGGCGCTTCTGGATTTTGATGACGTGCTTTTTAAAACAAGAGAGTTTATTGATTTGGCCAGAAAAAATTTTTGTCTGGCTGGCGCCAAAGAAACGGAGCTCGACTTAATTTATAAAAAATATAGGGACCAGCTGGTTTCTTCCGGTAAGGTTTATCACCAAGACAACTTTGTCAAACATCTGGCTCTCAGGTGCCCGGAGTTTAATCCAGAGACCTTCGCGGTTTTATTTAGCGAAAGTGTTGTCTCCGTGATGAAAGATCTTGTCTATGAAGATGTCGACGAGTTTTTAAATTTTTTGCGCAAAAACGAGTGGCGCTTGATAATTATAAGCTCAGGACATCCCGACTGGCAAATGAGAAAAATTGTCCATAGCGGAATAGATAAATTAGTTGATGACATTGTTTTAACAAAAGGGCGCTCTAAAACAGAAGAAATCGGCAAACTTTTGGCTTCGGACGGAAGAACCGCCGCTACATCAGAGGCGATATTTGTAGATGATAATTATACTGGCTCCGTTGGCGCGGTGAAAAAAGCATTTCCGCAGATAGAAGTTTTTCAGCTTGTGCGTCCGGAGCTTGCGGGACAGCGCGAAAAGGCGGAATGCGACCACGATTGCCGCACCCTTGACGAAATCCAAAAACTGCTTTTATCTTAGGATAAAGGCAGTTCGGGATTTGGTCAGTTCTTTGAGAGGGGGGGGTTGTGGTTAGAAAAAAAGGTTCGCCCGCAAGATCTAGAGCTATTTCAGAACTATTGTATTTTGCTGAGAGACAATTCCTTGTTCTGATTGAACTGGCGAAAAAATCTATTGAAAAAGAAAAGAAGCCAAAAGGGAGATAAGAATGGGCTTTGTTTGGCATCGACCCGGCGGAACACTTGCTCTTATAAAAAAAGGTATTGATGAAAGAATTGCGAGCGGCTGTGGTGACAAAAAAACAATGGAGCTCTGGTCTTCTTTGGCCAAAAAATCTGATAAAAAACCAAGGAAGACCAAAAACAAAAAACAAAGCGGGTGAGTTAACCCGCTTTTTCTTTTTACCGAACCGCCCAAATCGCCACTGGCATGAGATACCATACCAGTGGCGGTTTTTGTTTTTATGGCGTAAAATTGTTTTGTGGAAATAGTAAAAGTCGGTGAAAATAATTTTGATGAGGCGGTTGACAGAGCCGTTGAGGTTTTGGCTTCCGGCGGAGTGGTTGTGGTGCCGACAGATACGGTTTACGGACTCGCGGCGGATTACAGGAATGAAGATGCTGTTAGAAAAGTTTTTGAAATAAAAGGCCGGGCGGAAGATAAAAAACTGCCTGTTTTTGTTTCTTCTTTTGAAATGCTGGACAAAGTGGCCGATGTTAAAGATGAGAGGGTTAAAAAATTTTTGCAGAAAGTTTGGCCTGGAAAAATCACTTGCGTTGTGGACTTCCGAAGTCCACAGAAAGGGACCATCGCCGTTAGAATGCCGAATCACGACTTGGTTTTAAAAATTATTGAAAAATTTGGAGGACCCATTACCGGCACTTCGGCAAATGCCGCGGGAAATCGGGAGCATACTAAAATTGATGAATTGATCGCGGAGTTCAAAAATTTAAAAGTTAAACCGGATTTAATTTTGGACGTGGGCGACTTGCTCTCGTCAAAACCCTCAACCGTTCTTGATTGCACAATTTGGCCCCCGAAAATTTTGCGCGAAGGGGCGGTGAGCGCAAAAGAATTGAAAAAACTTATTTCAAGCGATATTCTTAAATAATGACAGACCACAAAATGCGGGCGTTGATTAAAGCCGAAGAGAGGCGGCAGGCTGGAATATGGATTTGTGTTTTTAACATAGCATAAATACTCCAGTTAACTGGAGTATTTAGTTGATTGTGTTATTGTATATTTATATAAGCATGACTAACGTTTCTAAAAAGAAAGTTAAAAAAGATGTTTACAGAAAAATGAACGGCCGTTTTGCCGGTTTTATTGCCAAAATCGGGGACGAAAAATCTTCTAAATTATTTTTAAATGAAGTTCTGACCAAATCCGAGCGCATAATGCTGGCAAAACGTCTAGGCGTTATTTTTATGCTCATAAATAATTATTCTTTTGAAGAAATAGAAAAAAACTTGAAAGTTAGCCAAACGACCGTCGCAAACCAATGGAAAAAATTAAAGTCCGGAGATCTAGATTATATAAAAACAGCTGTTACAAAAGAAAAAAACAAAAGAACTTTTCTTGACGATTTAGAAGTTTTATTGCAGGCAGGACTTCCGCCAAGGGGCCGCGGACGGTGGCGCTGGTTTTATGAAATGCAGTCTAAAAATTAATAATTTTATTTATTAAAAGGCGCGCGATTAAGTCTAGTATGCTGTTACGTGTTAAAACTAAATAAATAAGCCAAACAAATACTCCAGTTAACTGGAGTATTTGTTTGTGGTAAAATATGGCGGAAGCACAGACGGGAGCAGTGGTAAAAAATTTAATTTTAAAACAAAAACCCATCCCCTTTTGGGACGGGTCGCATTGTCCGCTTCCTATCTATTGGTTTTCTTCTGTATTGTTAATCGCCCTTTTCGCACTATCGTACATAAGCATGCTCGCGATGGGAGAAGTTATTAACAAAAACACGGAGATAGAGTAAGGAAGAATAAAACGGCTAACTATTGATTGGTCGTTTAGCGTTACCATCTCGCCTACGCTTTTCATCACAACGACCATCAAAAACGATGTTAAAGATATTCCGACAAAAATTCCGCAGATAAACATGCGCGTTCTAAACCTTCTGGATTTTTGTAGCGACACGCTTTGTCCTCCCGTTGGCAAATCTAATCGGCTTCTGCGGCAAATACTAAGCATTGCACCAAAGGATGTCAATAGATTATCCTTAAATAATGACCGATAAAAAACTGAAAGACCTTATTAAGGCCGAAGAAAGGCGGCAGGCGGGGGTTATCAACTTAATTGCTTCCGAGAATTACGCTTCGCGCGAAGTGCGCGAGGCGACCGGTTCCGTTTTGACGAATAAGTATTCGGAGGGCTATCCGGGCAGGAGATATTATGCCGGAAATGAAATTATTGATGAGGTTGAGCGTTTGGCACAAGAGCGCGCGCTTAAACTTTTTAAATTAAATCCTAAAAAGTGGGGCGTAAATGTCCAGGCGCTTTCGGGCGTGCCGGCTAATTTTTTTGTTTACTCGGCGCTGGTTTTACCGGGCGAAAAAATGGCCGGACAAGCTCTGGACCAAGGCGGGCATCTTTCACACGGCTCAAAAGTCAGTTTGACTTCAAAATTTTGGAGGTGGACGCATTACACCGTGGACAGAAAGACAGAAGTTTTGGACTACGGAAAACTAGCCAAGCAGATGAAAAAAGAAAAACCCAAACTGATTGTTGCCGGATATTCTGCTTATTCGCGAAAACTGGATTTTAAAAAATTTAGGAAAGTTGCGGATTCAGTTGGCGCGATTTTGATGGTTGATATGGCGCATTTTGCGGGTCTTGTCGCCGGAGGCGCTTATCCCTCTCCGTTTCCGTACGCGGATGTTGTAACGACTACGACTCACAAAACACTTCGCGGGCCAAGGGGCGCTTTGATTTTTTTTAAAAAAGAATATGAAGAAGCAATAAATAAGTCAGTTTTTCCCGGAGGGCAGGGCGGGCCGCATGATCACCAGACTGCGGCTATCGCAGTTGCGCTTAATGAAGCGATGCGGCCACAATTTAAAAAATATACCCGCCAGATTGTTAAAAACGCAAAAGTTTTGGCGTACGAACTAAAAAAGAAAGGCTGGCGCATCGTTTCTGGGGGAACGGACAATCACCTTTTTTTGCTTGATGTCTGGGCCAGAGGCATTCCTGGAAAAGACGCAGAAAAACTTCTTGAATCGGCGGGCATAGTTGTGAATCGTAACGGGATACCTTATGACAGCCGTTCTCCTTTCAACCCTTCAGGAATCCGTATGGGCACTCCCGCCGTGACCACAAGAGGAATGAAAGAAAAAGAAATGAAGCAAATCGCCCTCTGGATTGACGGGGTTTTGAAAAATAATCTGGATCCGAAAAAAATTAAAAACGAGATTTCGCGTTTCGTTAAAAAATTCCCATGTTCAAAATAGTTGACGGCAAGAAACTTGCCGAGGAAGTTAAAGACGAACTGAAAAAAGATGTTGCGGTTGTCGGCAAAAAAATAAAACTCGCGGTGATTTACATCGGCGGAAATCCGGCGTCAGAAAGTTTTATAAAAATAAAAAAAGCGGTCGGGAGTTCAATCGGCGTTGACGTTGAAATAAAAAAACCACCTGAAGAAATATGGAAGTCGCGCGAAAAACTTCGCAAGTGGATTTCAGAAATAACCCACGACCAAAAAAACAACGGGGTTATTATCCAGCTTCCGCTTCCGGAAGAGATAAAACAGCGCGCCCAATATATTCTTGACTCAATTCCCGCGGGAAAAGATGTTGATGTGCTTTCGTCCGAAGCCGTTGGAAAATTCGCAAACGGCCGTTCGGGGGCGGTTCCTCCGGTAGTGGGAGCAATTGAGCGTGTTTTTGAGAAAAGCAAAGTTGAACTCGAGAATAAAAATATAGTCGTAATTGGCGCCGGGTCCTTAGTCGGCCGCCCGGTTGCTTTATGGCTTTCAGGCAGACACCTGCCTTTTTCGGTTCTGACCAGAAAGTCGCCCAATTTTTCAGAGGCAATCGCTAATGCCGATATAATAGTTTCAGGCGCCGGAGAGGCGGGTCTGATTAAAAAAGATATGGTTAAAGACGGAGTTATCGCGATTGACGCCGGAACTTCCGGGGAACAAGGCCAGATAAAAGGCGATTTTGACCCGGCGGTTGCCGAAAAAGCGTCTTTATTTACCCCTGTTCCGGGCGGAATTGGTCCGCTTACGGTCGCGATGCTTTTTAAAAATCTTTTAGTTTTGGCTAAGAAAAAATAATGGATGCAATTATTTTTAATTATTTAAACAGTTTTGCGGGGCGCTGGCAGTTTTTTGATGCGATAGTTGTTTTCAAAGCCGAATATCTAGGCTGGTGGATGCTTGTTGGACTTGGAGCATTTTTAATAATTTCCGCCTACCTTAAAAGAAACGAGTTAAAGGCGAGGAAGATGGTTTTTACGGCAATTGCCGCCGGAATTTTGTCGCGCTACGTAATTACGGAAATCATAAGATTTTTTTATGACAGACCCAGACCTTTTGAAGTTCTGGATGTTTATAAACTAGTCGCGCGCGACGGCGGTGGTTCTTTTCCTTCGGGACACGCGGCTTTCTTTTTTGCCATAGCCGCCGCTGTTTTTATTTATTACCGAAAATGGGGGATTTTATTTTATCTTTTTGCTTTAGCGATGGGTGTGGCCCGCGTTATCGCCGGCGTTCACTTTCTATCCGATATTTTAGGAGGCGCCATTGTCGGCATTATCTCCGCGTATCTTATAAATCATCTCGTCTCAAAATATAAAAAACACTCCAGTTAACTGGAGTGTTTTGGTTATTTTAAACTTTCCAAAAATTCTTTGCCGTGGCCGACATTTGTGTTTATCGGAATGTCTTTGAGCCATTGCGGACAGGAGGAGTAAGACCAGGACCGGAGTTTTTGAGTTATGATTGAGTTTATGGTCATGCCGTCAATATAAGCCAGCTCCCCGCGATTCCATATGACTCCGACTCCAGCCGGCCGCGCGCCTATTTGTCTTGCCGCATTGACTAATTTATGCAGCGTGCGCGCTGTGGTCAGGGCATCGTCCACGAAAAGAACGGCCCTGCCGGCGACATACTGCTTGTGGGCTTCGACTATTGTTAAATCAGAGCCAACCTTTTCGCTATAGGCTACGTTAATGTTTGAAGTTTTTGATTCCGAAAGCCATCGGGCTGTTTCATGCGCCAGAGTATTTCCGCCCATTGCCGGACCGATCACGGTCTCTATTTTGGTATTTTTGAATATTTTTTCCGCGAGTATGCGCGCGCATAGGGAAACAAGAAAAGGATTGGCGTAAATCGCGTCGTGATTAATGTATTTGTCGCTATGATCCCCGCCTGATAGCACAAAGTGGCCGCTTAACAAAATACTCTCTTTTTCCAGGGCGCTTATCAGGCCGTGAGCATCATCAGTCAAAACTCGATCTCCTCTAAAAGAACGTATTTACGGATATTAAGACTCTTTCACTTCCCAATCAAGATGCATTTTAGGAAGCATCATGTGCGGGTTCCATTCTTTTTTAAGTTTTTCCAGGTCGCCTGCGACCTGGTATTTGCCTTTGTCCTGCGAATAATCCCTGTCAAGAATCGGTTCCACTTCGTAAAAAACCATCTGCGCTATTCGGCGGCCGACGACAAGAGGAATAGTGAAGTGCTGGGAGTTGTTCGTCACCTCCATCGTCCAGCGGTTGAAATATCCGACGTCTCCCCAGCCGGCGTCCTTGCAGACCTCAATAAAGTTCCGTCCGAGTGACGAGCGAGCGTACATCTTGCCGACGCATTTCACGCGTCCGCCGACGTATTCTTGCGTGTGAGCGAGAATAGTTTCTCCAGGGTGTATCATTATTATTTTGTCGGATGGCTTTATGTTGGAAAATTTCATATCCATTTCTTCCGAAAGTTTTTCCGCTGTTTTGGCTTCGTGCGGCCCTGACCAAATCCGCTTGGTTGAAGCGTCGTCGTATATGTTATGTATGGTGTGGCCTCCGTTCGGATGCGATTCGCGCCAGAAATATTCGCCAAGCGTTACGTCGTAACTGGTTGTTTTGAGTTTTTTGGGCTCATAAGGGTCAATAATTATATTGCCCTCTTTTATGTGCCTTAAAATGGCATCCCGTGATAAAAGCATGTTTCTTATTGTATCACAAAAAAGAATAGGGTAGTATCAAGGCGGATAAAAACATTGAAAAAGGAGGCTGTTATGGATTTCAACCTAACCGATGAACAAAAAGCCCTGCAAAATATGCCCAAGGAATTCGCAGAGCGCAATTTCGCGCCGATTGTTGACGAGTATGAGGAAGAAGAAAAGTGCCCAATGCATCTTTTTGAAGAAATGGCCAAGGCCGGTTTTTTAGGAGCAAATGTTCCTGAAAAACTTGGCGGAATGGGCCTTGATTCAATTTCGCAGATGCTTATTACTAAAGAGCTGGCAAAAGTTTGGCCCGCCGGCACCCTGAGTTTACATATCGTTCCGAATTCGCTCGTCGCGTACCCGCTGGTCAAGTATGGCACACCGGAGCAAGTTAAAAAATATCTCAAGCCGTCAATGAAGGGGAAAAAGTTTGGATGTTTTTGCCTGACTGAACCCGATTTTGGTTCATATGCCAAAGGAATTAAGACCTCGGCCGACTGGGTTCAAAATCCAGCGGTAGGCTACAATTTCAATATAAAAGGCGACAAGGCTTTTATCACCAATGTGACTTTTGCCGATTTCGCTATAGTTTTAGCCCGCTTAAAATCCGTACCCGCCTGGCCGCCAATAGGCAAGGGCGAGGATTTCGGCGCGTTTATTGTTGATTTGGACAGTTGCCATTCTAAAACCCATCAGATAAGTCCGAAAAAAAAGAGGGGTTTGCACTCGGCTCCTTTCGGCGAGATCCATTTTGAAAATACTCCGGTTTCCATTTATAACGCCCTTGGGCCGATTGGCAAAGGCTACGAAGTTTTTATGGACACCTTGGAGTCCGGCCGGGTTTTTATTTCAGCGCAGGCGTGGGGCGTGGCTGAGGCGGCATATGAGGATGCTCTTGCTTACGCAAAAGAAAGAAAAACTTTTGAAAAACTTTTGATTAGTCACCAGGCAGTCGGACACATGCTTGCGGATATGGCGATTGCGGTCAAAGAGGCCGAATTTTGGACTATGTATGCCGCAACTCTTCGGGACACTGAAGCGCCGGATTTTCGCAAATGGGCGTCGGCCGCCAAAGTCAGAACTACGGAAATAGCGATTGACCTCGCGCATAAAAATCTTTTAATCCACGGCGGAGCCGGGTATTTGAAGGAAAATCGCGCAGGACGCCTGCTCAATGACGCTCACGCTTTTGAAATCTACGAAGGAACAAATCCTATCCAGCGAAATATAATTGCCTCCGAACTGAAAAAATAAAAAATTAAATACGCACGACGCCGTGCGTATTTTTGTTGGTGCCCGGGGGGAGAGTTGAACTCCCATGAGGTTGCCCTCGCAGGATTTTGAGTCCTGTGCGTCTGCCAGTTCCGCCACCCGGGCCCGGAAGTTATCTTTAATAAATCTACTCGTTTATACACCCATTGTCAAAAGATTTTTATTTGATAGTCTATAAATATCCATGCCCGATAATTTACCAAACGAAAACAAATCCGAAAGTATTTTTTGGCTTGAAACCGCGAGTGTCAGACCAAATCCTCTGCAGCCGAGGCGCGAGTTTGACGAGCAAAAACTTAAAGACCTTGCCGAATCAATAAAACAATACGGCATTTTACAGCCGCTGGTCGTGGTACGCCAAGAACGAGAGGCTACATCGGGCATTGCCGTTGATTACGAGCTTATCGCCGGCGAGCGGAGACTTCGCGCGGCCAAAATCGCGGGGCTTCTTCATGTTCCGGCAATCATTCGGGCAGAGCCGGCGGATAAGGTTAAACTGGAATTGGCACTTATTGAAAATGTCCAGCGCGAGGACTTGAATCCCATTGAGCGAGCCGTTGCCTTTAAGCAATTAATGGATAGTTTTAATATGCGCCAGCGCGATGTCGGACTTAAAGTAGGAAAAAGCAGGGAATTTGTCGCCAACACCATCCGTCTCTTGTCTCTTCCGGATTACATACAAAAGGCAATTTCCGACAGCCGGATTTCGGAGGGGCACGCGAGAGCCCTGATGATGCTTACCGAAAAACCGGAGGAACAAGAGGCTTTATTCAATGATATATATTTTAAACGTCTTTCGGTCAGAGATGCCGAAAAGGCCTCGCGCCGGATCGCGGTTGACCGTGTCCGAAAGCGCGACGGCATACCCGATTTTGAAACGCGCTCGTTTGAAGAAAGATTGCGCGAGGCATTGGGCACCAGGGTATATATAGAAAGAAAAGGAATCGGCGGAAAAATTTCAATTGAATTTTTCTCCGAAGACGAGCTTAGGCACTTGATAAATCAAGTTGCTTTACAGCGAGCGGAAATAAAACCGGAAGAAAAATTGTCCGTAGCCGAACCCGCTCCGGAAAAACCTTTTAATGACGAACCCGCGGAATCTTTAGATTCGCCGGAACCCGAAATCAACATCATGACCGCCCGCGCCCGCCCCGAGGACCTGGAGGATTTTACGGTTTAATTTTTCTCTTCAACCGATTGCACTCCGCGCACTTTTTTAAGGCGGGTTTTGACGCGCTCAAGCTGTTCGCGTTTTTTTACCCGGAATTTAACGGCAATTGTCGGATACTCGTTGCCCGAAGCGGCGCTAGAGACACTCTCAATATTTATTTTAAAAGACGCCAGAACCGCGGTTATGTCTTTTAAAATTCCGACGCGGTTTTTAACGGTAATATTGAGCTCGATTTCGTTTTCATCGGTTTTCTCCGGCGGACGGGTTATTCCCAGCGCTCGCTTAATCCGGCCCCTGGCCAGAGAAGTCTTTACGAAATTAAGCCATTCGGATGACGGTTTTTTATTTTTTTGAGTAAGTATTTCAACCACGTTTCCGGAAATCAGCGGGGTTGAAAGCGGCGACATTTTTGAATTTATTTTAGCGCCGGCGGCGCGATTGCCTATCTCTGAATGTATATGATAGGCGAAATCTATCGGTGTCGCGCCTTCCGGCAAGTCAACCACGTCGCCTTTCGGAGTTAAAACGAAAATCCGGTCTTTAAAAAAATCAATTTTCAGCGATTCCAGAAATTCTTCCGAGCTTTGGCCGCGCCTGAATTCCTTTTGCCACGACTGCAACTGGCGCACCCAAGAGAATTTATGTCCCTCAAATTCCGCGCCTCTTTTTGGTTTTCCGGCTTCGTCCCAAAACCAGTGCGCGGCAATTCCGTATTCGGCTTCCCGATGCATTGATTCGGTTCTTATCTGAAATTCGGTCGGCTGTCCGTCAAGGCAAAAAACCGTCGTATGCAGACTTTGATAGCCGTTGGGTTTTGGAAGCGCTATATAATCTTTTATTCTGCCCGGCACCGGCCGCCAGAGTTTGTGTATTATTCCCAGCACCGCGTAGCACTCCTCAACATTTGAGACCACCACTCTTAAGGCCACCAAATCCAAAATCCTGTCCCAGTCCATATCGTAGCGGAGAAGTTTTTTCCAAGCGCTGTAATAATGTTTGGCTCTGGCCGACAAATCCAGCGGCTTTATTCTCTCCGCGGACAGTTCTTTTTTTACCATCGGCATCACTCTTTTTATGTACCTCTCTCTTTCGGGCATTTTTAAGCCGATTTCTTTTTTTATCCATTCGTATTCTTTGGGATAAACATACTCAAAAGACAAGTCTTCAAGTTCGTTTTTGATTTCGCCCATTCCCAGCCGGTCAGCCAGAGGCGCGTAAATTTCTAAAGTTTCGGAGGCGATTCTTTTTTGTTTTTCAACCGAGGGCAGGGCATAAAGAGTTTTCATGTTGTTTAGGCGGTCAACCAGCTTTAAAACAACCACCCTGATATCCTCGGCCACCGCCAGAAACATTTTGCGCATTGATTCCGCCGCGCGTTCAACCCCGTGATATTTCAGTTTGTCCACCTTGGTTACCCCGCGCACTAAAAAGGCGACCTCTTCCCCGAATTTTTTCTTTATGTCGCGCATTGTCGCGACATTATCCTCCACCGTGTCGTGTAAAAGGGCGGCCGATATGGTTTTGGCGTCAAGTTTTAGTGATGCCGTCTCAAGAGAAACGTCAATGACGTGGTTGATGTAAGGCTCGCCGGAAAGGCGTTTTTGGTTTTCATGCGCGAGTACAGAGTACTCAAAAGACATCCTGATTAAAACCAGTTCTTCATCCGAAAACCGCCTTTTGCTTTTAGCCAAAAGCTTCTCTTTAAAATCGGGCCAAGAATTTACCGAAGCATTTACCACAATACATATTATATGGCAAAATAAGTGATATAGGTCAATGAATAAAATCCGTTTTTTCTCCGCGCTCATAGTGATTCTGGCGGTCGTGGTGCTGGCCGGCAACGGTTTGTGGCTTCTGCCCACGATTGAAATCCTTAACAGGGGGGTTTCCGATTTGCATTTAGAAATTGCCCGACGCGCCGGCTCCGTTCTTGAGCGTTCGGTGGACTCCACCAGAAAGGCGATTAAAGAATCCGCGGATCTAATTGGACAGGAACCGCAAAACACGCGCGAAATAATGAGCAGGCTTCTTAACAATAATACATCCATAGAAGAAGCGGTTTTCGTGGGGCTTGACGGGATGGAAAAAATAAGAATCAGCCGGTCTAGGTTTATTTCGGCTAAAGAGTTAATCAGCCGCAAAGGAGAAGCCGCGTTTGAAGAAATAGCCGGCGGGCGCAAAAGCGAATACGGAGGCCCGGTGTTTTTTTCATTGCTTGCCGAGCCGTTTGTTGATATTTCCATGTCGGTTAAAGCCCCCTCCGGCGAAACGGTCGGCGTTTTAATAGCGGAAAACAATCTGCGTTTTATCTGGGATTTGATGTCGCAGGTAAACATCGGGGGGAGCGGACTGGCTTACGTGGTTGACCAGAATAAAAATCTTATAGCCCACCCGAATCCGTCGATAGTTTTAAGGGGCGAGAATTTGTCTTACCGCCCGCTGGTGAACAAGATAGTCGGGGGTCAGGCGGCGGATGGTTTGTCCGGCGAAGATTCGTATGTGAACTTTGAAGGCCAAAAAGTTTTTGCCGTGGGACTGCCGATTGAAAGTCTTGGCTGGGGAGTTGTGGTTGAACGCGATTTTAACGAGGCTTTTTCGCCTCGCCGCCGCGTTATTGTTTTTGCTTTTTTCTTTATCATTTCGGCCATCGGCCTTTTTGCCGTTCTTTTTTGGTCTTTGCAGCGCATTATGGGCCTTTTCGGCGCGCTTAGTTTGGAAAAAAACCAAACCTCGGCCATAATATCCAACCTCACTGACGGCCTTATTGAATATTCCGAAGATTTCAAGATTATTTTGGTAAATCCCGCGGCCGAAAATATTTTAGGGGTACGGGCCGAGGAAGTTGTCGGCAGGATATTTGAACCCAAAGATTCGGCCGAAATTAAATTTTCTTCTTTTTCGCGGGTTTTGTTCCCGATTTTAGCCGAAGAAGCTCGGGCCATCCAGGCCGACGGCGCGCACGTCAAATTAATTGAACTCAAGGTTCGTTATCCGCTTGAACGGGATTTGCAGATAGCCACGGTTCCGGTGATGAGCGGACAGGGCCGCATTTTTTCGTATTTAAAAGTTATACGGGATATCAGCCGCGAGAGGGCGATAGGAAAAACAAAGTCGGAATTCATTTCTCTGGCCGCGCATCAGTTAAGAACTCCGCTTTCGGCCATAAAATGGGTTTTCAGCATGGTTTTGTCCGGGGACGCGGGCCCGGTAGAATCGGGCATAAAAAATCTTCTTAACACCGGTTTTAAATCAAATGAGCGGATGATCTCCCTGGTTAATGACCTCTTGAATGTCGCGAGAATAGAAGAAGGCCGTTTCGGTTATAAATTTGAACCCGGAAACATAGCCGAAACGGTTAAAGATATAACCGACTCCTTTGATATTTTGGCGCGGGAATATCATGTCCAAATTAAATTTATCCCGCCCGAATCTCCTTTGCCGCCGGTGACTTACGACAAAGAGAAACTGCCTTTAGCCGTGAGCAATTTAATCGACAACGCGATACGCTATGCCCGCAAATCCGAAGGGCTCATTGAAGTCCGGGTTTATGCCGACAAAGAACTCGTAAAAATAGAAGTTAAAGATAATGGCATCGGCATATCGAAAGAACAGCTGGCCGGCCTCTTTACCAAGTTTCATCGCGGGGCGAACGCCATTAAAATGTACACCGAAGGCAGCGGGCTCGGCCTTTTCATAGTCAAGAACATAATGAAAAGACACGGCGGAGACGTTGTGGTAGAATCAGAAGAAGGGCAGGGCAGTGTTTTTACGGCGTTTTTGCCGACCGACCCGGGAAAGATTCCGCAAGTCGCGGAAGTTTACGAGGGGGTATAAAAATTTCTAATTACGAATTATTAAATAAATTTCTAAATATGGCGCGTATTTTAATAGCCGAAGACGACAACGCTCTAAGCGGGGTTTTAAGAAAAAAATTGGAACTAAACGGCCATGAAGTTAAGGTCGCGGCTAACGGCGAAGAAGCTTTAAAAACGCTTGAAGAGTCAAAGCCCGACTTGGTGCTTTTGGATATTGTCATGCCGAAAGTTGACGGCTACGAAGTTTTGGAGAAGATGCATTCGGACCCGAATCTCAGCTCAATTCCAGTCATAATAATTTCAAATTCGGGACAGGCAGTTGACCTCCAGAAAGCAAAAAACCTGGGCGCCGTCGATTATCTGGTAAAAGCGGATTTTGAGCCGAGCGAAGTTTTGGAAAAAATGAATAAGTATTTAGTCTCCCCGGCCGTTCCGGCCGAAATTAAAACGGCGCCTCCCGACGAAAACAAAATCGCGCAAAGCAGGTCCTATTCCGTATTAGTGGTTGAAGACGACAAGTTTTTGCGCGACCTTTTGGTTCTTAAACTTAAAAAAGAGGGTTTTAAAGTTTCGGAAGCCATGGACGGCGAAGAAGGCTTGAAAAAAACCAAAAGTGAAAAGCCGAATATAATCGTGCTCGACCTGATAATTCCGGTAAAGGACGGATTTGCCGTTTTGGAAGAAATGAAAAAAGATCCGGAAATCGAATCAATTCCGGTGATAGTTCTTTCTAATCTCGGACAGCGCGAAGATATTGACCGCGCTAAAGCTTTGGGCGCCAAGGACTATATGGTTAAGGCCCAGCTCACGCCCCTTGAAGTTGTGGAAAGAATTAAAGCCATTTTAAGAGAATCTTATATTTAGTTCCGGCCCGCTCGCATTGATACATGTATAAAGAGGCCAAATTTGCCCACGCGTTTAATGTTATACACGGCATGGGCGCTCTTAAATTGGAAAAACTCCGGAAATCTTTCGGTTCGTTTGAAAACGCGTGGCCGGCAGGACCCGGCGAAATTAAGGAAAAGACGGGCGACGACAGCATCGCTTTGCTTCTTGAGTCCAGAAAAGATGTAGACCCGGAAAAAGAATGGAGAGCGCTTGAAAAAACAGGAATCAAAACCGTTTCTCAAGACGACCCAAAATATCCCGAACTTTTAAAAGAAATCCCGCATCCGCCGGCGGTAATATATTATCTGGGCGATTTAGACTGCGTTTCCGGGCCTGCTGCGGCTATTGTCGGCACGCGGAGAGCCACAAGGTACGGACTTGAAACGGCCGAAACGCTGTCCAGAGACCTTGCTTCCTCGGGAGTATTGGTGGTCAGCGGTCTTGCTTTGGGTATTGACAGCCGGGCGCATCGGGGAGCTTTGGACGGAGCGGGCAAAACGGTTGCAGTGCTTGGTTCGGGATTGCGGTACATATATCCCTTGCAAAATAAGGAACTTGCCGTAAGGATCTCCAAAAACGGCGGGGCCGTAATTTCCGAATTCCCTCCGGCTCATCCTCCGGAAAAATGGACATTTCCCCAAAGAAACCGGATTATAGCCGGACTCGCCCAAGTTGTAGTGGTGGTGGAAGCGCCGCAAAAAAGCGGAGCGCTCATTACCGCGGATTTGGCCTTGGATTACAATCGCGAAGTCGGCGCGGTTCCCGGCGAGATAAGCTCCATAAATTCATTCGGCGCGAACCTGCTTTTAAAAAAAGGAGCCGCTCTAATCCGTTCGGCCGAAGACATTTTGGAGCTTTTGGGAATTGAGACCGCAGGTCCGGCTCTTGACAAAACGGATACGGACGGCCAATACTTACTGGGTTTGCTTGAAGAGCCGATAAGCGCTGACGAGATTTTGCCCAAAAGCGGACTAACCTCATCGGAACTGAATCAGAAGCTAACGATTCTTGAGCTTTCGGGAAAAATAAAAAACATAGGAGGAATTTTTCACAAAACATGAAATTAATTATCGTAGAGAGCCCGACTAAGGCTAAGACTATCGGCAAATTTTTAGGCCGGGATTTTAAAGTTGAGTCGTCCTTCGGGCATGTCCGCGACCTTCCGGCATACGAGCTGGGCGTTGACGTTGAAAAAGATTTCGAGCCTCATTATGTAATACCCAAAAAAGCCAAACCGGCGGTAAAAAATTTAAAAACACTCGCGGCGAAATCATCGGAGATAATTCTCGCTACCGACGAGGACCGCGAGGGCGAAGCGATAGCCTGGCACATTCTTCAGGCCCTAAATCCGGATAAATTAAAAATAAAAAACGAAAAACTAAAAACAGAAAGAATAGTTTTTCATGAAATTACCAAGCGCGCGATTGACGAAGCTCTTAAAACCCCGCGCGAAATAAATATGCACATGGTTGAAGCCCAGCAGGCCCGCCGCGTTCTTGACCGCCTGGTCGGCTATAAACTCTCGCCTTTTTTGTGGCGCAAGGTAATGCGCGGACTTTCGGCCGGCCGGGTGCAGTCGGTGGCGCTCCGGCTCATAGTTGAGCGCGAAGCCGAAGTTAAAGCGTTTAAGCCGGTCATTTTTTGGACCGTAGAGTCCGTTTTACAAAAGGAAGGATGCGAAGGCGAAAGCGGGGACTGCCTTAAATTTAAAGCCGTACTTGTAAGCGTTAATAAAAAAGTTCCAAACGAACCCGGCTTTACCAACAAAAAAGAAGTTGATGCCGCGCTTGAAGATCTTAAAGGAGCCGGATTTAAAGTTTTGTCGGTTGAAAAAAAGTCGCGCTCAAGATCGCCTCTTCCGCCTTTTACCACCTCAACCCTTCAGCAGGACGCCTACCGAAAGCTGGGGTATTCGGCCAAGCGCACCATGCTAATGGCCCAGCGGCTTTACGAAACCGGCCTTATTACATATATGCGCACCGATTCGGTAAATTTGGCCGAAGAGTCGTTGAATAAAGCCGAGGAATTAATCAAAAAAGAATACGGTCCGAATTTCAGCTCAAGGCGCGTGTTTAAAACCAAATCGCGTTTGGCCCAAGAAGCGCACGAAGCGGTGCGTCCGACCAATCCAGAGCTTGGTCCGGACAAAGCGGAAGAAAAAATAGAAGACAAATCGCAATTCAAATTGTACGACCTTATCTGGCGCAGATTTATCGCCTCTCAAATGTCCAATGCCGCCTATAACGACACGGTAATTAAAATTGAAGCCCAAAACAAAAACTCTTACGAATTAAAAGCTTCGGGTTCGGTAATAACTTTTGAGGGCTTTCTGAAAGTTTATCCGTCCAAAGCCGAAGATGTTATTTTGCCGGGTCTGGAAAGCCCGTCCGGCCTTGTCTTGCTCGGTTTGGAATCACCCGAACGCCAGACCCGGGGCCCGGCCCGATACTCCGATGCCACTTTGGTTAAAACTCTTGAGAGTCTCGGTATCGGGCGTCCCTCGACGTACGCGCCGATAATTTCAACTATTGAAGAGCGCGGATATGTTGTAAGAGACGAGCGTAAAAGTTTCCAGCCGACCGAAGTCGGCGAGAAAGTAAATGAAATTCTGGTGAAAAATTTTTCGGAAATCGTGGACGTGGATTTCACCCGTAATATGGAAGAAAAGCTTGACGAAATCGCTGACGGAAAAAAAGAGAGCAAAGAACTGCTGAAAGATTTTTACGAGCCGTTCATTAAAAATCTCAACGAAAAATACGAAAGCGTTAAAAAAGAAGATTTATCCGAGCCGACCGACCGGACGTGTCCCGACTGCTCAAAACCGCTGGTCATACGGCAGGGGCGTTTCGGGCGTTTTATCGCCTGTTCCGGATTTCCCGAATGCAAATTTACCGAAGCCCTGCCTCCGCCGAAGATAGACATGAAATGCCCTTTTTGTAAGGAGGGCGATATCGTGGTGCGCCAAACCAGGCGCAAAAGGACTTTTTACGGCTGTTCCAAATGGCCCGAATGCAATTTCGCCACTTGGCGAAAACCGACCGGAAAACTTTGTATTGAATGCTCATCACCTCTGGTGGAATCTCCCCACGGAGAATCCTGCTCAAATAAAAATTGCTCGTTTCGGGCCGGCAAAGCAGGCGCTAAAAAATCCATTGACGCCGAAAAAAAAGAGGAATAGCATAAAGCCGGGTTCATTTTCATGCGAAGGAGAACGCAATGCCCGAACTTTTTTGCCCGACCGATTTTGAAGATTTGATATATAGACGGATTCCTCCGGTGGGTCTGGAGGTTGTCATTTGCATTCACAGCACGGTGCTGGGACCCGCGCTTGGCGGAACAAGATTTAAGGCTTATGCCAGCCGGGAAGAGGCCGAAGTGGACTGCATGCGGCTTGGCAATGGCATGACGAATAAGTGCGCCATGATTTGGCCCGACTACAAATTGGGCGGAGGAAAGGCGGTAATCATAGGTGATCCGAAAAAATTAAAAACGCCTCAGCTTTTGCGCGCGTTTGGAAAAGTTGTCCAAAGTTTAAACGGAAATTTCATCACCGGCGAGGACATGAATATCACTCCGGCCGACGTTGAGGAGATGAGCAAAACCTGCAAGTTTGTTGTCGGGCGCAGCCGCGCGCAAGGCGGAAGCGGAAATCCGGCCGAATATACCGCTATGGGCTGTATCGCGGGGCAAAGAGCGGCAATGCAAAAAGTTTTCAAATCGCGCAAATTTGAAGGACGGACTCTTGTTTTTCAGGGCGCCGGAGAAGTCGGCTTCAGGCATGCCAGGTTGGTCGCGGAGCTCGGGGCGAAAATTTTTGCTTCCGAGGTAGATCCGGAAAAGACCGACAGAATTAAAAAAGAAGTCGGCGCTGAAATAGTTGACGACGTTTTTTCGGTGGATTGCGATATTTTTGTGCCGTCGGCTGTCGGCGGAATTTTAAATGACCAAACCATTCCTCTTTTGAGGTGCAAAATTGTCGCCGGATGCGCGAATAACCAGCTTGCCGATCCGAAGCGCCACGGGCTAATGCTTATGGAGCGAGGAATAGTTTATGTGCCGGATTACGTGATAAACGCCGGCGGGCTGACCGCGGTTGCCGACGAGATGATGATTGACGGCTTTAATCGTTCCAGAGTTGACGCCAACGTCGAGAAAATTTATAACCGCGTTTGGGGAATTTTGGAAAGAGCGGAGATTGAGTCCAAGCCGCCGCACGAAGTTGCCGACGAAATCTGCGCGAAACGCGTCGCTTTGGTAAAAGAAGCGAACGAATTAACTCTATAGTAAGTTTTTTGGCCCCGACGGTTCCCGGGGCCATTTTTGTTTTAGGGCTTGCAATTTTACGCAGCTATGTTATAATGGCGCAAGTAGCAAACTGTTCGTTGATTTAAACCCAGAGGAGGAAAGCGTTTGAGCGACAAGGCGGCGGTCAATCCGAAAAGTCTGAGGTTTAACAAACATCATGGCGTTCCTGGTCTGTCTTTCGGAGTCGGATTGCAGTCCGTTTTTGACCGAGGCGCAAACTTTATTTTTCAGGTCGTTTTGGGGGCAACAGACAAAATGATTTTCCGCGGACATTCCGACCATACGACCGATAAGGTTTACCTTCCGGCAGAAATTATTTCAAATGAAGAGCGTAATACCGGTTCGTTTTTGTTTGTTCCGTCTATTGTCTCGCCGCAACCGAAATACCACAAAATAGAATTCCAGCGCAGGGATGTCTGGGCCGTTGCCGGAAGGCGCGGAGAAGACAAGCCATTCGGCCTTTCCAAGGATGGCAATCCATTTTTGTCTCTCGCTTTTCCGAGCATAGACTTTCCGAACAAGGATGGATTTGACTCTTTTCCCGATACTTACATTTTGATTGAAAACAAAAAGGCCGAAAACGGCTTTCTGGTTATCAAATTAAGCTCTGACTTCGCCAAGCCCCAAGAGTTTGTCGTCGGCGAGCCGGTTGTCGTCAATTGGGCGATTGTGCCTGCCGACGAAGCGCCGGAGTGTCTTAAAAAAGAGCTTGAGGACAAGCTGGATGAGTTGAAAATGAACGCTTTGGCTGATAGGCAAGTGAGCGATTTTGCCAACAGGAGGGGCTTGACAAGGAAGTAGAAAGGGTGTATAATTAGGTCCGAAAGCGCAGTTCCCTACAACAAAAGCCAGAGGAGGCAAAATATAGAAAATTAGCTGTTTTTCGAGAGGCAATCCGAGCACCGCACACAGGCGTCTATGGCGCCACAATCAAGGAGATACCGACATGGTAACAAAAGGAAAGAACAATCCGAAGCCGATCAAGACAACGGAAGAAAGGGCCGGAAAGCCGCAGATCCAGACCGACACCAGGAAGACCGCCGAGGAGGTTCTCGGGGTTCCGACTCCGATCGCGGTCGGGGTGCTCTTCCAGTACTTCGACGGCAAGCAGCACGAGGGCGAGGACCATCCGAGGCCGATCGCGACTGAGGCCACGCCGGCCGACGTCAAGTTCGCGACCGCCGAGCTGAAGTCGCTCGTCAGGCCCCGGTCCGGGAGGACCGAGACGGACAGCCGGACGCAGAAGCTCGACATCCGCCACTTCTTCGGCTCAGACGAGGTGATGGAGGCCTGGCGCGAGAAGCGCTGGGAGGACGTGGGCACCGTCTACGACCTCATCAAGGGGCTCGAGCGGGTCAAGTTCAACACCGATTCCAACCGCATCAAGTCCGTGGCCGAGATGGACCAGGTGGCGAACGAGGTCAAGGAGCGCAACGCCAAGATCAAGGAGCTCGAGGCCAGGCGGCCCGACTCCGGCGAAGAAGCGCCGATCAAGTGCGGGTCGGCTCTCCACCGCGGAGACAACCCTCCCATCCAGATGATGGAGTGGAATGTTGTCAGCCGCTCGACCCTCGAGGTCATGACGCACAGGAGCGGAACGAAGGAAGGAAAGGCGATGGTGACTGGCAACTTCACCCTCGTGCCGACGGAAGACGGCGAGCTGGCCTCGGTCCCTCACTGCGACGCCTGCAAGGCGAGGCTGAACGCCAGCGCCAAGAAGAAGGAGCTCATCCAGCCCTGGTTCAACTCGCTGGGGGCGGAAGCGCGCCTCCATTACGAGAAGAACAAGGACAAGTTCCAGGCGCGGAGTGCCGCGCGCGAGACCGATGAGCAGGCCGAGCGCATGGTGCTCGGCGGGATCGCGCGGCCGATGAGCGCCCCGATCGGCGAGCGGGTCGCCGGCGGACAGCGCCGCCAGCGGTAGCCGCCTCTAGGCAACACAGCAACATGGGGCCGGAAGGGAGTTTATATCTCCCTTCCGGCCCTAAAATTTATTTTTTCAAAGCATTCTTGAATGCGTGGTCCAAGTCCGACTTGGACCAAATATTCAAGAGTTCTTTGAGGGGGGCATTTTGCCCAATATCACTAAGGAAAGGAGAAAGAAGTGTCATATGATTTCAAAGACGGCGATTTTTTGGGTAGCGAGCCGGAAGAAAACGAAGAAGCCGGAGTCGGAATCAACGAGTATCAGAGAGCCGCGTCAGGTTCGGACATCTACTTTCGGCAAATGATGCGTCTTTTCGGGCGCGAGTATTACGGCTTTGTCAACACAATCAGCGACCTCCAGAAAGCCGGCATGAAGTCCGTTTTTCTTAACGATCAGGCCGCAATCGAGAACTGTGAAGTGGAGCTGAATAAGCTCTTGCAGGCGTTCAAGAATGCCCTCCTTTCCGAAAAAATAAAACATGAGGAGTTTGACCTTCTGGCCGTTGTTTTGCATCCCGACTTTGACCATCCGGTGCCGGAGTTCAAGCGCGTCACAGCGCTTCACATGGCCGGTCAGGAAATCGCCGAGTTCAAGATTGTCAGACCGAGCTGGATTCACCTTGACCGGGGCGAAGAGCTCGATTTCATTCCCACCGCCGCGTCAATAGGCATTTCTCCGCCAATGTGGTTCGGTGGATTGGTTGACGCCATTAGCGAGCTTGCCAAACTCATGGACCGGAGATTCGAGGACGACCTTTCGTTGGATTACCGGATTGACTACATGAGGCGCTACTTGCGCCAAGCCCGGCAGATGGCCGAGGTTCTTGAGGCGCATGCTCATGTGCCCGGCTATATCATCGATAACTCCACGTTTCGTTTCCAACATTTCCGCGACGGCTTGCGCCGCGTGCATAGCCTCATTGGCAGAACTTCCCAGAGGCTGAGCGACCAGTATTTGTCCAAGAGGGAAGCCGCGCTTTTGAATGAGTAATAAATAACGCGAGGTCTGCCGAGGGGTCAGTTTGACCCTCGGCGTTTTTTTTATTATGATATAATTTAAAGATGAAGTTATTCTCAAGAAACATATTGATAGCAATCGCGATTTTTCTTTTAATCGCTTCTTTTTATCCTTTGGCTCTGGAGCAGTTTGAAGAGCAGGAAGAAATTTCTCTTTCGGCCTTGGCCGAAAAAATAAAAACCGGACAAGTTAAAAAGATTGAAGTTTCGGGCGACAGTCTGGCCGTTTTTACGCTTGATGCCAAAGAGCTTGTTTCAAAAAAAGAAGTTGAGTCCGGGCTTTCGGAAACTCTTAAAAATTACGGCGTCTCTTCCGATGAAATGGCAAAAATAGACATAGCGGTCATAAACCCGTCCGGTTTTGCTTTTTGGGCAGGTGCGATTCTCCCGTTTTTGGCGCCGTTTTTACTGGTTATTTTATTTTTCTGGCTCATATCCCGCCAAGTCAAGCAGGCCAATGTTCAGGCGTTCACCTTCGGACGCTCAAAAGCGCGGGTAATTATGCCCGACAGCAAAAAAGACCGCGTGACTTTCGCGGACGTTGCCGGGGTGGAGGAAGCAAAAGACGAACTGCGCGAAGTGGTTGAATTTTTAAGGACTCCCAAAAAGTTTTTATCAATCGGCGCCAAAATTCCCAAAGGAGTTTTGCTTATGGGGCCCCCGGGCGCGGGCAAGACCCTTTTGGCTCGGGCAGTCGCGGGCGAGGCGGGCGTGCCGTTTTTCCACATGTCGGCATCGGAATTCGTTGAAATGTTTGTCGGAGTCGGAGCGTCTCGCGTCCGCGATTTATTCAAAATGGCCAAAAAAGCGGCGCCGGCGATAATTTTTATTGACGAAGTTGACGCCATAGGCCGTCATCGCGGAGCCGGACTTGGCGGAGGAAACGACGAGCGCGAACAGACCCTAAACCAAATTTTAGTTGAGCTTGACGGATTTGAGCCGCATGAGTCGGTGATAGTCATGGCCGCGACCAACAGGCCGGATGTTTTAGACCCGGCGCTTTTGCGTCCGGGAAGGTTTGACCGCAGGGTGGTTTTGGATTTGCCCGACATCAAAGCAAGAGAGGCGATTTTAAAAATTCATGCCAAAAACAAGCCTATTGCCAAAGAAGTTGATTTGAAGCGCGTGGCCGAGCGCACCCCGGGCTTTTCCGGAGCCGACCTGCAAAACCTGATGAACGAAGGCGCGATACTTGCCGCGCGCAAAAACGAAAAGCAAATTACCCAGCATCATCTTTTAATCTCAATTGAAAAGGTCATGCTTGGTCCCGAGCGAAAAAGCCATATTTTGTCTCCGAAAGAGAAAAAAATATCGGCCTATCACGAAGCGGGGCACGCTTTGGTGGCCTCCGCGATGCCCGAAGCCGACCCGGTGCATAAAGTTTCAATAATTTCTCGGGGACGCGCCGCCGGATACACGCTTAAACTTCCGACAGAAGACAGGCATCTTTTTTCAAAAGCGCACTTTTTAGCCGAGCTCGCGGTGGCTATGGGCGGATACGCGGCGGAGAAAATAATTTTCGGAGAGATGACCACCGGCGCTTCAAATGATTTAAAACAGGCGACGGCGGTTGCTCGGGATATGGTTACAAAATACGGAATGTCCGAAAAAATAGGGCCGATTGATCTTGGTTCGGGCGAGGAAATGGTTTTTCTCGGGAGAGAAATAGCGAGCGACCGCCATTACTCGGATAAAATGGCTTCAACCGTTGATGGCGAGGTGAGCCGTTTTATGCATAGTGCCTTTAAAAAAGCAAGCGAGCTGGTTAAAAAACACAAAAATATTCTGGAGGCCATCGCCAAATATCTGATTGAAAAGGAAACGATTGAAAGAGACGAGTTTGAAAATCTCGTCAAGTCCTTCGGACTGAATCCGAAATCCTCCGCTGTTTGAGCGTCAATTCTTCACAAAATTATTTTTTTC
>CAYPMM010000001.1:0-71185 GCA_964412115.1 uncultured Candidatus Saccharibacteria bacterium | reverse complement strand
CCGTAGAAAATTGAGATTTTTTGCGAGGAAAAATAGCGGTCGGAAAACCCAGCCCTTTTGCGAAAACTGGTTTCAAACTGCGAAAACCCCCCCCAACTAAGTTTTGGTTAAACTAAAACTTAGTTTGAAACCCTGTTTTCGCAGTTTGGGGATTTTCGCAAAAGGGCTGGGGCAAACGGGGTACCGCGTTATTTTTCTGAAGCAAAAATTCCAATTTTCAAGGTTTTGGAGCATTTAAGTGAGGCGGGATTATGCGTGTTCTTGTTTAAAGTATTGCTCTTCAGACTAATGTGCCATTTTTGGGCTTGACAAAAAATATAGCTTATGCTACTAATGTCATAGGCAGTACCCTTTACAATTCAATAGGGAGGAACAGGAAGTGACCGAAAACGAGGAAAAAGAAGGCGAAAGCGGGCAGGATGAGGCGGGAAAAAACGGCGGAGCTGACGCAAAAACCAGTTTGCGGGATATGGTCGGTAGCGCTGCATCTTTTATGCGCGGTACGGTCGCGCCGGCTTTCAAAAAAGGCGCGGAATCGGCGTCCGTCGTTATGAAAGCGGCCGCGGATTCGGCTACGGAAACGTTTGGCGCGGCGAAATCCGCCGCGGAGCAATATTTTGCCCGCAAAAAGGCCGAAGAAAGCCCGAAAGGCCAGTCAAAGTTCGTGGAACTTTCTTCGGCGGTCAGAGGATACAAGAAATTTTTAGTTGAAGAAGCAGGATTTTCGCCGGAAGAAGCCGACCAAGCGGTACAGGACCGCATTGGCGACATTTTGAATAGCAAACAACCAAACTCAAGGAGGTGGTGGGCGTGATGGGTATCGGGCAGTGGAGGCGCAGGAAACAGCAGTATACGGCTGCCAAAAAGGTTTTCGGCGGACTTGCGGTTCTCGGCGGAGTTTATACCGTTTGGCAGATCACCGCTTTCGTTGGCGGGACGATTCTAAGCGTGGCTTGGAGCGTGGCGCTTCCGGTTGCGGTTGTGGGCGGAATCGCCTACGGCGGGAAAAAAATTTGGGATTCCGTTTCGCGTAAACCACAGTGGAGGAGATGAAAATGCCTCCGAGTTTTAAGGCGCTTGCCGAAGAAGGTCCTACAGAGCCGCAAACAAATGGTCAGGCACTGGTCCTTTTGAATCGCAGCAGCGAGATTAATAGTGCTATTAAAAAAATGGAAGAGGCTCGTCAGAACGTGGAGGAGCTGAAAGATTATTTACCCAGACTCCTGGGCCTTGAGGACGAGGAGGGTAGCGGATTTTTTGGAGCCCTGACCAGATTTTGGCCGGGCGTTCACGATTTTCTTCCCAAATCTCTGGCCAAGTTTGTTGCCGAAGAAGACGATCCGATTCAAAAGGGCGAGTATATAATGCGAGAAGGCATTAATACCACTCAGGAATCCATAAAAACAGTTGCTCAAACGGCCAAACAGGAACGTAAAGAGCTTGGAGAACTTGAAGCTGACCTTGAAATTGCCGTAAAAGAAAATTGGGACGCGCAAAAACTTCAGCGATATCTGGCCGAAAAGTCGGGCATTAAGGTATTCCCGGAGGTTCTGGAGCTTTTAAACATAGAGCATAAAATATTGCCGGCAGAAGTCGTGGAGGCCAGAAAAAAGGACATTCTCGGACGTTTGCAGAGGCGTTTAAAAGTTGGAGAAAAGTTTATGGAAGCTTTGGGCGGAACTCTTGCTATCGGCTTGGATAACTGGAATTTTATAGTTCAACAGTACTATGAGTATACGCATTGGGCTTCGGTGCTAAAGCCGATCAGCGACGCGTCAAAGGCCTATCTTAGTATGGGTGGCGCAGTATTTTTCTCCAGAGACGTGCTTGTAGAAACCCTGGATAAGTCGGTTAAGGCGCTTAACGCGTCAGTTCAGGCGGTTAAGCTTGGTCAGGAGCATGCAATTGCTTCTCCCGAAATGATGCTGCTTCTGGAGGATAAGTTGAGTGTGTTGAGGCAGGAGCTTGTGTCGCTTGGTTTCCCGGCTCAAGACGAACCAAAATCGCTTGGCGATGGAGGCGAGGTGGTTGAAGCCGAAGTTGTTGAAGTTGGAGCGGTAAAAGAAAATACCGCGAAACCCTCCTTTGAGCTTGCGTAAAATGAATTGTTAAAATAAAAACAATTTATGGCCCGCGATATTTATCGCGCGGCCTTTTTGTTTGACTTATTTTTAGTCCTGTGTTATGTTGCGCTTGGATTGAAATAACCTCGGGAGAAAAGAAAATGGGTACGGAGTCTCTAGTCAGTCCCGCGCTGAAAGACCTTCTGGCAAAAGAATTACAAGCTCTTAAAGTCAACAACAAATCCGCAAAAGAGAAAGAATATCTGGACGGAATAGAAGAAACATTCTGCGGTTCGTTTATAAACCTTTGTTTTAAAATTTCGGAACTCGGATTATCGCCCAAACAAGTTGAGCATCTTTTAGAAAAAGACGAGCGCTTTATTTTTGAAATTGACGAATTTATTTGTGGCAAAGCAAAGTGGCGCGCCAGAGTTCAGATAACTCTTTGTGTCGCAACGCTAATTCCGTTTTTAGTGGTGAAGTTTGTGGCGGAGGAAAGTGAGAAACCGAATTACTGGGACTATTGGGAGAAACGCAAAATACTAAAAAGAGCCTATGGCCAAGATTATTTTCCGATAGCTTCTTTGAAAAAATATTTTAATGATTTAGGGCAGCGTATGCAGTACAAATAATAGTTAAAACTTCAAAGTCCGTGGAAAATCCGCGGACTTTTTGTTTGCGTAAAAGTTGACGGCGGGGCAGACGGCATGCTATAAAACTTAAGGTTTTTGTAATTTTAAACACAAGGAGGAATGGCTATCGCAAATCCGCCAGTTTATAAAAGAATAATTCTCAAACTGACCGGCGAGATTTTTCGTAAAAACGGCGACAATCTGAACGAGGAAGCGGCGGTGGTAGCGGCCCACGAAATAAAAAGCATTCATGACTTGGGGGTTGAGGTGGCGGTGGTTTTTGGCGGCGGAAACATTGTCCGCGGACGCAATTTTGTCGGTTCAAAATTTCTTGAGCCGGCCAGCGCCGATTATATGGGCATGCTCGCGACCGTAATCAACGGCCTTTTACTGCACGATGTTTTGGTAAACTGCGGAATGGAAACTCGGCTGATGACAGCGCTTGAAATCAAAAAAGTTGCCGAGCCCTATATCCAAAAAAGGGCGCGTAAACATCTTGACAAGGGCCGTATTATAATCATGGCGGGAGGGATAGGTGAGCCGGGATATACAACCGATAACACGGCGGTATCGCGCGCGGTTGATATCAACGCCCAAGCCATTATCAAGGGCACTAAAGTCGACGGAATATTCAGCTCCGACCCGAAAGAAAACCCGGATGCCGAATTTTTGCCCGAGGTTCGCGTTGAAGACATGGCCGTAAATCCCTCGCTTCTGGGTATATTTGAAGAAACGGCGCTGATTCGCAACAAGAAATATAAAATTCCGATTCAGGTCATAAATATCTTCACCGAAGGCAATTTGCGCCGCCTTCTTCTCGGCGAACCGATAGGCTCGCGCATAGTATTTTGACTCCGATGGCCATCGGAGTCTTTTTATTTTAATTTAGTCCAAACTTTGCTATAATTTTCACATCATGGCCGGAAAACATATTGAAATTAAGTCGGAAGAAGAATCGGAAATTATAAAGTCTCTTGAAAAAAGGGATGATTTTGAGTCAAAACGCCTGCTTCGCTTTTTACATATGCCCGACTTGTCGAGAGAATCATCAAGCCCGCTTTTTGAGCTTAAAGAACGCATTAAAAAAATCGACAGGTTTTCCGATTTTGACGACGTAAAATCCCCCGACATTTTGCCGGCGGACATAAGTTTTGACTTGTTTAATTTTCCCGCCGAACATCCTGCGCGAAAGCCGACCGATACATACTTCGCGGATAACGGCCACATCTTGAGAACGCACACCACAATAATGTGGTATTACTGGTTGAACCAGCCCGAGATAAAAGAAAAAATAAAAAACAAGAAGTCAATTGGCGCGGTATCATACGGAAAAGTTTACAGAAAAGACGAAATTGATCGAAACCACATGAATATCTTTCATCAGATGGACGGGTGGTATTTAACACCCAAAAGAGAAAAAATAATCACGATTGACGACCTGAAAGACGTTTTGACCGAAATCGCCAAAACCATTTTCGGAAACGAAGTTAAATACCGCTTCA
The DNA here is from genome assembly GCA_964412115.1 of uncultured Candidatus Saccharibacteria bacterium. Classification (GTDB taxonomy): domain Bacteria; phylum Patescibacteriota; class Minisyncoccia; order HO2-45-28; family HO2-45-28; genus HO2-45-28. The sequence continues at coordinate 66,988 of CAYPMM010000001.1, read as the reverse complement.
ACAAGGACGAATTTCCTTATACCGACCCGTCTCTTGAGATGGAAATTGAAAGAAGCGGAGGCCCCGACGCTCCGGTCGGGGTAAAGTGGGTTGAGGTTTTAGGCGCGGGGGTTGTCAGAGAAGTTGTTTTAAAAAATCTGGGCGTAGACCCCGAAGAATACAACGGCTGGGCGTTTGGGTTTGGCTTGGAGCGTTTGGCAATCATTAGTATGGATTTGCCCGACATACGGCTTTTGTGGTCCGAAGACGAAAGAGTGAAAAAACAACTGAAGCTCGGACAAAAATTTATGTCTGTCTCAAAGTATCCCGCAATTACCCGCGACATTTCTTTTGTCGTTTCGCGGGACTTTGTGCCGAATAATTATTTTGATTTGATACGCGATTTGGGCGGGGATTTGGTTGAGGAAGTGAAGTTGATTGATAAATACGAAGACGCCGAAAAATTCGGCGAAGACAGAACAAGCTACACCTATCGTATAATTTACCGCTCAAACGACCGCACCTTAGTTTCCGAAGAAGTGGACAAAATCCAAGACGAAATCTATCGTCAGACGGCGGAGCAATTCAAGGCGGAGGTGAGATAGCACTTCAAACGGCTAAACGGCAAACTCCGTTTAGCCGTTTGAATTTTGTTTGTTTTTGAGCCGTAAATATGCTAAAATAAGGGTATAAATTTGGATTAAATTATGACCAAAAAACGAACGAAAATTGCCCCCAAAAAAAGGGGTGGGGGGAATAAATCGGCCTCTTCTAAAGAAGCTCAAAGCGGCTACACCGCCAAAGATATTTATGTTTTGGAAGGATTGGATCCGGTTCGAAAGCGCCCGGGAATGTACATCGGCTCCACGGGTGTTGACGGCCTGCATCATTTGATTTGGGAGGTGGTGGATAATTCCGTGGACGAAGCCAGGGGCGGATACGCGAAAAATATTGCGGTCACTCGTTTGCCCGATAACAATGTAAGGGTTGTTGATGACGGGCGCGGAATTCCGGTAGAGCGCCACGCCCAGACAAAAAAATCGGCGCTTGAGACCGTAATGACCACACTGCACGCCGGAGGAAAATTCGGCGGGGATTCCTATAAAGTCGCCGGAGGGCTTCACGGTGTCGGCGTTTCGGTGGTCAACGCTCTTTCCAAATGGCTTGAAGCCAAAGTTTGCCGGGAAGGAAATCTTTGGGTTCAGGAATATGTCCGCGGTAAGGCAAAATCGGCGGTCAAAAAAGCAGGCAAGTGCGGAGGCTCGGGCACGGCGGTTACTTTTGACCCGGATCCGGAAATTTTCAAGGAGATAAAATTTGACTGGACGCGAATACTCAATCGCATGCGCGAGCAGACATATCTGACTCCGGGACTAAAAATTACGGTTGAAGACAAGCGTGAAAAGGAAGAACAAAATCACAAGTCGCACTCCTTTTATTTTGAAGGCGGAATTCGCTCGTACGTTTTGCACATGAATCGCGGATTTACCAGCAAAAACGAAAACATTTTTTACGTTTCCAAGGAATCCGACGGCATTTTGGTTGAAGTCGCTTTGCAGTATGTGGATGATTTTCAATCGCGCGAATCAAGTTTTGCCAACAATATAAACACGCCCGAAGGCGGAATGCATCTCACCGGATTCAGGACCGCGCTCACCCGAACGCTAAATGACTACGCGCGCAAGAACAGCTTTTTGAAGGCCGATGACGAAAATCTTACCGGAGATGACGTTCGCGACGGGCTTAGCGCCGTCATATCGGTTAAAATCGGAAACGCCCAGCTTCAGTTTGAAGGACAGACCAAGGCCAAACTCGGCAACCCCGAAGCCAGAGGCGCTGTTGAAACCGTTTTCGGAACGGCTTTCGCCGATTTTTTGGAAGAACATCCGGCTGACGCCAGGGGTATTATTGAAAAAGTGCTTCTGGCTATGCGCGCGAGGCGCGCGGCTAAGGCGGCCAAAGACACCATTTTGCGAAAAGGAGCTTTGGACGGCTTAACTCTCCCCGGAAAACTTGCCGACTGCCAGACTAAAGACGCCGAAGAGGCCGAGCTTTTTTTGGTGGAAGGAGATTCGGCCGGAGGGTCGGCGAAATCGGCCCGCGACCGCAGAACGCAGGCCATTCTGCCTTTGAGAGGAAAAATTTTAAACGTGGAACGCGCGCGCCTTGATAAGATGCTTTCCAATAACGAAGTAAAGTCGCTTGTAATCGCGCTTGGGGCGGGAGTCGCGGAAGATTTGGACATCAGCCGCCTTCGCTATCATAAAATAATTTTAATGACCGACGCCGACGTTGACGGCGCGCACATCAGAACTCTGCTCCTGACTCTTTTTTACCGCTATTTTAAACCGGCAATTGAACAGGGCTTTCTTTACATAGCCCAGCCGCCTTTGTATAGAATTCAAAAGGGTCGGGAAGTGAACTATGTTTATTCCGAAGAGGAAAAAGAAAAATTGCTCAAAAGCAAAGGACTTGAAGGCGCGAACATCCAAAGATATAAAGGTTTGGGCGAGATGAATCCCGAACAGCTTTGGGAAACAACCATGGATCCACAGACAAGATCTTTGAAAAAAGTGGCGGTTGAAGACGCCGAGGAGGCAAACAAAACTTTTGACACTTTGATGGGTTCGGTAGTTGAGCCGCGAAAAGCTTTTATCCAGTCGCAGGCAAAATACGTTCAGAATTTGGACATCTAGTGTTTTAAGCAACCATATTTGGCGGTTTTTGCTCGGCAAGATTGCTTTCTCCGACCGGCCGTTCCCCGCTCCAGCGAGCGGGGCCGGCCTACGTTCTCGGCGAAAATTCCCAAACTGCGAAAACGGGGTTTCAAACTAAGTTTTAGTTAAACCAAAACTTAGTTTGGAGGTTTTCGCAGTTTGGAACCCTGCATTTTCGCCTCCGAAAGTTCTCCGAAAGCAAACATTGCCTCGCTTTTAAAACCGCCATATGTGCTCGCACATTACCCTAAGGGCCTATTGACGGAGATTTTAACTCTGCTATAATGGAAAAATAAACCCCTTGAGGGGGTTTTTCAAAATATGGACTTTTTTCAAAAACTTGCCGACTACTTAAAACTCACAAAACTTGAGGTAAAAAACGTGAACTGGCCGACCAGGCAGGAAACGGTTCGTTTTACATTGCTGGTCATCGCGGTATCGGTCGGAGTCGCGGCTTATCTCGGTTTTTTGGATTTTATTTTTATTAATATTTTAGAAAGGTTTGTGCTTTAAAGAAAATGTGGGCGCCCCGCCTTCGCTTAAGCTTCGGCGGACGCTCATAATTTTACAAAAATTTTAATTTAAAATTTTTAAAAATTATGGCAAAACAGACTGGAGAATTGGGAAAAAATTGGTACGCGGTGCATACTTATTCAGGCTACGAAGACGCCGTTGCCCGCAACTTAAAACAGCGCGTCGAGTCCTTGGGATACGAGGATAAGATTTTTAACGTGCTGGTTCCTAAAGAAAAAAAGATAAAAATAAAAGGCGGAAAACGCAGGGTTGAGGAAGAAAAAATATATCCGGGCTATGTTTTGGTTGAAATGATCGTGACCGACGATTCGTGGTATATTGTCCGCAACACTCCGCGCGTTACCGGCTTTGTCGGCTCGGGCATAACGCCGACCCCGCTTTCCAGAGAAGAGGTGGACACGCTTTTTAAAAGAATGCAGACCGACGAGCCCAAATATATCATTGATATTTCGGCGGGCGATACGGTAAGGATAAACGACGGGCCGTTTAAAGAGTATGAAGGCAAGGTTTCCGAGGTGGATGAGGCCAGGGGCAAGGTTAAAGTGCTTGTTTCAATTTTCGGGCGCGAAACTCCGGTGGAGCTGGACTTTTTACAGATAAAAAAACTATAATTTCAACAAGTTAAATTTTATTCATTAATCATTCTAAAATTTAAGCAAAAATGGCGAAAAAAATTAAAGCAGTGGTAAAACTTCAGATTCCCGCGGGCAAAGCCACCCCCGCGCCTCCGGTCGGCACCGCTTTGGGCCCGCAAGGAATAAATATCGGCGAATTCGTAAGCAAATTCAATGAAGCCACCCGCGACAAGGGCGATAGTATTATTCCGGTTGTTTTAACCGTCTACGAAGACAGGAGTTTTGATTTTAAATTAAAAACTCCGCCGGCATCCGACTTGCTTAGAAAAGCGGCCGGTGTTGAAAAAGGAGCGGCTAACCCTTTGACCGGCAAGGTCGGCAAGGTCTCTAGAGCCAAAGTTCGGGAAATTGCCGAACAAAAAATGGAGGACTTAAACGCTAACGATGTTGAAGGCGCTGAAAAGATAATTAAAGGAACGGCAAGAAGTATGGGTATAGAAGTAAGCGATTAAAAAACGCCGGCCTGAAAGGCCTGCGTTTTTGCCGCTACGGATTATATCTCCTGGAAATTCCGGGATTATCCCGCCATTCTTTAATCAATATTTCAAGCTCTTCTGCAGGAAAGTAATTTTCTCCGTATTTTTGTTTAAGGATTTTCCGGCAGGCATAATACTGCGCGGCCTCGCTTTCTCTGCAGCCGTTATCCATTTGCGGATTTTTTGAAAAAAATATTACAAATGGTATGCCGATTAAAGTGAAACAGGATATTGTCCGTAAAAATAAAACTTTTTTTCTTGCCCGCTCGTAAACGACCCTGCTAAGTTCTTGCATATAACCTTCGTCTTCCTTTAAAAGGGCTGCAATTTGCGCTATGGATAACCCTTCCCACAACCAGCAGAGCTTTAGAAACGAAGACACAAAATTTTTTTTTGTTAGCTTTACTGCTTCGTATTCTTTCGCGGTCATTTTGTCAATACGCATGTTTCTCAACTTTTCGGACAAAATATCTTTTAGCGCGGGCTTTATTATGTTTACGGCGGCAAGCGCGGTTTCTTTACCTTCATCCGTGTCCGCCAGTTCAAACATGAGCTTTGTCATTCTGTCCTCCTTCGGAGAGTCGATTTAATCCAAAAGTATGGTAACATTTAGATTTGAGATAGTCAATATTTAACAAAAAAACTCAAAAGTTAAACTTAAGACAGATTTCTTTGCTATAATGGAGGCGTTATATGCGCGGGATTTTCATCGTTTTTGAAGGCGGAGATTTTTGCGGAAAAACAACGCAGTCTAAACGGCTTTTTGAAGAACTGAAGGCGCTCGGGCTTGATGTCGTCTGGACGAAAGAGCCGGGAGGAACGCCCGAAGGTCTTGAAATAAGGCAGAAACTTTTGCATGGAAACATAACGCCCGAAGAAGAACTGGGCCTTTTTTGCCAAGACCGCGAAATACATTACAGAAAAGTTATTCGTCCCGCTCTTGAAAGGGGCGCTGTGGTTATATGCGACAGGACCGAATATTCCACGATTGCTTATCAAGGCGCGGGAAGGGGTTATGATGTTGCCGAAATAAAGCGCAAATCCGGCGAGGCTCGGGGCGGAATTGAACCGGATTTGGTGATGCTGATGGATTGCGACCCCGAAATTTTGCAAGACAGGGCAAAAATGCGGGGAGAGACGCTGACCCGCTTTGAAAAACTGGGAATGGATTTTCACCACAGGGTCAGGAAGTCGTTTTTGGAGCAGGCCGAAGAAAAACCAGATAAATGGCGCGTGCTTGACGCATCCCGAAGCATTGACCAGATATACACGGATGTAAAAATGCACACGGAGCCTCTATTGCCAAAACAAGAATAAATATTTTTAATACTTATCCCCAAGCGATTGGGGAATTTTTTTGTAAAATAAAGTCGGAAACCTTAAAATGAGGACAGTATGAAAACGTATTTAGACGCTCTTAAATATGTTATGGAAAACGGCGTGGACAAGCCGAATAGGACCGGCATAGATACGCGGGCTGTTTTTGCTTTGCCGTTAAGGTTCAAAATGTCTGACGGATTTCCGGCAATGACCACGAAAAAGCTCGCCTGGAAGAGTGTGGCAAGCGAGCTTTTATGGTTTATTGAGGGTTCAAGCGATGAGAGACGCCTTGCTGAAATCCTTCACGGCACCCGCCATCCCGAAAAAACAACGATATGGACGGCAAACGCCGAAGCCTCATTTTGGAAGCCGAAAGCGCGCTTTGAAGGCGATCTTGGCAGAGTATATGGAGTTCAGTGGAGAAGCTGGAAGTCTCCCGATGGAAGCGAGATTGACCAGTTAAAAAACATTATAGAGCGCATCAAGCGCGACCCTTATGACCGCCGGCTAATTGTTTCTGCCTGGAATCCGGCCGAGATTGACCAGATGGCTTTGCCTCCCTGTCACATGCTTTTTCAGTTTTTTGTGGCTCGCGGTAAATTGTCTCTGGCCATGACCCAGAGGTCGTGCGATATGTTTTTAGGCGTTCCTTTTAATATTGCCTCATACGCTCTTTTACTGAATATGGTGGCGCAAGTGACGGATTTGGAGCCCGACGAAGTAATACTTACGCTGAACGACGCCCATATTTACCACAACCATTTTGACCAAGTTCGCGAGCAGTGTTCCCGCGCGCCTTATCCATTGCCAAAACTATGGCTTAATCCAGAAATAAAAGATATTGATAAATTCACGATGGACGATATGCGGTTGGAAAATTACCAATATCACCCCCCGATTAAAGCCGATATGGCGGTGTAGGAGGAAAACTATGCGAATATCAATCATCGCGGCTGTCTCAAAAAACGGAGTAATCGGCAAAAATAATTCTTTGCCGTGGAAATTGCCGTCAGACATGAAAAAATTCAAAGAGCTGACCATTGGCAAGCCGGTTATAATGGGACGAAAAACTTTTGAGTCAATAGGCAAGCCGCTTGCCGGCAGAATCAACATAATTTTAACAAGAAACTCCGACTTTAACGCTGAAGGCGTAGCTATAGTTAATTCGCCGGAAGAGGCCCTGCAGATGGTCGCGGACCAAGATGAAATCATGATAATCGGAGGAGAATCTGTTTACGGCCAGTTTCTTCCGCAGGCTTCAAGAATTTATTTGACGCGCGTGGATTCCGATTTTGACGGGGACTCATTTTTTCCGCCGATGGATTTAAACTCTTGGATTGAAGTAAGCCGGGAAACCAGAGAACCGGATGAGAAAAACGCCCACCGGCACACGTTTTTTGTTTACGATAAAAAAACCTCTTGACCGCAAGGGGTTTTTTGTTAAGATGTGTTCGGAGTTTATTTGAAAAAGGAGAAACAAAATGCCGTACGTGCCAAGCAAAAAAACGAATCCGCCGGCAGAGGACAGAGACATTCTGGATCCATTTATTGACGCGCTTGCTCAAGACCTCGCGCAAAAAATTACCGACAACAAAACGCTCTCAAAAACCTATGCCGAGAGTTTTTATAAAATCGGAGTTTTGTTAAGAGACCTCATGCTTTCCGGCAAGAAAACTCCGGGTTCAAGCCGTGAAAGATCTTTGGCGGAGGCGATTTATGATGTAAGTCAGAAATACGGCTACTGGGGCGCGCATGAGGGAGAATTGAATTATTCAATTACCAGATTAATCCAGCGTGTTCCACAGATTAAAGTGGCAAGAGGAGAATGGAAAGACACGGACGAATTTCGTTACTGGCTTTATGCCTCAACCATTTCTGCTTTAACGCGCGCTTCCCGAAGAACAGAGATACTGGGAATAGATATTGACGGCGTTTTTGAAGACGTCAAGGACGAATATAAATGGAAAGTAAACAGGGCTTATGAGATCGCGCAGATTTTGAAAAGCGGTGATGCTTATGATACCCCGTTTTGTATGAAAGTTATTGAGCTTGTGGACGAAGATGGCAAAGTCGTTGGGCATCAGGAAGTCGCGCTTAAGCGAAGTCCCGAAACCGTAGAACTGGATTTGCTTCCCTGGCAGATTGTTGTTAGAAAAAAGAAATAGAGGCCACTGGCCTCTTTTTTAATTTTTTGCTACCATATAAATATGTCAAAGTTAATTATAACCACGGCTATTTCGGGCTCCCGCAGAAAGGAATATTTGGAAAAACTTGAAGAGCGAGCGAAAGCAAGCGGAAAAAAAATAAAAATCTACCATGTGGGGCAGATGATGCTGGACCACTCCAAAGACATAGGAGTTAATTTAAGCGCGGAAAACGTCTTAAACGCTCCGCCCGCGGTAATAGGAGCGGTTCGCTCCGCCGTTTTTGAGCGAATAGCGGGCGAGCTTCCGAAAGTGATGAAAACTTATGATGCCGTTTTCATAAACATACACGCTTTCTTTTACTGGAAAAACGTATTTTTACGCGCGTGGGACAATTATTACGTGAGCCAGCTGAATCCCGACTTGTTTTTGGCTTTCGTGGACGATGTCATAAGTATTCACGACCATCTCAAAATCCGTAAGCAATGGAAAAAAGAAAATCTTTCTTTTAACGAAATACTTTTATGGAGAAACGTGGATGTTGAAATGACCGCGTCCTGGGCCGAAATGAACCGCAAGCAATTTTCCATAATTCCTTCGCAGTCAAACGTAAAACTTTTATATCGCCTTCTTTTTGAACCAAATGTTGAAAAAATCTACGTGGCGATGCCTTTGACGCATTTTTCAAGCCCAAAAGACCAGGCGATAGTGGATAAATTCATAAAACGGCTTGAAAAACATTTTATAATTTTTGACCCGCGCGAAATTGAGCTGGTTGAACAGTGGAAGCCGTCCATGATGACCGAAGATGTCTTGAATCAGATTGTGAACCGAGATTTATACTGGCTTATCAAGCAGGTGGATAGAGTCATTGCTTATTTTCCGCGCGCAGTTTCTTCCCCGGGCGTCATCAACGAGCTTCGCGAGGCGCATGAGACGAGCAAAGAAGCGTGGCTTGTCTATCCCAAAGGCGTTTCGATGAGCCCGTTTCTGACTTATTACTCAAACATGATTTTCAGGGGACCGGAAGAACTATTTAAATTTTTAGGGGAGAAGGGCGGGAGCTTGCGAAAATCAGAAAAATTGGCTAAAAATAAAAAAGGTTCTAAAAATAGGGGATAAAAATGGCCAAGGTTTGCGATAACACTTCGGTCGGACAAATAATCCGCGACGGAGAAAAAATCGTCGTAATTGAACGGGCGAACTATCCCGAAGCATTCGCGCTGCCCGCGGGACACGTGGATGGCGACCAGAATTTTTATGACGCGATGACAAGGGAGCTGGAGGAAGAGGCGGGACTGAAAGTTGAAGAAAACAAACTTGTTTTTGAGAGCGACATAGACAATCCCTGCAAACGCGAAGGCGGGACGCATCATTTGTGGAAAGTTTATGAAGCGCTAAGTTGGTCGGGAGAACTTAAGGCCGGAAGCGATGCCAAAAGGGCTGGTTGGTTTTCGCCTGCCGAGTTGCAAAAAATAGCCGCGCGGACGGAATATTTTATGAAGAAATACGGCGTATCTTATGATGGGGTCGGGGAGCTAACAATCGCCATTTTCGGCAAAAACCCGGCTGAAAAAGCCACCGATCCGGAATGGAAAGCCGAACCGGGCCTTGAGCCGATTTGGTATTATATCTTAAAGAAACTCGGAATAATTTAAAAAGATACCCCCGAAGTGCTTCGGGGGCGTTTTTTTAGGGTTTATACACACCCAAATTTGCCAGGCGCTGACGGCGGGTTTAAAGTTAAAAAATGAGATCCATTGTTTTTTGCACCAGCGTAAGGTTTAGAGACGAGCTGGCAGATTTTGTGAACCGCCTAAAAGCCCAAGCCGCCAAAAACGGCCAGCACGTTCATGTGCTTACGCCCAATTTTGAAGAAGACGACCCGCAATTTGCCAAAATGCAGGAAAAAGACCGCTTGCAAAACAGCCTTTATCGCGCAACCGTCGCGGGAAAAGTATACGACCATCTTTTCAGAAAAGTAATGGTTGCCGACGTTTGTTTTGTTTTCAATAAAGACGGCTATATCGGCGCGAACACCCATGGCGAGCTTTTTGCGGCGGCAGTGCTCGGCAAAACCATTTATGCCCTTGAAGATAAAACCCTTATGGGCTCCTATCCCCACGACCTTTACGAAGAACCCTCCAGCCGGAAATTCATTCACGACATCGTCTCCGACCCGGAAGAGCTTTTGAAGCGTCTTCACTAGTATTTGATTTAAAAAACTCTCAAGCTTATAATTCAAGCCATGTTAAAAATACGGCTTATGGCCATATCTTTGCTTTTGGCGGGCGTTTTTCTCGCTTATTTTGCCGGCGCGAATTTCGTAAAGCCCGACTGGTTTTTGGGCAATATCGGATATCGCCTCGGGCTTGATTTGCAGGGAGGGGCGCATTTGGTTTACGAAGCTGACGTTTCGGCAATTGACTCATTTGAAATAAGCGAGTCAATGGAGGGGCTTCGTGATGTCATTGAGCGAAGGGTCAATGCCTTTGGCGTGACCGAACCCGTGGTGCAGGTCCAAAAATCTGGGGGCGAAAACCGTCTGATAGTTGAGCTTGCCGGTGTTTTTGACACCAACCAGGCCATTTTGATGATAGGCCAGACGCCGTATCTGGAATTCAAAACCGAACGTCCGGAAACGGAGCGGGACGCGATTTTAAAAAAACAGGAGGCCGGCGAAATTATCTTGGAAGACCCTTATTTCATCAAGTCCGAATTGACCGGACGATTTCTTAAAAAGGCAATTCTGGATTTTGATTTGACGACCAACGAACCCGCCGTGCTCTTGGAATTCAACGACGAGGGAGCGAAAATTTTCGGCGAAATTACCAAAAGTAATATCGGCAGACAAGTTGCGATTTATCTTGACGGTTTGCCGATAAGCGCGCCCGTGGTGCAATCGGAAATTACATCCGGCAGTGCCCAGATTACCGGCCAATTTACGCCGGATGAAGCCAGAACCCTTGTCCGCCGGCTAAATTCAGGCGCTTTACCCGTGCCGGTCAAACTCATAGCTCAGCAAAGCGTAGGCGCGTCTTTGGGCGAAGAATCGCTGGTTAAAGGAATATTTGCGGGACTCTACGGCATTTTGGCCGTCGCTTTGTTTTTAATTTTACGCTATCGCCTTCCGGGGCTTATCGCCGTTTTTGGCCTCGCTTTTTACGTGATTTTGGTTTTAAGCGTTTTTAAAATTTTGCCGGTAACACTGACTGCCGCGGGCATCGCCGGATTTCTTTTGTCCGTCGGAATGGCGGTTGACGCCAATATTTTGATATTTGAGCGCATGCGCGAAGAAGTGAGATGGGGAGCAGAGCTTGAAAACGCTCTTGAGACCGGTTTTAAGCGCGCGTGGCCCTCAATTCGCGATTCAAACATTTCAACCCTGATTACCTCCACCATACTTTACTGGTTCGGCACAAGCATTATTCGCGGATTTGCCCTGACTTTGGGCGTAGGCGTGCTCGCGAGCATTTTTTCGGCTCTTGTGGTTACGAAAGTGTTTGTTTTGGCCTCAGGACTAAGAAATAATATGTTCTCGTTTATTCTTTACGGCGCCAAAAGAAAAATATGATAATAATACGGCTAAGAAAAATTTTATATGCGTTTTCGGCGGCGGTTTTGGCGGCAAGTATTTTCGGGATTTTGTTTTACGGATTTAGTTTGGGCGTTGACTTTTCCGGCGGTTCAATTTTGGAGGTGGAATTTCTGGGCGAGCGCCCCGATATCGCGCTTGCCGACCAAAAACTCTCCGCCCTGAATCTGTCTTCTTACCGTATACAACCAACGGGGGACAACGGTTTTATCGTAAGGGTCGGCGAGCTTGCGGCCGAAGGCCGCCAGGATTTGATTAAAGCTTTGGCCGGCAACGACGAGCCGGAAAAAGTTTTGATTGAGAAAAGATTTGATTCAATAGGGCCGACCATAGGGCGCGAACTTCGCCGAAACGCGTTTGTATCCATAGCGCTGGTAATAGTTTTGATTTTGGCTTTCGTCAGCTGGGCATTCCGCCATGTGTCAAAGCCGGTGTCTTCTTGGAAATACGGCGTTGTGGCCATCGTTGCTTTAATGCATGACATTTTAATTCCGGCTGGGCTTTTCGCCTATCTCGGCCGATTTTATGGGGCGGAAGTGGATGCGCTTTTTGTGACCGCGCTTTTAACTATTCTCGGATTTTCGGTGCACGATACCATAGTTGTTTTTGACCGAATCCGCGAGAATCTGCGCAAGGCCGATGGCGCGGGTAATTTTGAATCCATAGTCGGCAAAAGTCTTAATGAGACTTACGGACGGTCGCTCGCGACGTCATTTGCCATATTTTTGGTGCTGGCGTCTCTTTTTTGGTTCGGCGCCGACACTACCCGCTATTTCGCTTTAACCCTGCTTATCGGCGTTATCGCCGGAACATATTCTTCAATCTGTCTTGCCAGCCCCCTTTTGGTTTCGTGGCAAAAATGGGGGAGGAAATAAAACGCGCCGGTTGACAAACTTCTGTTGGAGGACTTTTATTAAGGTAGAGATTTTTTATAAAGGGGCGGGCAATGCCGGAGCTTCTGCTCTACGTTGGAGCGGGGCTGGCAGTGATGCTCGCCCTCGCCATATTTTTACGGCTTTTTTACCTATTGGAGAAGTTTACCTGCGGAAGCTATATTGAGGACGCAGTTGAAGAAGCGAAATATTATAATTCTCTTGGTTTGAAAGTCCTGATAAATTACGCTTTAGAAGACATAAAAGGAGCGGGAGAAAATCCGCTTGAAATATATCTGAAACTTCTGGAAAAAATGGATGAAGAAGGTATCAACGGGGACATTTCGGTTAAACCGACTTCTTTTGTAAACGCGGACGATTGCGTTTGCTGTAAACAGAGAAAATTTTTGGACGCGCTTGAGGCGCTTTTAGGGCGAGTTTCAAAATCAAAACGCAAAAGATGGCTCTGGCTTGACGAGGAAAAAACGGAAACACTTGAATGGGTTGATCCCGCGATTGAAGAAATCGTTTTGAATCGCGGATATCGGGGCCTTGCCATACGCGTTCGCGCCTATACGAGGCAGGGAAGAGCCCGAGCCGCGAAGTTCATGGGCTGGATTACGGATGATGACTCAATACTGCTCTCCGATCCGCGGCACGGCATTTCGGCCGGCGATGTAAAAATAGGGGTCTGCCGGGGGACTTACAAAAAAGACGCCGAGCTGACCTCCGAAGAAACCGAGAAGCAATTCATTGAAATAATGGATATGTGTTTAGGCCGCGGAGTTCAGACCGTTTGCGCCAGCCATACGATGGTTAAGAAAGTTATCGGGCTTTGCAAACTTAAAGAGTACGGCAAGCCGGAGATCCATATGCTTCACGGCAGGAAAGAGATTGATTCGGTTCTTTTGCCGTTTTTGCGCGTTGAACTTGTTGGCGGGACAACAGGACTTATCAAGAGCGGGGCGGTTTATCTCATATTCGGCCCGTTTTGGCAGAGGGCGAAATATGGCTTAAGGCGTTTCAAGGAAAAGCCGAGTATACTTTGGCGTGCTTGACAAACACTACATTTTGATATATAATGTAGGTGTTTGAAAATAAGTTAGTTTTTCCGCCCATCAACCAGAACGGAAGGAGAGAGGCAGTGAGTGAAAACGGGCACGGAAGGGATGGGTTCAAAGGCACCACGGTGGACTATGCCGACAGGGCGCAAGAGATGGCCGAGCATCGTCGTGGCAGTAGGGGCGAGAAAGAACTCCTGCACCCGAGCCGTCGGCCCAAGAATCAGATCGGCTGGGAGACGAGACGAATCGTTATCTCCAGCGATCCGAATCGCGCGGGTCACTTGCGCGAAATTACCATCTACGCCTGATCCACCCCGCAGTACCGGCCCCCGCTCGTAGAGAGCGCGGGGCCTTTTCATTTCATTTGCCTTTTTTTGCGTTTTGTTTTATAATGTTTTATCATTGATTTGACCTAGTTGACATATTTTTTATTTAATGTAAGCTAGGCTCAAGTTAAATTATATGGTCAAGACCGCAAATAATTTTGAAGATTTAGCCAAAACGCTTTTAAAAGAAATTTCAGGCCGAGCGCGCGACGTTGTTGAGCGCCGGTTTGGCATCGGAGCCCGCTCTAAAAGGCAGACTTTGGAATCAATAGGCCAGACCTATAAGATTACCCGCGAGCGGGTGCGCCAGATTGAAGCCGCGGCTATAAATAAAATGCGCCAAAGCCCGGGTTTCGGAGCGTCTGATCAGATTTTCGGAGAGCTTGCCAAAGAGTTTGAATTAAGGGGCGGTGTCTGGCGTGAAAACGAGGCGCTGGCGCATTTTGCATCAGATGAAGACGGAAAAAACTACGTTTATTTCTTTTTGTCTCTTGGCGGGCCGTTTGAGCGTCTCGGAGCCGATACCGATTTTTACCACCGCTGGACAAGCGATTTTAAAGCGTCAAAAGACGCCCATAAATCAATAGCTAATTTTTGCGCCAATTTGGGAGACGAACCTTTAATTAAAGACGAAATGGAAAAAAGATTTCGTTCCCACGTTGAATCCGAATTTGGCCATACGCTCGGCAAGGAGGCCGTTTTCGCGCGGCTCGGCATTTCAAAGAATATTACTTCCAATAATTTTGGCGAGTGGGGCCTTGCTTCCTCGTCTTTAGTCAGACCTTCTGGTATGCGCGATTTTGCCTACCTTGTTTTAAAAAAACACGGCTCTCCTCTGCACTTTCGCGAAGTGGCTTCATCCATTGAGAAACTGGCTTCAAAACACGCCCACGTGCAGACGGTTCACAACGAGCTTATTAAAGACGAGCGCTTTGTTCTTGTCGGACGTGGTCTTTACGCCTTGTCCAGCTGGGGCTATCAGGCGGGGACGGTCAAAGACATAGTCAAAGCGGTGCTTGAGAAACGCGGCCCGATGTCCAAAGACGAGCTTATTAAATTTGTCAAGCAGGAGCGCCACGTAAAAGACAACACCATCGCCATAAACCTTCAAAACAGAACTCACTTTAAAAAGCTTTCCGACGGGCGCTTTCATCTGGCATAATGTAAGTAATGCCGGAAGTAAGGGAAACCCTTCAAATCTTATATAAGACGGCGTTAATACCCGGCTTTACGATTGTAGCCAGGCTTTGGTGGCTTTGGCTTTTTGTGTTTTCGGCGGTTTTATTGAAGAACATTTGGATGTATTACCGGATGATGATTTACAAAGACAAAATGCGCTGGTCGCTTCTGGAGATAAGAATACCGCGCGAAATACGCAAATCGCCCAAAGCCATGGAACAGATTTTAAATAAGCTTTACAGCCTCCGGAATAGTCCCGAAAATTTTATTGAAAAATATTGGGAGGGGGAGGTGACTGAATGGTGGTCTTTGGAGATTGCCCAGCTTAACGGCGAAACGCATTTTTACGTCAAGACGCCGGCCAAATACAAAAACATAGTGGAGGCCGCTTTTTACGGCAACTACAAAGAAATAGAAATGATTGAGGTTGATGACTACGTAAAACGCCTGCCGGCCAAGACAACCGACCTTTACAAAATGGGTTTGGATCTTTTCGGACTCGAATTGTCTCTCGGCCGAAACAACGCCTATCCTTTTAAAACATATCCGTTTTTTGAAGCGATTGAAGAAGAAAAATCTCTTGACCCGATGTCGGTTTTGGTTGAGGTTTTGGCGAAACTGAAAAAAGAAGAGCATCTGTGGCTCCAGATTTTAATAAGGCCGGCCGATCCGGTCGAATGGCAGAAAATAAACAACGCGCTCACCGCGGAGTTGAAAGAAAAATCGGCTTCAAAAAGGATTCAGGGCGCCGCAAGCATGGAGGCGCTTACTCTTTTCCGTTCTCCGGGGGAAGAAGAAGTGATGAAAGCGGTCGGCAAAAACGCCTCCAACGCGCCTTTTGAAACAATAATACGCTACATTTATTTGGCTCCCCGCGCCATTTTTAACCGCCAGACTCCTTACCGCGGAGTAAGGGGGGCCTTCGCCCAGTATTCCATTCCGACTCAAAATTGGTTTATTCCGGTAATTCCGACCAGAACCATGGTTAATTGGCTGAAGTTTCCGCACTTTTTCTACAAAAAACGCGAGGAGGCCAGAAAACAAAGAATCCTTATTAATTTCATAAAAAGAGCCATGCCGCCGGAGACGAAAATTGGCAGTATCATAGAATCGCAATTTTTCTATTTTGACAAAAAGTCAAAACCGGCGATTATTACCTCCGAAGGCATTGCCACCCTTTTTCATCCGCCGTCTTTTCTTGTGCTGACAGCGCCCTTTATCAAAAGGATGGAGGCCAAACGCATGGGCCCGCCAGCGGGCCTTCCCATTTTCGGCGAGGAATCGGAAGTCCCCGGTCTGAAAATACCGGACGCGGAGCCGAAAGAAAAGAAATAATTCTTAAAACAAAATATGTTGATATATCAACACGTTTTAATATATCCCTAATTCCTGCCTACCGACAGGCAGGCGTGCGAATAAGAGAACATGCAAAAAGAGATTAAAATTTGTCAGAATTGCAAACAAGAGTTCGCAATCGAACCCGAGGATTTTGAATTTTACGCGCGCATAAAAGTCCCCGCGCCGACTTTTTGCCCGGAGTGCAGACTGCAAAGACGGCTTGCGTGGCGAAATGAACGCACGCTCTATAAACGGTCATGTGATCTTTGTCATAAAAGCGTTATCACAATGTATTCGCCGGATAAGCCGTTTAAGGTATATTGCCCAACCTGTTTTTATTCGGACAAGTGGGATCCGATGCAATATGGCAGAAATTATGATTTTTCAAAATCGTTCCTGCTTCAATTTCAAGAACTACAGCGCGATATTCCTCACCTCGCTTTGTTTCAGGTAAATATGGTGAATAGCCCATGGTGCAACTACGAAACAGACGAAAAAAATTGCTATCTTAATTTTGGTGGCCATGATAATGAGGACGGCGCATATAACCAATATGCGCTTAAAACCAAAGACACTTTTGACACATACTGGTTTCAACAAGGGGAGTTTGGATATGAAGCGACGCTTTCCGAAAATTGCTACAAGGTTTTTTATTCAAAGCTTTGTTATGATTGTCACGACTCATACTTCTGTTTTGACTGCAGAAATTGTTCTAATGTTTTTGGTTGTAGCGGTTTGCGGAACAAACAATACCATATATTCAACAAACCGGTTTCAAAAGATGAATTTGAGCGTTTTCTAAGGGAGAACCTAAACGGGTCGTATTCTCGGTTGGAAGAAGTAAAAAAACGGGTCCTTGACTTTTGGAAGTCACGGCCGCAGAGAGCCGTTTTTATAGAACGTTCTGTTAATTCAAAAGGCAACTTCATCAATGAATCAAAACGTTGCAGTTTTTGTTGGCTTACCGAAAAGACTGAGGATTCAAAGTATATTTTGTTTACTCTTCAGGTTAAAGACGCTTATGACACAACATCCGTGTGGGGTGGCGAACTCTTATATGAATTGATGGGGGGAGTACATCAGATTGCCAACGTTAGGTTTTCGATTGGAGTACTTGAGGGATGTACGAATATTGAATATTCCTATTTCATTTCCGCAAGTCATAATTGTTTCGGCTCAATGAATTTGAAAAAACAGGACTATTGTATTTTAAACAAACGATACACAAAAGAAGAATACGAAAATCTTACGACGAAAATTCGCAAACACATGAATGACATGCCGTATGTGGATAAGGCGGGTCGGCAATATCGGTACGGAGAATTTTTGCCGTTTGAGTTATCTCCATTTGCGTACAACGAAACAGTTGCTTATGAGTATTTCCCTCTCAACGAGGATGACGCCGAAAAGACCGGCTTGGCTTGGAGTAGATATAAAGCCGAGTCGCCTGTCTTTTCTGATTACGTCATTCCGGATGACATTAGTGATGTTAAGGACGACATCTTAGAAAAAGTTTTGAAATGTAAAGCGTCGGGGAATGGGTATAGGATTATACCGATAGAGCTTGCGTTTTACCGCCGTTTTAACATCCCAATTCCACGGCTCGCCCCCTTTGAGCGGCATAAACAACGCCTTCGGTTCATCGCTGACCATTTAAAGTTCTATTCTCGCGCGTGCGAAAAGTGCAACAAAGCTGTGGATTCAGTTTACGCCGCCGACGAGTTTCCGTATATTTACTGCGAGGAATGTTATAAACAAGAAATTGCGTAAAATTTGTATTTTTGTTATTATAAAGTTATATGACCACCCAAACTCTGGTAAAAAAACTTAATAAAGATGTTTCTGTTCTCCGAAAGGATATGGAGGTTGTTAAAAATCTGCTTCTCGCGGGATATCGCGACCCCGAAGGTGAATACAAACCCGCTTTCGTAAAAAAAATGCTCAAACGAATGTCTTCTCGAGGCACAATGTATCACTTTGCCACAAAGGAAGCATTTTTGCGCCATGTCCGTTCCGTCAAATGAGATAATTTATGAGGCGGATTTCAAAAAAGATGTCTATAATCTGCCAAGTAAGGTTCAAGATAAATTAGGGGCTCTTATAGAAATTCTTCGAAAAAATCCTTTTGATTCTAGATTGCATACCAAACGTCTTGGGGCTCCGCTTCATGGCGTGCTTTCTTTTCGTATCACCCGTGATTATCGAGTCGGCTTTAAATTTGTTGCCAATCACACCATTAAATTGCTTATTGCTGACGCGCGCGATAATATCTATAAGCGATTATTGCGAAAACAAAAATGAATAAATCCGAAACAAAAACCTGTCAGAATTGCAAAGCCGAGTTCACGATTGAACCCGCGGATTTTGAATTTTACGCGCGCATAAAAGTCCCCGCGCCGACTTTTTGCCCGGAGTGCAGGATGCAAAGGAGAATGATGTTCAGAAACGCGCGGAAACTTTACAAAAGAAAATGCGGTTTATGCGCCAAGGACATACTCTCCAACATTTCTCCCGACAAGCCGTTTAAGGTTTATTGCACCAAGTGCTGGTGGTCGGACAAGTGGGACGGAATGGAATTCGGGCAGGACTATGACCCGAATCGCAGTTTTTTTGAACAATTAAAAGAATTATCGCTTAAAGTACCTTACCCGGGTCTTTTTAACAACCACTCAACGCTTGTGAACAGCGAATATGTAAATCACGCCGGAAACCTAAAAAATTGCTATATGATTTTTGATGCCGACTTTGACGAAAATTGCTACTACTCCAACACTATAAATTATTCAAAAGATTCCATGGATTGTTATTCTGCCGAAGAAATTCAGCTTTGTTATGAAAACATAAATTCATCCAGAAATTCAAATGTTCATTTTTCTGATGACTGCGAAGACTGTTTTAATGTTTATTTTTCTCGCGATTTGGCCGGATGCTCGGATTGTTTCGGCTGTGTCGGTCTAAGGCGCAAGAAATATCATATTTTTAACGAATCATATTCAAAAGAAGATTATCAAAAAGAACTATCAAAATTCAAACTTTCTTCATACGGCGAAATTGAGAAACTGAAACAAAAAACCAAAGAATTTTGGCTTCGTTACCCCAAAAAATTTATGCACAGCCAAAACGCCGTAAATTCTTCGGGCGATTATATTTATTGGTCTAAAAATGTAAAAGACAGCTATATAGTTTCCGGGGCGGAGGACTGCCGATTCGCACAATTCATTTCAATGGGTCCCACAAAAGATTGCTATGACTATACCGAATGGGGCAACAATGCTCAGCGGATTTATGAATGTATAACCGTGGGCGAAGGCGCGGATTCGGTCAGATTTAGTTTCGGCTGTGTTTTGTCGGGCACCTTGGATATTGATTATTCAATGATGACCGGTTTTTGCCAGCACATTTTCGGATGCGTCGGCCTTTTTAAAAAATCTTATTGTATTTTAAATAAGCAGTATTCAAAAGAGGATTACTTGAAATTGCGCGCGCGGATTATTGAAGACATGAACAAAAATCCTTATACGGACTCAAAAGGAAAGGTTTGGAAATACGGCGAGTTTTTGCCGTATAATTTGAGTTTTTTTGATTACAACGAATCGTGGGCGATGTATTATTTTCCGAAAACCAAAAACGAAGTTTTGGCCTCCGGCTGGCGGTGGAAAGACGACGAACCGCAAAAATATAAAATAACAAAAAAATCCGAAGACTTGCCGGACGACATTAAAGACGTTTCTGACGACATTCTCAAAGAAATTATCGGATGTGCTGCTTGCGGTAAGGGATTCAGAATTGTTTCAGGAGAGCTCGCGCTTTTGCGTAAGTGGAATTTTCCATTACCCCGAAAGTGCCAGGAATGCCGTCATTTGGACCGGCTCGCCCAAACCAATCCGCCTAAATTTTATAACCGTAAATGCGCTAAATGCGAAAAAGAAGTTACAAGCCCGTTTTCGCCCGAAAAGCCGGATATTTTATACTGCGAGGAATGTTATAATCGCGAGGTTGGATAAAACCGGTGTTATTGATTATCATAAATATATGAACTTTCCGGATTGGTTTTTGTTTGACGCGGGTTTTTGGGTAAGGCTTTACTCCGGAATCAGAATTATCCTGATTTTTTTGGGTCCGACGCTTCTCGCGCTCTCGGCATGGGTCTTTATAAAAACATTTCCCTTAAGGAAAAAATTATACGTTCTTGAAGGACGCAGGGCTTACCAAGCGCCTCAAAAACAGGCTAATTTTGAAGAAGAGGTAAAACTAAGAACAAGACGCCGCTGGGACTCGATTGTAAATAAAATCAAAACTTCCGGCCCGCAGGGTTACGCCATGGCTATCATTGAGGCCGACATTCTTCTTGAAGAAACGATGGGCCGGCTCGGTTTTTTGGGTAAAAATCTGGCCGAACGGCTTAGGTCTCTTGCTCCAGGAGAGTTACCCGTCTTAAACGATATCTGGGAAGCGCACAAACTAAGAAACAGCATAGCGCATGAGCCGAATTTCCGCCCGAGCCACGAGGAAACAATGAAAAGCCTCGGCGCCTATAGAAAAGCTTTAGAGGAATTATCCGCGATTTAATATGGCGCGAGAAGGAAAGATACAAATAATAAAATACGCGCCGCCTCCTCCGGAACTCCCGATATATAAGCAATTTGACCCGAAAGAAGTCGTTTTTTTCGGGCGTACTAACTATGTCGCCGGGCTTGAAGAAAAAAAATTTATTTTCGGCATAAAACGCCGCGATCGCAGGCGGCATATGTATATCGTCGGGAAATCCGGCGTGGGCAAATCAAAACTTCTGGAACTTATGCTTCGCCAGGACATTCAATTCGGCCACGGGATTTGCCTGATGGACCCGCACGGAGACGTAATTGAAGAGGTTTTGAACTTCATCCCGGAGGAACGCGTCAAAGATACAATAATTGTTGACCCGTCGGACACCGAATGGCCGATTTCTTTCAATCCTCTGCAAAACGTAAATCCCGACCTTAAACATCAGGTGGCGCAGGGGTTAATTGAGGTAATGGAAAAGCAATTCGGCGCGAACTGGACGCCTCGCCTTGAGCATGTGTTTCGCTTCACCGTGCTCGCCCTTCTTGATTTTCCGATGGCGACAATGCGCGGGATGATTTCAATGCTTACCGACCGTAAATACCGCCAAAAAGTTATTGAATATATTGAAGACGAAATGGTCAAGCGGTTCTGGGCGATTGAGTTTGCCGACTGGTCTGAAAAGTTTGATACCGACGCCATAATTCCGCTTGTAAATAAATTGGGGCAATTTTTGGCCAATCCGTACTTGCGCTATATTTTTGGACAGCAGGAAAACAAGATTGACCTTGAGAATATAATGAACGAGAAAAAAATTATTTTGATAAACCTTTCGAAGGGCAAAATGGGCGAGGAGAACTCCAGTTTTTTCGGCTCCATGTTCATCACCAAAATAAAACAGGCCGGAATGGCCAGGGCGGCGATGCCCGAAGAGTCAAGAAAGGACTTTTATCTTTACGTCGACGAGTTTCATAATCTGGTTACGACCACTTTCGTAAATATTTTTTCGGAGGCGCGAAAATACGGCATCAATCTTACCGTGGCCCACCAGTTTATGGGCCAATTGATTCCCCATGTCAGAGAATCGGTTTTGGGAAATGTCGGGACGATTGTTGTATTTAGAGTGGGCGGGGATGATGCCGCCAAACTTGAAAACGAAATGACGCCGGTGTTTAAGGCTAAAGATATGGTTAATCTCGGGATGCAGCAATTTTATATAAAAATGACGATTGACGGAGATACCGCCGACCCGTTTTCTGCCGAAACTTTGAAAGTTCTGCCGCCGGCGCACGCATCGTTTAAGGACGAAATAATTGAGTTCAGCCGTAAAAATTTTGCCGCCCCTGTTGACGAGGTAAAGAAAAAAATAATCGAAGTAGAAAACGAGCTTTTGGGACTTTCTCCTGCGCCCAGGAAAACACTCGGTGTTTCCGGGATCCCAACACCGAGTGTTGAGGAGGACGCGAACAAGGAGCTGGCCGCCGAGCCTTCCGACTCGCCCCCCGAGCCTATTGTGTAAAAACATGATATTTTGTTTTAAAACACACTTAAAATATTTAAAACACATTTAGAACACACCTAAAACATATATTTTAAAAATGATAACAAGATTATGCTATCGCTTGATTTTGTTATCTTTTTACACCATGATTGATTTATGATTGGTTTATGAACAAAACAGCGTTTTTAAAACAAAGAATTTTGCTTCGTCTGACAACCGGCATTATGCTCGGCTTTTCGCCTTCGCCAAACGGATATTTTAAAATTTTAAGAGCCTGTGCGCATGACTGGAAAGAAATTAATAAAAGTTATCTTTGGTCCAAAATCCGCGAATTTTATGAAGACAGGTTAGTGGATTTCAGGGATAACGATGACGACACGACCACGATTGTTCTTACAGAAGATGGAAAAAAGAGAGTTTTACAATATGAATTTGAAAGTATGAAAGTTAAAAAACCGAAAGCATGGAAAGGCGATTGGCATATTGTGATTTATGATATCCCCGAAAAAAATAAACCGGCGCGCGAGGCATTTCGTAAAAAAGTCAAAGAATTGGGTTTGCTGGAGTTTCAAAGAAGCGTTTTTGTTTCTCCTTACGAATGTGAAGACGAAATTGACTTTGTGGCTGAATTTTTCGAAGTTTCGAGATACGTTCGCTATATAAAGGCAAAATATATTACCAATGAGGCCGAACTTAAAGAGAAGTTTGAACTTTTTTAAAAAGTGAATAGAGCCAAAAATAGTGGACAGGGCTAAAAACACAAAAGATAACAAAACGTTGCTATCGCAATGTTTTGTTATCTTGTTGTCTTAACTTTAATTTTGTTTTAATTTTAGTAATTTTAATTAACCCAAAACTCCTTATTTTAAGCCATTTTTTGGCTTTTTGGGTGGTTACAAGCTATTGAACCATTACAAGGACTTGACAAATCCTGTGTATTTGCTACAATACAAGCATAAGTCGGGACCTGGATCGTAACCGACATTGAAAAGGGGCGAGGCTATGCCAGGTCAAGCGATAGCCCCCGCAATCATTTGTTCTTTTTGTTTCGGGGCGGCCGGTCGAGAATTTTCGAAAACCCTTGGGGAAAAACCAAGTTGGTTTCGCCAAGGCGGCTGGCCGCTCCACGTATCAAGACCCCCTTCTACGGAAGGGGGTCTAACATTTTATTAATTGACATAAATTTGAGATAATTAAAGTATGGCTCGTGATACCGCGTATTTCGCAAAGACCAATTTCAGGGGCGAAAATAAAATTTTTGGCATCTCTGTTCCCGATCGCCGCCAGCATATGTATGTTGTCGGAAAAACCGGCACCGGAAAATCGGTGCTTATTAAAAATTTGGCCATCCAAGACATCAACTCCGGGCGCGGGCTTTGTTTCGTTGACCCGCACGGCGAGACCGTTGAAGACCTTTTGACCAAAATTCCGAAAGAACGGGCCAAAGATGTTATCTACTTCAATCCGGCTGATACCGATTATCCGCTCGGTTTTAATGTTTTGGAAGTTCCCGACAAAAAATACAAGCACCTTGTGGCGCAAGGTTTAATTGGAATTTTCACCAAAATCTGGGCGAATGTATGGTCGGCTAGAATGGAATACATTTTGCAAAATTGCATTTTGGCTTTGGTTGAAACTCCGGGCACCACGCTTCTCGGCATCCAAAGAATTTTAACCGACAGGGACTATCGTCAAAAAATTGTCGCCAACGTCACCGACCCGGTTGTGCGCGCTTTTTGGCTCAATGAATACGAAGTGTGGGAACCGAGATTCAGGAATGAGGCGATTGTGCCGATTCAAAACAAAGTCGGGCAGTTTCTTTCCACCTCGCTCATCCGCAACATTGTCGGACAGCCGAAATCAAGCTTTGAAGTTTTTGAGTTGATGAATCAGGGAAAAATACTTCTGGCTAACATTTCTAAAGGAAGAATAGGCGAAGATAATTCCGCGCTTTTGGGCGCGATGCTCATTACCAAAGTTCAGCTGGCGGCCATGGAGCGGGTAAGGATTCCGGAGGAGGAGCGCAAGGATTTTTATCTTTATGTTGACGAGTTTCAGAATTTTACCACCGAAGCTTTTGCTTCCATTCTTTCCGAAGCCAGAAAATACCGCCTTAATTTGGTTCTTGCCCACCAGTATGTGGGACAGCTTGTGACCGAAACTTCCACCAGGGTTCGCGATGCGGTTTTTGGAAACGTGGGTACCATGATTTTTTTTCGGGTGGGGGCAACTGATGCCGAGTTTTTGGAAAAAGAGGTAACGCCCGAATTTGAAATCCAGGATTTGGTGGATCTTCCTAATTACGCGATTTATCTGAAGCTGATGGTAAATGGCGTGGCCAGCCGGCCTTTTTCGGCGGCAACCCTGCCTCCGCTCGCGATTACCGCCGAAATGGCGCCGCCGGAAGAAATAATCGAGGTTTCGCGTAAACAATATGCCAGGCCCGCGCTGGATGTCGAGGCCGACATTAAAAAATGGGCCAGTTCTTTGCCTGGGGCCCAAGAGTCGGAAATAGAAGTAGCGGTAGGTTCGGCTACGGCATTTTCAAAAGGAGAAAAATTTGAAACACCCTGCTGGATTTGCCAGAAAACGGCCTCTCTGCCGTTCAAGCCGGACGGCCGAAGGCCGGTTTACTGCTCTGATTGTTTGAAAAAAATTGAGGCCGGTGAACTGCGTCCGTTGAGACCGCTTCCCTCAACCGAAGGCCATAGGGAAGAGTTTGGCGGAGGCCTTGAACTTTTGGGTATTGAGTTTTCTTCAAACACTTCCAGAACCCCTCGCCCAAGCGCGCCTTCAGGCGCAGGCAGACCCGCAAACGCAGATAGACCCGCAAGCACAAATGTTGCCGCCGCAAACAGGCCTCGTTCCGAATTTCCAGCCCGTCCGCCTGAGCGCGCCGAACGTCCTACGCGTCAGGCGCCAGCGCGGCAATTTGTTCCGCGTCCGGCTCCTCTGCAAGGAGGTGAGCCGGTAGTGAGAAGGCAGGCGCCCGAAAAAACCTTGTCGCTTGACGAGTTAAAAGCCAAGGCGTGGCAGGAAATGAAAAAAGATAAAAAATCGCAGTTAGACG
Organism: uncultured Candidatus Saccharibacteria bacterium; assembly: GCA_964412115.1. Classification (GTDB taxonomy): domain Bacteria; phylum Patescibacteriota; class Minisyncoccia; order HO2-45-28; family HO2-45-28; genus HO2-45-28. The sequence continues at coordinate 41,696 of CAYPMM010000001.1, read as the reverse complement.
AGCTTCGCGAAGCTCTTAAAGAAACAATGAAAACGGACGAAAAATTACCGGCAAAAGATGAAGAAAAAAAACCCGCCCAAAGCAAAAGCATTGAGGCGGGCAAGGGCAAGATTTTAAAACCGGGCGAGAGCTTAAAATTCTAGGAAGACGTTTTCAGGAGTTGAGATACGCTCTTTTCTCTTCGGGGGTAAGGAGCGGGTCTTCTTTAATCTCCCAGCTCTTTACGTACACTGGAGAGACGTGGCGGTCGCTTGGATGGCCGTTTGCTTCGTAAGGGATATCGGCTGACACTCTTTTCGTGGCCCATCGCAAGCGCTTAAAATCTTCAAAACTATGGTTTCCTACAAAAACTTCATCGGCGGTCTTGCTGGGATGTCGGTTTGCAACTTCTTTTGAGATTCTCCTGAGGCCCATTCCTTCTCCTTTTTTGGCGGAACAAACTGGATATATTATACATGATTCAGCCAAAACTACAAGTCTTTTAAATTTACAACGTCTGTTTTACTCTAATTTTATATGAAGCTCGTGGTTTTTATTTTAGCTTTTATTTTACCGGCAATTATTTTTGCCGCAGACCCTACTGCCAAATTTGTTTTCACGACCGAACAGCAGACTATTTTGCCGAATGAGATTTCGGGGTCTTTAACAATCCAGTCTCAGAACGCAAGCGGAGAGAAAACAAACACAACCGAAACAATTGACTTGGAATTTTCTTCAACTTCGTCAACCGGTGAATTTTTGAATTCATCAGGAAATCCGGCAAGCACGGTAATGAGTAAAAATACGGCCAATCGCACTTTTTATTATCGTGATTCAACTGCCGGCATTTATACTTTGACCGTAAGGGCGGTTGGAAGAGAGTCGGGGCAATCTTGGCAGGTTGCGCAACAAATTGTTGTTGGCGAGCAAGAAGAGGAAAGTCAGCAAGAAGGCCAGAGCCAGTCTTCGTCGGAAGATTTAGGGCCAGTCGCGCCAGCGGCAAGTATTTCAAAAAACGAATTTAGCGCGAAAATAATCGGAGGAGACAGAGTCGCCATAACAGGCGCGCAAATAAATTTTGAAGGGGTTCTTTTTGGTTTGGAAAACAAACCGATTGAAAGCGCTGATTTTTTGTGGACATTCGGCGACGGAACGACGGCTCGAGGAAGGCTTGCGAGCCACTCGTATAATTATCCGGGCAAGTATATTGTTTATTTCAACTCGGCTATTTCCGGCATTTCGGTGAGCGCTTCCGTAGCCGTAAATGTTATTTCAAACGGAGTAAAAATTTCCGAAGTAAAACCGGGTAAGGGCGGATGGGTTGAGATCGCAAATACCACGGATTTTAAAATTGACATTTCGTACTGGGCGCTTTCCAACGGAAACGAAGCGTTTTATTTTCCGAAAAACACCTTAATAGATGCAGAGACATATTTGATTATTCCGGAGGAAATTTCTGGAATTGAATTTTTTTCGTCCGGATCTTCTTATCTTTTATATCCCAGAGGCGACGTTGCTGGCGAGCTGGCGTATTCTGGAGCATTAAGGCCGGACGAAAGTTTCCACGACGCTGACGGCGTGACAAAAATTGGTGTCGAAAGTCCCGGAAACGGAAGGTTTACGGCAAGGGTGAGTTTTGCGCGCCCTGAGGTTAAACCCCAGGAAGGTCCGTCAGAGGCTCAAGCCGCGGTTGATGAAATCGAGTTTTCGGCAAACAACACTCAAACCGCCGCCGTGGGCGCGTCATCGTTTACGGGCTCATCAACATTTTGGTTTTTGTCGGCGCTGGTTCTGGGTGTTTTGTCGGCCATCGGCTACTTATTTGTAAAGCGCAAAAGTTCGCTCTAGCATTTTTTCTTTAGAAAAATCTTTAACTATTTTTTGACGCAAGTTTCGGCCAAGGTTTTTTCTTAGCGCCTCGTCTTGAATTAAACGCGCGATATTTTTGGCTAGTTTTTCAGAATCAGCCGGCCCTACAAGCAAGCCGTTTTTTTCGTGTTCTATTATTTCGGGATTTCCGCCGACACTCGTCGCAACTACCGGAAGTTCGGCAAGCCCTGCTTCCAACAAAGTATAAGGCAAACCCTCTTTAATTGACGGCAAAACGAAAATATCAAAAGCTTTAAGATGCGGCGCTGCCGGCGAAAGATTTTCAATAAAAACAACATTTTCTAATTTTAATTTTGAACTTTGTTCTTTTAACTTTTCACCCTCCTCTCCCCAGCCAATTATTAAACTCTTAAATTTCCCACCCCTGTTTTCAAGTAAACCGAGCGCCTCTATTAAATATTTTTGTCCCTTGTTTTTAGTGAATTCTCCTATTGTGCCGATTATTAGCTCGTCGGGATCGAATCTCCGCGGCGTTTTGGGATTCGATCCCAAAAAAACACGCGCTTCTTCGCGGGACAAAAAATTTAAATCTTGCGGGTCAATGCCGTTATGTATGATCGTGAGTTTGCGCGAGGGCGCGATTTTGAATTTTAAAGCAGACCGGCAGTCATATTCCGAAACGCAGATTATTTTTTGATAAAAAAGACAAGTTATTTTTGAAAAAAGCCGTATCAAAAAATTTTGCCGCCCCGGACGCGCTTCATGAAACGACCAGCCGTGAATCGTGTAAACCGCTTGGACACGGCGTTTCCAAGTAAATAGGCGATAAATCAAAACAGCAACTCCGCCTATGCCCGCCGCTTGAGGACTATTTGCATGCGCAATATCCGGCCCGAATTTAAATAGGATTTTTAATAAAACAAATCCCGAAATAAACGGCTTTAAAAAAGCCACATCTTTTTGGAGTCCCGCAACGTCAAAATATCGGATGTTTTTTTCCTGTAATTTTTGCGCAAGCGCACCTTGTCCTCCGGCCGCAACCGCGACATCAAAACCGCGCTCTTTTGCCCAAATCGCCAGCTCATAAACATACTTTCCCGCCCCGCCCCAGTTGGATTTGGTGATTAAATATAGAATTTTTTTGCGATTGACCATAAACAAATTTTATTACATAATAAGCTGAAAATGGACGAATTTCAACCTAAGCCAACCGTTCTTATTTTTTCAACGGCCTACCTGCCGATGGTCGGCGGAGCGGAGCTGGCGATTAAAGAAATTACAGACCGTCTGGGGCAAGACTTTAATTTTGTTTTGTTTACAGCCAGATTAAAACATTCATTGCCCAAACACGAACGTCTAGGCGCTGTTGATGTTTTTCGATTTGGTTTCGGAATCATTCCTTTCTTGGACAAACTGCTTTCTCCTTTTGCCGGAGCGTACTTTGCGCGTAAATTGATAAAAAAAAATAAAATCGCTCTTTTTTGGAGCATGATGGCGACATATACCAGCGGGGCGCCGTTTATATTAAAAATTTTAGGCCTGAATAAGGGCGTTCCCATTCTGCTCACCTTGCAGGAGGGGGATTCTGAAAATCATTTGAAGTTTTCTAATCTTGGATTAACCGGTCTTTCGTGGATGATGGCGGTTCGCCTGGCCGATAAGATTCAGGTTATCAGCCGTTTTCTTCGCGATTTCTCCGCGCGCATGGGCGCGTCTGCCGAAAAAATAGTTGTTGTTCCAAACGGAGCCGACTTAAATATTTTTAATAAAGATATTACCTCTGAAGAGTTGCGCGAGTTAAAAATCAGGCACGGCATAACCGACAAGCAAAAAGTAGTGATTACCGCGTCTCGTTTGGTCCGCAAAAACGCGGTTGATGTTTTAATTAAGTCTGTCGCCGAAATTCCAGACGCGCATCTTTTCATCGCCGGCGCCGGCCCAGAAGAAAAAAAATTAAAAGAGCTGGCAAGGCTTCTTAAACTTGAAAAACGCATCCATTTTATGGGCAATATGTCCCACGGCGCGCTTTCAAAATATTACGCCATAGCCCATGTTTTCGCGCGTCCATCGCGCTCCGAAGGCCTGGGATCGGCCTTTTTGGAGGCAATGGGCGCCGGACTGCCTATAGTTGGCACAAACGTAGGCGGTATTCCCGATTTTTTGCGTCACAACGAAACAGGGCTCCTCTCGGAAGTTGACGACCCGCAAGATTTGGCGATAAAGATAAAAAGGTTTTTACACGACCCGGATTTTAGAAAAAAAATAGGCCAAAATGCCAAAAAACTTGTTTATGAAAATTATTCTTGGGACAAAATCGCGGTCACTATGGGCGGAATTTTTTATCGGTTAATAAATTTCAAATGAGGATTTTAATTGCAACACCTCTTTTTCCGCCTGACATCGGGGGTCCGGCGACATACTCGAAACTACTTTCGGACGAATTGCCTAAACGCGGAGTTGAAGTGGATGTTTTATCTTACGGTTTTATCAGTCCCGAGGCGCCTAAAATTTTTCGTTATTTATTTTATTTTCTTAAAATTTTTAAGCGAGCGTTTGGCGCGGATTTGATTTACGCGCAGGATCCTGTTTTTGGGCTGGCTCCATGTGTCGCGTCTTTAATTTTACGAAAGCCGTTCGTTTTAAAGGTGGTGGGCGACTACGCCTGGGAGCAGGGAGTTAACCGCTTCGGCGTTAAGGAGCTGCTGGATGAATTTTTAGATAAGAAGTACGGTTTTAGAGTTGAATTTTTGCGCCGGGTTGAAAGATTTGTGGCGAGGTCGGCCGGGGCCATAATTGTTCCCAGTCAATATCTAAAATTCGTGATTGAAAAATGGGGTGTTAGACCCGAAAAAATAAAGTTTATTTATAACTCGGTTAGCATTCCGGAAATTTCCAAAGGCAAAGAGGAACTAAGAAAAGAACTGGGTTTGAACGGAAAAATTTTGGTAAGCGTCGGGCGCTCTGTGCCGTGGAAAGGATTTGAAATGCTGGACGAGATAATGCCCGAAGTTAAAAGAAAATATCCTGACGCAAGTTTGTTTATTATCAATTCTCGGCCTCATGAAGAAGTCCTGAAGTATTTGAAGGCAGCCGACATATTTTTGCTCAACACCGGTTATGAAGGATTTTCGCACCAAATTCTGGAGGCGATGGCGGTCGGTGCGCCTATTATAAGTACGTCGGCCGGCGGAAACAAGGAAATTCTAAAAGACCGAGAAAATTCGCTTATCGCGGGTTATAATGAAAAAAACGCCTGGGTTCCCGCGATTTTAGAACTTCTGGACAATTTGGTACTTGCCAAAAACTTAGCCGAAACTGCCCGTCGCGACGTTTCAAAATTTACCGGCCAGAATATGATAGAGGAAACATTAAAGGTCTTAAAACATATCTCTAATTCGCGCGAATGGTAGAATAGATAAAATATAAAAAAACATGAAAGAAACTGAAATTGAATTGCAGGCAAAAGTTGAACACACTGAGCCCCTTTTGGATTTTTTGGAAAAAGAGGCCGATTTTGAATCGGAGAACCATCAAATTGACGAATATTTTACACCGGAGCATCGCGACTTTTTGGAGCCAAGACTCATTCAAGAATGGTTAAGGATTCGCGACTCAAATGGAAAATACTCAATAAATTACAAAAAGTGGCATTTTGACAAAGAGGGCAGAGGGCTTTACGCGGATGAGCACGAAACAAAAATAGAGAACATTGAAACAATGCGGAAAATTTTAGAAAAACTTGATTTTAAGCCGGTAGTTGTTGTGGACAAAAAACGGAAAATATGGAAATACAAAGATTATGAAATATCGGTTGATTCGGTAAAAGATCTCGGTGATTTCGTTGAAATTGAGTATTATGGCAAAAGGTATCATGACGACCACAAAAAAATAATGGAAGAAATGGTGTCGTTTCTTAAGAATTTAGGGTGCGGAACCTTAGAAATAAATCATAGCGGCTATCCGGCGCTTTTACTTGGCCGTGGAGAAAGGATAGATAAAATATAAACTATTCTAATATTCTTGAGAATTTGAGAATAGATTAATATGCAAAAAGAAATTAAAAATTGTCAGAATTGTAGAAACGAGTTCACAATTGAGCCGGAGGATTTTGAGTTTTACGAAAAAATAAAAGTTCCCGCGCCGACGTGGTGCCCCAAATGCCGTTTCCAGAGACGTCTTTCTTTTCAGAATTTGGTGAATCTTTATAAAAGGAAGTGTGATTTATGCGGAAAGGACTCAATTTCTATGTATGCGCCGGAAGCGCCTGTTAAGGCCTACTGCCCAACTTGCTGGTGGTCTGATAACTGGGACCCCCACGAATACGGACGCGACTACGATTTTTCGCGTCCTTTTTTTGAGCAGTTAAAAGAAATGTGGCGAGAGGTCCCGCTTCTCGGACTTTCAATCGGCAAAGAGTCAATGGCAACATCTCCCTATACCAATCATAACGATTATCTTAAAAATTGTTATTTGATATTTCACGGCTCTTTTTGTGAGGATTCTGCCTATGGTTTGGTTTTATTGCATAGCAAATCCTGTTTTGATTCCTCTTTTATTCATACAAATGAACTTCTTTATGACTGTACACATTCTTTTAAATGTAATAAGTGTGTTGGCTCTCATTTTGATATGACGGAGTCGTTTGAATGTTTTTTCTGCCGTGATGTGCATAATTCCCAAAATTGTTTTGCGTCGGCCAACTTGCGAAACAAAAAATACCATATTTTCAATAAACAATACTCAAAAGAAGGTTATTTTAAAGAAATTTCCAAATGGGATTTGGGTTCATATAGAACTTATCAGGAGGTCAAGAAATTGGCCGAAGAATATTGGAAAAAATTTTCGCCAAGGCCGTATTATGACACTCTTTCTGTTAATTCTTCCGGAAATTATGTTTTTCAATCCAAAAATTGCAAAGAATGTTTTGAGACTGTAGGCGCGGAGGACTGTAAATATATGTTTTTGGTAGCAGATCCCCCAATTAAAGATTGCTATGATATTACTAACTGGGGCCAAAATCTAACATTCTCTTACGAGGGAGCTATTATTGGAGAAAACTCCTCAAATATGAGATTTTGCCAAGAGGCGGGCATCAATCTTTTTAATGCTGAATACTGCAAGCTTTCAGCCGGCGGGTCAAACCATTTCGGATGCGTTTCTATGAAAAAAGGAGATTATGTAATTTTGAACAAACGCTACGAAAAAGAAGAGTTTGAAAAACTTCGCGCCGAAATTATTGAGCACATGAATGATATGCCTTATGTAGACAAAAATGGCCGAGTGTATAGATACGGCGAGTTTTTCCCTACAGAAATCCAGCCCTATGCTTATAATGAAACAGTTGCCCAAAACTTCTTTCCTTTGACTAAAGAAGAGGCCGAAGAACGGGGTTATTGGTGGCGGGATGAGGACAAAAAAGAATATCAGACAACCAAAAAGGCTAATGACTTGCCCGATAACATCAAAGACGCACCGGATAATGTTTTACAAGAAGTCGTTGAATGTAAAAAGTGTGGTCGAGGGTATAAAATCATCCCGATGGAGCTTAAGTTTTTGCGGGAGATGAATCTGCCGTTGCCTCGCGAGTGCCCTTTCTGCCGAATCAACGAAAAATTCGCCATCTGGGTCAAAAACCTGCGTATTTTTAAGCGCAAATGCTCCAAATGCAGCGCCGGTTTTGAAACCTCGCATCCGGAAAACGAAACCCCGTATATTTTATGCAAAGAGTGCTATCAGAAAGAATTGTTATGAAAATACTGATGTTTTCGGCTGATCCGAATATTTTAGACAAGGATTCAGCCGCAGCAAAAAGAGTGGGAGAATACGCGAAGCGCCTGGAACGGCTTGATGTTGTTGTGCTTGCAAGAAAAATTCCCGGGAAAATTCATGGGAATAATCAGGGGAATCTTTTTGTGTATGCCAAGGGCGGGATTTTTTGGAGATTTTTTTCAGGTTTTTTTCTGGCATGGCGGTTGATTGCGAAAAATAAACATAATTTACTGGTCGCGCAGGATATCGAGCATGCCAAAATCTGCTGGCTTTTGTCTTTAAGATTTGGCACGCCTTGGCAGATGCAGATTCATGCCGATATTTTTATTCCGTTTTTTATTAGACACTCGGTATTTAATAAAATGAGGGCAACGCTCGCAAAATTTTTGATTCCACGGGCGTCATGTATCCGTGTCGTGTCGGAACGCATCAGGCGGTCTATTCCAAGCCCCCAGCCCCAAGCCCCCGGCCCCAAAGTCGTGGTTTTGCCGATTTTAGCCGAATCGGCAGATTTAAATATTGAACCAAAGCGTTTCCCCGAATTTAGTAAAACGATTTTAATGGTCTCGCGCCTTACCTCAGAAAAAAACATCGGGTTAGCACTTGACGCAATGGCTGAAGTGGTTAAAAAACATCCCAAAACCGGTTTGATAATAGTTGGCGACGGACCCGAACGAAAAGCTCTTGAGATAAAATCCAAAAACTATCAATTAACAGCTAATATAAGATTTGAAGGATGGCAGAAAAATACTGCTTCATATTACAAAGGCGCCGATGTTTTTCTTTTAACTAGTTTATATGAGGGCTGGGGGGTGAGCGTGGTTGAGGCCATGCAATATGGCGCGGCTGTTATAATGACCGATGTCGGTCTTGCGGGAGAACTTATTGAAGACGGAAAAAACGGTCTTATTGTGTCCGTAGGCGATAAAAACGCACTGATTGGCGCAATTTTACGCATTTTGGAAAATGACGAGTTGCGGGGCGGTTTGATTGAAGAAGCGGTAAAAAAGACCCGAGGGTTACCGTCTGCAGAGGAATATTATCAAAAAATTGTTGAATCTTGGCAAAAATGCTAAAACTCCTGATAATCACTCAAAAAGTTGATCGAAACGACCCGATTTTGGGGTTCTTTCACCGGTGGCTGGAGGAATTAGCTAAAAATACCGAAAAACTTACGGTTATTTGCCTTGAGAAAGGGGAGTATCGTTTGCCAGAAAACGTAAAAATTTTGTCGCTTGGAAAACCAGCCCAAGGCTGGCCCGCCTCGGGCGGGGGAAGATTATTTGCAAAAACGGGGGTAATTTTTAATTTCTATAAATATATTTGGCGCGAGCGCAAGAATTATGACGCCGTATTCGTTCACATGAATCCGGAGTACGTCATTTTGGGCTGGGCTGAATGGAAAATTTTGGGCAAAAAAATTGCTTTGTGGTACACGCATAAATCCGTAGATTTAAAACTGCGTCTTGCCGAAAAGCTCGTCGATAAAATTTTTACGGCATCTCGTGAAAGTTTTAGACTGCCCTCAAAAAAAATTGAAATTGTCGGGCACGGAATTGACATAGATAAATTTAAAATTCAAAACGAAAAGCTCAAAACAACAACTCAAAACCCAAAACTAACGATAATTACGGCGGGGAGAATTGCGCCGGTGAAAAATCTGGAAATTTTGCTTGAAGCCGTGGAGATTTTAAAAAACAAAAATATTGATTTCGAAATTAAAATTGCGGGAGGCCCGATGACCGTATCGGATAAAAAATATTTTGAGAAACTAGGATCGGCCGTTGACCAAAAAAATCTAAGAAACAATGTTAGTTTCCCCGGGCCGATTCCGTATCCGCGAATTCAGGATTTTTATGCCGAAAGCGACATCTTCGTGAACTTAAGCGAAACCGGAAGTGTGGACAAGGCCGTCCTTGAAGCGATGGCGAGCGGGCTTTCGGTCATTACTTCAAACGAGGCGTTCCAAAACATCTTGCCCTCAAGATATTTTTTGGCGGAAAAAACGCCGGAAAAATTAGCGGAGAAAATACAAGAATTGGCCGGAGAGCGAAGGCCGAACGAAGAACTTCGCGAGATTGTTGCAAAAAACCACTCTTTGGGCAACCTGATTCCGAACTTAATCAAAAAACTCAAAAACTGATATAATGGATATATGTTTTTAGATTTGGTTAAAAAAAATCGCGCCGTTCTTGTTGTTATTTTTCTTGTTTTTGTTTTTAGCGCCGGATACGCCTTTTATTATCAAATAAGTCCGGCGGTAGACGCCGGAGTTTACGACCGGACGGCGGTAAATATAGTTGAGGGCTACGGCTTTAGGTTTGATCGCTCAGCGTCCCTGGCTGAAGATGAAATAATTACTTTTCAGGGCCCGCTTTATCAATATTTTTTGGCCGGAATTTACTTAATTTTCGGCCACAGCCTGGCCGCGGTCTGGATTATTCAGGCATTGCTTAGGGCAATTACGGCCCTGCTTTTATATCTGATTGCGGTTAAAATTTTTGGCGAGGAGGGGAAACGAATCGGATGGATAGCGGCCGCGGTATTCGGATTTCATCCCGACCTTATTGAAATAGGGGCGATGCTTATGACCGAGACCCTGTTTATATTTTTATCGGTTTTAGCGGTTTATATTTTTGCGGAGCTTTTTACCAAGCCGACTTTTTTTAAAACCGCAATTATGGGCATTGCGTTTGGCCTTGCAATTTTGGGCAGGTCAAGTGTCGGCATTTTTCTTTTGCCGTTTGTTTTTTACTTTGTTTCCCGCAAAGACTACGCAAGACTTGTTTTATTTTTATTTATGCTTTTTTTGGTGATGATTCCGTGGACCGCCAGAAACTATAAGGTTTATGGAGAATTTATCCCCACGATGGCCAATTTTGGATACAACTTTTGGGTTGGAAACCATGAGGGCGGAGATGGCGAGGGGGGAAATACCCCTGAGCTCGCCGAGGCTCAGAAAAAATACGGCTCCATTGGCGCGAACTACTACGCGGTAGAACAGTTTAAAGAATTTGTTTCAGCGCACCCGTTTCAATACATAAATTTAACAGCTTCAAGGACGATTAAATATTTTAGTTTTGCTCGTCCCATGGGATTTTGGTTTTATCAGCAAGGATGGGGACAATTTGTTTTCGTCGCCAGCTCCGTTTTGGGATCCCTAATTTTATTTTGGACCGGTTTTGCGGGAATTTTTGTCTGGTTTAAAAAAGAAAGAGAAAATCGGCTTCTGGGATATTTTTTCTTTTTTATTTTGTTGACCGCCCTATCCCTCGTGCCCATACTCTACGAGACCCGCTATCGCTTTCCGGTTTATCCCTTTTTGGCCATGTTTTCAGGCCTTGCTTTAAGCCGCTTTTATTTTGCGCCAAAAGAATATTTCCGGTATTTTCTCGTCTCCGGAGCGGTTGTTTTATCTATCGCCGCCATCAGCGCGTACATGGATTACGAAAAAGTTATTTTAAAGCTTAATCAGATTTTTGGCAGATAAACCGCGATATGCCGCCTAAAAAAATATTAATCGTAACGCCCCGCTTTCCATTGCCGGACATCGGCGCCGATGAAAAAGACCGCCTTGAAGGCATGAAGCAATTAAAAAGGCTTGGTTTTGATGTGCGGGTGGCGGCAAAAGTTTTTTCTTTTCAAGACAAAGAACAGATCGGGCGTTTTTCCCGAGATTCCGGCATAAAAGTCGAGCTTCTTGAATATGAGAACAAGTCCGGAATTAAAAAGATTTTAAATCCTTTTTATTGGGATGGGGCTGCGTATGAGTATTCTCACGAGTCGGCAAAAAAACCGGTTGAAGTTATTCTGGATGAGTGGAGTCCGGATTTGGTTTGGTTTGATTATACTTATCTCTGGCCGCTTTACGGTTTGGCAAAAAAAAGAAACATGCCGATAATAACCCGTTCTATTAATTTTGAACCATCGCACTTTTTGCAGGAGGACGGGTGGAGTGTTATTAATTTGGTAAAGTTTATTTCTAAATTAGTAAGCGAGCTTATCGCAAGCCAAAAAAGCGATTTTGTTTTCGCCATAACTCCAAAAGAAGAAAAGATTTATAAAAAATTCGGCGTAAAAAACCTATCCGTTCTGCCCTTGAGGGGTCTGCCTGTTTGCTTGGGTAAAAATTCGTTTATCCGCGAAAGGGAAACGCTAAAAGTGGTTTTCATGGGTTCCACCTATAATGTTCATCATAATTTGGCGGCACTTGAAGTCATTTTAAAAAAAATAGCGCCATCGGTGCGCGAAAAATATCCCGGCCAATTTAAGTTTTATATTTCCGGCGGCAAAATCCCCGAAGATTTAAAAAGATTTTTTGGAGAAGATGTTATTTATTCCGGACGCAAAGACCAAAATGAATTTGACGATTTTTTGGCCGATATGGATATTGCCGTAGTGCCGTCTCTTTTTGGGGCCGGAATGCAGCAAAAGATATTTGAACCGCTTTGCCGCGGAATTCCGGCCGTTGTTTCTTCAAGAGGTCTTGCCGGATATCCTTTTCGGCATCGCGAACACGCGCTTATAGCCGATAGTATCGAAGAATTTCCGGATTTATTGCTGGAGCTTCGCGACGCGGGTTTGCGGCGCAAACTTTCCGAAAATTCGGTCATTTTGTCAAAAAAACTGTTTTCCAGAGAAAAAATGGATGCCGTCGTATTAGAGGCCGTTAATAAAATTTCGCGTTAATTATATTATGCGTTTTTTGAAGGATAATGAATCCGCCCTATATTCCTTTTTGATTCTGCTCGTTGCCGTGATTATTTTCGGCAGGATTATTACGGTCGCCGTGTTGTACGCCAAGCATGTTTCTCCGTCGCCGGTCCAGGACCCTTTGGAATACAGGAATCTGGCCATTAATATTTTGGAAGGAAATTCTTTCAGCATGGCGCAAAATCCGCCCTACGTCCCCGATCTTTTAAGAACGCCAATGTACCCCATTTTTCTGGCCATTACGTTTCTTTTTGACAAATCCGGCTATCTGGCGATATTTTTACAGCAGTTGATGTTATTTGCGTCCTTCCGGATGCTTTGGAAGATGTTTGACCGTTATAACGGGGGACGGCACAAGATTATCGTCGCTCTTTTTTCCGCCGTTTTGCTGATTGACCCGCGTATTTGGTTTTGGTCGCTGGAAACAATGACCGAAACATTTTTTATATTTTTGGCGGTATCCGCGCTGTTTACTCTTATTTCCGCGGAGAATGTCAATTGGCGGCGCGCCGCGGGCGCGGCGGTCCTGTTCGGCTTGGCCGTTTTAACGCGTCCGTCGGGATTGCTGTTGATTCCCGGCTTTGTCTTATTTTTTATGTTTTACCGCGGAAACGTTAAGAAAAACATTTTTATGCTTTTTGGTTTTACGGCCATGGTCGGCTTTATCGTTTTGCCGTGGTTATGGCGCAATTACCGGCTTGTTGGGCGAGTCATGCTGTCTTCAAGCGGGACCGTAAATTATGCCTTGGGTTTTCAGGGCGAGCCAAGCGACATCACGGCCGGGTGCTATGGCTACATCAGCGATTCAAAAGGCAGAGAGGTCTGCCTGTTTCGCAGTTTTACTTCGGATGGTTTTTATGACGTGGAAAAATTGGCCGATGGTTTGGGCGCGAACATTTCCACCGTTTCGGCCTTAAAACAAAATTTAACAGGCGCGTATCATTTTTGGACGCCAAACGACTACAAAGATATTTTTAGCATCGCGCATAATACTTTATTCGGCGCCGAAACAGTTGCGTCGCGGGCGTGGATTTTGTTTGTTGATATCTCATACAGAGCCTACGCGTTTTTTATAATAATCATGCTGGCTTTAGCGGCTTTTGGACTTGTTTTTTTGCATAAGAAAAGGGAATGGGCCGCGGCCGGTTTGCTCGGCGCGCCGATTTTTTTCAGCACTTTTATAAATTTCGGCATGGCCGGAGGACGCCATCATCTGATTCTTTTGCCGACACTTTTCTTTTTGGCTGGCCTCGGCGTTATTTTCATTTCGCGAAAGTTTTTTTCCGGCGTTGATTATTAACGCCAGCCGATTTAAAATAAGCGATAATGAAACTATCCGTTATTATCCCGGCCTACAACGAAGAGGGCTGCATTGAATCAACCGTCCGCGCCCTTTATAGGAAACTTTCCGAGGAGAATATAGAACACGAAATTCTTATCGTATATGACGATTCTTCCGACCGGACGTGGGAGATATTGGAAAAACTTGTTCTTGTTATCCCCACTCTTCGTCTTGAGCATAAGCGGCCGCCGAAGGGATTCGGACTGGCTTTGCGCCGGGGACTCGAAATCTTTTCGGGCGATGCCGCCGTTTTTTACACTTCGGATGCTTCCGATTCGCCTGATGATTTGGTTCTTTTCTTCAGGACAATGGAAAAAGAGGGCGTGGATTGCGTGTTCGGCTCGCGCTTTATAAAGGGCGGAAAGACGATAGATTATCCGCCGTTTAAATATTTTTTAAATCGGACATTCAATAATTTTATACGGTTTTTATTTGGATTTGAGTATAACGACATTACGAATGGCTTTAAACTCTATAGACGCGGGGTAATTGAAGGGACTGGGCCGTATTTAAGCCGGCATTTTAACTTTAGCGCGGAACTGGCGCTTAAGGCGGTCAATCGCGGCTATACTTTCGCTGTTGTGCCGAATAGCTGGACCAACAGAAAAGCCGGCAAATCCAATTTTAATGTTCAAAAACTGGCTCCAATTTATCTTTTCACCGTTTTTTATTGTTTTTTCGAAAAAAAACTTTTAAGGCATGGTTGATATTCCCGGCGCTTTAACTAAATACCGGCATTTTGCGGTCATCTTTTGCTTGTGGTTCGCGCTTTGGGGTATTCTTTTTTTAACCGAATACAGCCGCGGAAACATAAATGCCGATATTTTAACTTCCGATTCGCTTGAATATTACGCTTCCGCGGTCAATTTATACGACCACGGCGTTTTTTCACGCATGACCGAGCCGCCTTTCATACCGGACCGTTTTCGCACGCCGCTCTATCCTTTTGTTGCCGGAGCGATGCTCAAAGTTTTCGGCGGAATCGCCGCGGTTTATATCTTTCAGTTCTTCTTGTTTTTTGTAAGCGCAATCGGCATATATCGCATTGCCGACCTGTTGTGGAACTCAAAACAAGCCGCGCTCACGGCCTCGCTGGCGTTTATTTTCAACCCGGTAGCATTTTTATTAGTCAACAGCTTCATGTCCGAAACTCTTTTTTTACTGCTGCTTATCTTCGGCGCCTATTATTTTTTACTGCATTTAAAATCAGAATCGGTTTCGTCTTTTGCGGCATCAATGGCTCTTTTTTCTTTAAACGCGCTGGTAAGGCCGGCGGTGCTCTATTTTCTATTTTTTGTTTTTTTGTATTCCGTTTTGACGCGTTTTAATCCCAGAAAACTGGCCGTAAATACCGCCGTTTTCGCGGTGATATTTTTAATAATCTTATTTCCGTGGTTTTTGCGAAACAGAATAATTTTTAACGATTGGCATTTTACTTCATCCGACCTGATTAACGCTTATTATATGCATCTCGGCCAGTTATACGGATGGCAGAACGGTCTCGAGCTTCACGACGCCATTGGAGAGCTGAGTAAATTTTGCGCGCCCTCGGAGGTCAGGGAAGATTTTCACGGCTGGTGCGTAAGTCCGCAGTTGCGGGAGCTTTATTTGCCGATTCTTTCCAAAATAAGCCCGCCGGTCATTTTCAAATATGTCTCTCTGGGTTCAGTGAGGTATCTTTTTAACGGCGGATTTATAGAATTTGGAAATTGGCTCTGCGAACATAAATGTTCCAAGGCGCCTTTGACTATTATTGACTCTTTGGCTAACGGCGGATCGGACATTTTATCCATTATTAAAAACAAGCCGCCAGTTTTGCTTTTTACATGGATAATTGACAAAGTTGTTTGGGCGGCCATTTATTTTCTTGCCGGATTTTTGCTGTGGAATTGGAAGAAATTCAGAGCCGACGGAAAATCGATCGTTTTTATTTTATTGGTTTTGGGATATTTTTTGGCTATTTCCATACCGGCCTGGACCACCAGATACCGGGTCCCGTTTGACCCGTTCGTATTTTTACTCGCGGCTCCGGGATTTTGGTATTTAAAAGATCGTTTGTTTTATGTGCTCAATAAACGGATTTAATTTTTTAGACCGCGAGCTTGCCTCGCGCATGAATCTGGCAACCCGGCATCGCGGGCCCGATGCCAATGGAATTTTCACCGAAGAAGGGATAACCCTGGCCCACAACCGGCTTAAAATAATTGACCTTTCGGAAAATGCTTCGCAGCCCATGAAAAGTTTTGACGAGCGCGAAGTTGTTGTTTTTAACGGAGAAATTTATAATTTCAAAGACCTTAAAGACGAACTAAAAAATTTCTACCCGTTTAAAAGCGAAAGCGACACCGAGCTGATTTTGGCCGCGTATAGAAAATGGGGCCCCGATTGCGTCAAAAAGTTTAACGGCATTTTTGCCTTCGCAATTTGGGACCGGGCAAAACGCGGGCTCTTTTTGGCGCGCGACCACGCGGGCGTAAAACCGCTTTATTATTACTTGAATGGGAATAAGTTCATATTCGCTTCCGAAATTAAAGCCATTTTAGAGCATGGCATGCCCCGACGCCTGAATCAGGACGCTTTTAATCACTACTTGCGGGTTTTATACGTTCCGGAGCCGTTAACCATGTTTGAGGGCATTTATAAATTTCCTCAGGCAAGCAGGGGATTTTATAACAACGGGGAACTTAAAATAGAAAAATACTGGTCGCATGAACCCGGCAGCCATTTAAACATTTCCAAAACCCACCTTGAAGAGGAATTAAGAGGCCGAATACACGGAGCGGTTAAATCCCAGCTCATTTCAGACCGTCCTTTGGGACTTTATTTGTCCGGCGGGATGGACTCCTCAATCATTCTTTCTCATATGGCTAAAGAACGGGGAAAAATTGACACTTTTTCGGTCGGCTTTGATTTGAAAAACGAAGAACAAAAAGAAAAGTTTAATTTTGATTTTAATTTGGCCAAAAAAACGGCGAACTTTTTTGGTACCAGCCACAACGAAGTCGTTCTTGGACCGGGGGAGGTCCGGGGGTTTTTTGAAGAGGTGGCGTGGCAGATGGATGAGCCGATATCCAATCCGACGGCGCTCGCCATGCTTAAATTGTCGCGTTTTGCCAAAAATAAAGTTGATGTGGTTTTGGCCGGAGACGGGGGAGACGAGCTTTTTGGAGGATACGACAGATACCGCTTAAGTCTGGCCGCAAGCCTAATTCAGAAATTGCCGGAACTTTTGAGGACCCCTCTTAACTTAAGCGCAAAGCTTAAAAAATTAAATACGCCGGCGGGCATCGAAAGGTTTATGCTTTTCATGTTTCAGAAAGATGATATTTTAAAAAAAACCATCTCCTCCGATTATTTGAACCGCGGCATATCGAAGTCGTTTTTTGAAAAAAAATATTTCGGCAAAATAACCAAAGACGCAAAATTTGAAGACTTTTTAATGGGCGCTGACCGGCAGACCTGGCTGGTTGATTTTGCCCTAATGCTTACGGACAAAATGTCTATGGCCTCGGGCCTCGAAGCCAGGGTTCCTTTTTTGGATAAGGACTTAATGGAGTTCGCCGCCCGAATTCCTTTAAAATATAAAATAAGCCCGTTTAATACTAAAATAATTTTAAAAAACGCCTACAAAGGGCGCATTCCGGATTTTTTTTTTTTTTTTCCCAAACGCGGATGGTTTTCTCCGGGAGCCAAATGGCTTAGAATGGATGAGGTGCGTTTGGGGGCCGAGGAAATATTGTCGGGCGGCTATTATTTGGAAACAGCTCCGCTTTTTAATTGGCCGGAGGTAAAAGAAGTTTTTAAAATGCATCTTAGTTCAAAAGAATACAATCTCACCATTCTCTGGGCGATTCTTGCGTTTCAGATATGGGCTAAACGATACAACGTAAAAATAATATAAACACCGCATAAATTCATGAAATTTATTTACGTGGCCAATTCAAGGATTCCGACTGAGCGGGCGCACGGGCTGCAAATTATGAAAATGTGCGGGCAGTTTGCCAAGAATTCGGACGTTGAGTTGATTTTGCCGAGGCGTTTTAATCCGATTAAAGACGACCCGTTTGTCTACTACGGCGTTAATAAAAACTTTAAAATAATACGCCTGCCGGTTTTGGATTTGGTAAAATTCGGCCGTTTTGGATTTTGGCTTGAGTCGCTGAATTTTTCAAAAATTGCCGTACTCTATCTGCTTTTGAAAAAAACGGACATCATTTACGGGCGAGACGAGCTGCCCCTGTTCTTTTTAAGTTTTTTTAAGAAAAATATTTTTTTTGAAGTACACCAAGGCAGAATAAATCTCGCCGTAAAACGGCTGTTAAAAAATGCCGAAGGCATTATAACCATTAGCGGCGGTCTTAAGGATTTTTATATTAAACACGGCGCATCAGAAGAGAAAATAATAACGGCGCCGGACGCGGTTGATTTTGATATTTTTAATATTTCTGTTTCAAAAGAAGAAAGCCGCCGGAGACTAAATTTGCCGCCGGATAAAAAAATAATTTTATACTCCGGCCATCTCTACGACTGGAAGGGGGCGAATATTTTAGCCGAAGCGGCAAAAAACCTAGATAAAGATATTTTGACCGTTTTTATTGGCGGAGCGGACGAAGATATTATCGATTTTAAAAAAAGTTTTGCCAGTTTCGAAAATATTCTAATCAAAGGACATCAGCCTTACCGCGAAATTCCCTTGTGGCTGAAGGCGGCGGATGTTCTTGTTTTGCCTAATTCCGCCAAATACGAGATTTCGCGCTCTTTTACTTCACCAATGAAACTTTTTGAATATATGGCTTCGGGCACGCCTATTATTGCCTCGGACCTGCCGTCCATCAGGGAAATATTAATCGATAGTGATTCCTTATTTTTTAAGCCGGACGATGTCCGCGATTTGGCGGATAAGATAAAATACGCATTTGCAAATTATGATGAAATGCGGTCTAAGGCAGTGTCGGCCAAACAAAAAGCCGCGGGATTTACTTGGTCAAAAAGAGCCGAAAATATAATTTCTTTTATTTCCCAAAAACGGCTTGCTGGCGAAAAATCCGATTTTTGGCCGGCATTATTTGTGGGTATCGGCACCGCCATCCTAAGCCTCCCTACTATCAAAAATATTTCGCTGTTTGATTCTGTTTTTTACGCAAACCGCGGCTTTTTAAACACAGCTCTTGTGTTGTGGCTGATTATGATGCCCGCGGGCGCCGTTGCCGGTATTTTTTTGGCGCGAAAAATAGGAGTTAAAAATCCGGTTATTTTCCAGCTCGCGAAGTACGGCCTTGTCGGATGGCTTAATGTTTTTATGTACGCGGGAATTTTTAACCTGCTTTCTTGGCTAAGCGGAGTTGCCAGCGGCTGGATTGCCGATTTTTTTCTGGTTGTTTCTTTCGTAGTCACGACAACCAACGCTTTTTTTTGGAATAAGCTCTGGACTTTTAGAGCTACGGACAGCGGTAACGGAAAAACCGAGTACGCGAAATTTTTTACGGTTACCGGCATTACCTCCGGCTTAAATATCCTGCTTTTTCACTTGATGGTGAACACCATAGGCGCTCCGGCCGGATTTGACGAAAAATTGTGGGCCAACATAGCCATTTTCGCCCTAATTCCGGTTTCTTTACTCGGGAATTTTTTCGGTTTCAAGATTTTTGTTTTTAAAGGGCGAAAGGACTTCTGAGACAATGAGTCTGATGGTGGCGTAAGGCCCCAGGTTGAACATTGTTCCCGCAAAAACGATTAGCCCCAAATAAATAATCCCGAGAAACGAAATTAAAATAATAAACAACGCTCCGGTTGCCGGTCCGAAAGATGCCAACCAAAGACGCTCAACTATTAAAATCGCGCCGGAAGCAGTAAGGGGTATTAAAGAGGGTTTAATTATTTCGCTTAGTTTAACTCCAATAATTTTTTTCAGCATAATAATAGAGGCAAAAGAGGTTGTCGTATGGGTAATAAGCAGCGCGGCGGCGGCCCCGGCAACGCCATAAGGAGGAGTGAGGGCCAATAAAGAAATTACCAGCGTTCCTAAATTAACAAGCATGATCCCGAATCTTACTTTTGGCTTGCCGACGGCGTTAAAAATCGGCAAGGCGCTTGAAGAAAAAGCGCCAACGGCAAAAGCCACGGCTACAATTCTTAAGGGCAGATCCATGCCAATCCATTTTTCTCCTAAAAATATTAAAATTATATCGCGTCCGGCCATAACGAAAATAAACGCAATCGGGACCGATATAAAAAATAAAATATCCAGACTTTTAAGCAGCCCGTTCTTTATTTTTTCGCATGAATCCTGCACCCGGGCATATGACGGG
The DNA here is from genome assembly GCA_964412115.1 of uncultured Candidatus Saccharibacteria bacterium. GTDB lineage: Bacteria > Patescibacteriota > Minisyncoccia > HO2-45-28 > HO2-45-28 > HO2-45-28. Next base: position 21,755 of record CAYPMM010000001.1, on the reverse strand, counting down.
AACGCGACCCGGTCAATAATGTTGTAAAAAGGCGCGGTTGGAATGCTTACTAAACTTTTTGCTTTGGTAAAAAGTCCCACGTCTGAAGCGCCCATGATCTTGGCGATAAAAGAATTTTCAATCGTCGGCGACAGGCGGTCTACCAAATTTTGTCCGTATATCCACTTGCTGTAACCGATAAGATGAAACAATTTTTTAAATTCCAGACTTAAACGCGGCCTAAATTCATGAAGAAAATAAGTGGACGCGTTCCCAACGGCATATTGGACCAGGGTTGCTATAAAAAGAGGCCAAAAAGAGCGATAGTATATCGCCAATGTTACGGCAGTCGCGCTATAAGCTATTGCTCCGGAAATGTCCCTGATAAAGATTTTTTTGAAGTCGATGTTTTTGAAGAAAAAAAGCTGGGCAACGTTTGATGTTCCGGTCAGCAGAACAACAATACCGCTTAGCCGCACCGCCGTTGCCGCCTGTTCTATTTGAAAAAAAGCCGTTATCAGCGGAGCTAAAAAAAAGATAATAAAGAATATGGCAAAAGATTTTATTATTCCAATGGTCCATATTGGATTTAGGTACGGCGTCGGATCCTCCCTTTTTTGAATTAAAGCGGTTTCCAGGCCGGTGGTGGAAATTAAAATCATAAAATTGGGAATAACCAAAATAACGGCCAGAATGCCGAAATCCTCCGGGCTTAGAAGCCGGGCGAGAATCAAAAAAGAAAGAAGGCTGACGGCGTTTTTAGAGACGGTATTGATGAATGTCCACTTGCCCCCTTCTATTGATTTCTTAAGGGTGCTTATCTGTTCCATCAGGATTTAAAAATAGCGCTTATTGCAAATAAATTTTTATGATATAAAATATAATCTATAATAACATGAAATTACAAACCAGCGAACTTTGCATTATTGGAGGAGCCGGACATGTCGGTCTGCCATTGGGAGTCGCTTTTGCCGTCAAAGGAGTAAAAACCGTTTTATTTGATATTAACAAAGAAAGTATTAAAAAAATCAAATCCGGAAATTTTCCTTTTAAAGAAAAAGACGGAAACAAGAGCTTGAAAAAGGCGCTATCCCAAAAAACCCTTTTTGTTTCCGAAAACCCGGGCGTGATATCGGAGAGCAAATTTATTTTTCTGGTGGTTGGCACGCCTATTGATGAATATCTCAATCCCCACATTAAGGGAATTTTTAAAGTTTTAGACGATTATTTTGATTATTTTCGCGACGGGCAAATTATAATTTTACGCAGCACCGTCTACCCCAACACGTCCGAGAGAATCCAGCGGTATTTTGAAGAAAGAAAAAAGAAAGTCGGCGTGGCTTTTTGTCCGGAAAGAATCGTAGAGGGAAACGCCCTGCACGAGCTTCAGAATTTACCGCAGATCGTATCCGCTTTCGATTCAGGGACGCTCGGGGCGGTCAAAGATCTTTTCGGAAAACTGACCAAAAGAAAAATAATCTCCGTTAAGCCGATAGAGGCGGAATTGGCCAAATTGTTTTGCAACGCCTGGAGATATATACATTTTTCCATCGCCAATCAATTTTTTATGATGGCTTCCGACCATGGGCTGGATTATTCAAAAATTCACAACGCCATGGTGGAGGACTACGAGAGAAATAAAGATATGCCTCGGCCGGGATTTGCGGCCGGACCGTGCCTCTTAAAAGACACTATGCAGCTGGCCGCGTTTAATAATAATAATTTCTTCCTCGGCCATACCGCCATGCTTGTAAATGAGGGCTTGCCGAATCACGTTATGCATAAATTGTCTCAAGAATTTCCGGACATTAAAACAAAGACCATCGGCATACTTGGCATGGCTTTTAAAGCGGATAGCGACGACCATCGGGACAGCCTGTCTTTTAAACTTAAAAAAATCGCCGAAACGAAATGCAAAAAAGTTTTATGCCACGACTTTCATATTAAAAATCCGTCTTTTCACCCGCTGTCTAAAGTTTTAAAACAATCCGATATCATCGTGCTTGCCGCCCCTCACAAACAATACAAGGAGATTGACACGCGGAAATATAAGGATAAAAAAATAGTGGATATTTGGAACTTTTGGGAGCGTAAAAATAACTAATTTGCAATGACTACTGTTTTAATAAAAAAAACCCTCTTTTAGAGGGCTTGGTTTGCTTGTTTAACTTCTTAATCGCGAGGTGAGATACGGAAGAGCGAAATGCGTTACCGCAATGCTCTTTAAGTCCGTAATTTCTCCTTTAAGAACCATTCTCCGCCACTTCGCCAGAGGAATTAATATCGTTTCCGCGTATTCCGTTTCTTCCAGACTTGGTTCTTGAATTTTTTCACACCCTCGAGCCAAGACGGCGTCAAAACAAATAGCAAAGTTACAGGGCGCGATAATAACGGGGTGGCGCTTCATGTGAATCATGCTCTCCGGGCGGTATCCGGTTTCCTCCAGAAGTTCTTTTTGGGCCATGTCTTCAACCATCTCCTCGGTTCTTTTCAGTCCGCCAGGCAATTCAATTATGACCGAATGGGATCCGTGCCTATACTGGCGTATGGCTACAACCCGGTTGTCTTTTGTAATGGGGAAAACAATTACCGCAGACTCGGGTCTGGTATAGCCAAAAAACACGAATTCATATTCTTCTCCGGTCGCGGGGTGTTGAAATTGCTGGCTAAACATGGTTTTATTAAAGCGAGGCTTAATTAAAACGCGAGGTTCCCCGACGGGCTTGGGCCATTTTACCACCGATTTTTCTCCCTATTTTTTCAAAAATCTTATAAAAATATATCAAAAATAAATTTTATGTCAAGTGCGGAGGCGCAAAAGAACAAAAAAATTCTTATTACCGGCGGGGCCGGTTTTATCGGCTGTCATTTGGCGACACATCTTTTAAAAGAATATGGCAACGATGCCGAAATAGTTTTGGTTGATAACTTCCAGCGCGGAAGGGCCGACAGCGACTTTAAAAAACTTTTAAACGATTCCCGGGTGCGTTTTTTGGAACTGGATTTAACCAATCCGGCGTCTTTCGAAAAATTGGGCGCGGGCTATGGCCATGTTTATCATTTGGCCGCAATTAACGGCACCAAAAACTTTTATGATATGCCCCACGAAACGCTGCGAATTAATACCCTGTCTTTGGTTTATATGCTTGAATGGTTTAAAAATAAAAATAGCGAAGGTAAATTTTGTTTCACCTCATCTAATGAGGCCTATGCCGGGGGTTTGAACGCGTTTGGAAAGCTGCCAATTCCTACACCCGAAAAAGTGTCGTTGGTCGTAGACGACCCCTATAACCCCCGCTGGTCTTACGCGGCAAGTAAACTCGCCGGCGAACTTTTTGTGATTCATTACGCGTCAAAATATAATTTCCGGGCGCTAATCGTAAGACCCCATAATTTTTACGGGCCGAGAGCCGGATATAATCATGTTATTCCCGAATTTTCCGCGCGGATTGCCCGAAAAACCGAACCATTCCAGATTTATGGCGCCGACGACACCCGCACTTTTTGCCACATTGATGACGCGGCGCGAGCGATGCGAATGCTCATGGATTCCAAAAAAACGGATTTGCAGCCTATTGAAACGGTGCATATCGGCGATACTCAAGAAATTACGATAAAAGATTTGGCTGAGAAAATGTTCGAGGTTGCGGGCTGGCGGCCGAAAGAACTGGACATCAAATCCGCGCCGGAGGGGAGCGTAAAAAGACGCCTGGCCGATATTTCCAAGCTTCAAAGTTTGACCGGCTGGAAACCGGAAGTTTCTTTGGACGAGGGACTTAAAAAGACTTACGAATGGTATTCATCCAATCCTAAAAAATAGTTTTTATTTTTGTTTTTTTTCCCGTGTAGGCCGACTTGACAAAGGCTTCGGTGACCGCAACGTTCATAAGACCGTCCTTGAGAGAGGCGCTTTTCATTGTTTTTTTTCGCAAAATCGCGTCTCCGAAATCTTCAATTTCCATTTGCCACAAATTTTTTTTACCGTTTGGCGCCATGACACCCCGAAGCTCAATATGGCCCTTGTTCCCGTAAATGCCGATTGAGTCGTCAAGTCGCGGAATGATCCTGCTGGTTATGATTGTGGCAAAAAATTTTTTATATTCCAAAATTCCGACCGCGGTTGTGTCGATTTTTGATTTTTTTCCGCCGTCGGTTAGCGCCGAAACCGAAATGGGCTCTTTTCCGGTAAGATACGAGATGAGGTCAAACAGGTGAGTTCCGCGGGCGATAACGGCCCCGCCGCCTGATTTTTTGAAATTTTCGCGCCATTTCATGTGTGCCGGCAAGGGGGGGAGTTTTGCGGCGCCGGGACGCCCGACACACCACTGCGCTTGGATCAGCGAAATTATCCCCAGTTTTCCGGAACTTATCAGGGCTTTTGTCTTTTGAATGTCCGGGTGATGGCGCAAATGAAATCCGACCGCGAGACGCACGCGGTTTTTTTTAACCGCAGACGCGATTCGGCGCCCGTCTTTAACGGAGAGAGCAAGCGGTTTTTCGCAAAGAATATGTTTTTTTGCCGCAGACGCCAATAAAACATGTTTGGCGTGTTCGTAGCTGGGGGAGGCGATAAATACGGCATCAACTTGGGAATTATTGAGCAGACCGCGGATTGCGCCGGAATGGGCGGCGCCGTATTTTTCCGCAAACTGCTTTGCTCGCCGCGGACTTTTACCGGCTACGGCGAAAAGGACTCCGTTTTTGGAACCGATGATTGAGCGCGCGATATTGTTTGCCTGCGCCCCCAGACCTATGATGCCCCATCTTATTTTTTTTAGCCGTACGGTCGGTTTCATGCTATAATACCTAAAATAGTACCCGTTATTTTATTAATTGGCAAAACATCATTACAAATATTTTTTTTAAAAAACACTGGCTGGCTTTGGCGATAGCGTTTTTGGTCGGAGTTCTTTACGCGGCGCCGAACGTTATTTTCATTCTGTCGTTGGGAGACGAATACGGCGGCATACCGATAATGCAGACCGCCAACGAAGATGAGTATTTGGCCAGGATTCAGGAGATTGTGGACGGACATCCGTCTCTTGGCTCTCCTTTCTTTTTTGAATATAAAAATCAGCCGCCGGTCACTCCTCCGACGGGCGAGTTTTTTTACGCCTTGCCCGCCATGCTTTTGGATGTTTCGCCGGTTAATATTTTACTCGCCAGCCGGTTTTATTTGCCGTTCGTGCTTTTTCTGCTGATTTATTTTTTAATCTGGAAATTGTCCGTCAAGCAGGATTGGGGCGGAAAAATAAACGCCGCTTCAGGAGCATTATTGGTAACGCTGGGATATGATTTGGTGGACTATCGTTCGGTTATTGATTTTTTATCCGGCCGCGGCAGTATTGGCGGGGATTTTTTAATTTGGTCTCGTCCGGTCAATCCGGTTCTTGGCGCAATCTTTTTATTTTCCTTTTTGATTTTAGTTTTGGCGATAACGCAGAACACCAAACGATATCGATCCGCCACGGCGGGCGCGGCTCTTTTTCTAGCTTTGATGATCGGCAGTTATTTTTTTAGCTGGGGACTGGCGGCGTCCATAACCGGCGTTTTAATTCTGTTTTATTTTTTTAAAAAAGAATATTTGACCGCGATACGGCTGTCGGCTGTTCTTCTGTCCGGAGCCCTGCTCTCGCTGCCTTATTGGGTAAACGCCTGGCGGGCGAGCCTTAGTCCGTGGTTTTATGATTCGGTTCTGCGAAGCGGTCTTTTTTATACCCACTATCCCGTGTTTAATAAACTTCTTCTGGCGGTTATCGCGATTTATCTTATTACCGCCTGGTTTTTTGCGGACAAATTTAAAGAAGGCTTTAACCGAAACTGGTATTGGTTTTGTTTATCAATGATGCTCGGAGGTCTCGTGGCTTATAACCAGCAAATCATTACCGGCCGGACCGTCTGGCCGTATCATTTTGTACAGTACACCATACCGATTGCCATAGTCGCGTTTATGGTTTTGGCCCACAACGTTATCCGCGAAAAAAGCAGGTATTTTTGGGCGGTCTTGGTATTTGCCGCCGCGGTTTCGTCTGTGCTGTTCGGTATTTACACGCAGGCAATAACATACGCGCAATTTTCTTCACGCTATGCCGATCTGCAAAATTATTCCGCTCTGTTTGACTGGCTTAATCGGCAAGAAAAAGACTGCGTTGTGCTTGCGGTTAGCGAATGGGATGGATTGAGCAGTTTTGACTACGCCATTCCGGCTTTTACTCACTGCAATTTATATGAAGCAACCGCGGCGCTCTCGCTGATGCCGGAAGAGCGAATTTTGCATAATTATTTTACGCTCCTGTTCCTAAAAGGAGTTACGGCTCAAAATATTGAAGATTATATGGCCGGCAATAAACAAGAACCACGAACGCGCCTTGCCGCCAACTGGAAAGGGATTTATAATGTCAAAGACTTTCCCGATTTTAGCGATGAAAAATTGGAAAAAAGACTTGCGGAACTGCCGCAAAACTATCGGGATTTTTTAAAAAAAGATTTTAAATCGGAATTATCGAGATACAGATTGGACTACGTCTTAATTCAAGGAGAAGTACCCGCGCAGGTAGCCGACTTTGTAAAAAACCTGGCAGTACTTTACGAGAGCGGTGATATCAGGGTTTATGGATTTTAAAAGTATGGACATTTTTCGGTTTTATATGGTAATGTTTCGTTGATGATTGAATTTGTCGATTTAGGGCGCCAATACCGCAAATATAAAGATGAAATTGACGCCGCCGTTAAAGGGGCGCTTGATAAACACGAATTTATTCTTGGAGACGAGGTGAAAAATTTTGAAAAAGACTTCGCCGATTTTTGCGAGGCGAAACATTGCGTTGGAGTCGCCTCCGGCACGGACGCTCTTTTTTTGTCTTTGCATGCGCTGGGCGTAGGGGCCGGAGACGAGGTCATAACCACTCCGCATTCTTTCGTTTCAACGTCTACGAGCATATCAATGCTGGGCGCAACGCCGGTTTTTTCCGACATTGACCCGAAAACTTTTAATATTGACCCTAAAAAAATTGAGGCGAGTATTACCCCGCGCACAAAAGTTATTTTGCCGGTTCATCTTTACGGACAGCCCGCGGATATGGACGAAATTAAATCAATCGCTCAAAAACACAACTTGAAAATTTTGGAAGACGCCTGCCAAGCGCACGGCGCGCGGCATAAAGGCAGGCGGGTCGGGGGGCTTGGCGATATCGCCGTGTTCAGTTTTTACCCCAGCAAGAATTTGGGCGCTTACGGAGACGGAGGCGCTGTTGTTACCAATAGCGACGAGTTGGCGGGCAAAGTCAGATTTCTTAGGGACTTCGGGAGAACTCAAAAAGATTTATTCCAGATTATCGGATTTAACTCCAGGTTAGACACCATACAAGCGGCCATATTGAGAGTTAAATTGAAACACCTCGAAGAATGGGGCGAAAAAAGAAGAAAAAACGCCGAACTGTATAATAAATTGCTTGGCGGAACTTCAGTAGCGATTCCGACAGTTGCCGATTACGCCGAGCCGGTTTTTCATCAGTATGTCATAAGAGTTCGCGACAGAAACGCTCTGATGGAGTATTTAGGCGAAAAAAAGATCCCGACCCTGGTGCATTATCCGGTTCCAATTCATCTTCAGCCGGTTTATAAGGGCCTCGGCCACAAGAAAGGCGATTTTCCTGCCGCGGAATCGGCGGTTGACGAAATTTTATCCCTGCCGATTTTTCCCGAGCTTGAAGAAGAGGAAATAAAATATATCGCCGGCAGTATTATAGAATTTTATAAAGAAGGCAGGGAATGAAAGCGGTAATTTTGGCCGCGGGGCGCGGAAAAAGGATGCGCCATTTGACCGACGATACGCCAAAGCCGCTTTTAAAAATAGGCAAAAAAACACTTCTGGATAATATCTTTGATGTTTTGCCGAAATCGGTGGATGAAATTATAATTGTTATCGGCTATAAGGGCGGAAAGATAAAAAAACGATACGGCAATTTTTATCAAGGAAAAACAATAAAGTACGTCGTTCAAAAAAAACTTAATGGGACGGCTTACGCGGTTTTGCTGGCTAAGAGTTTTTTTAAAAAACGAGGCGAACGTTTTTTGATTATTTACGGAGATGAAATGCCGGCTAAAAATCAGATGCGAAAATGTTTAAAACACGAATTCAGCTGGCTTTGCCGCGAAATGACGGATTCAAGCCAATCCGGTATCCCTAAAATTTCTAAAGAAGGCCGTATTCTCGGCGTTATTGAAAAACCCAAACGCTTCTCGTCCAATTTTGTCGCTGCCGGAGTGATGGCGGTAAATACCGACATTTTTAAATACAAACCCGTAAAACATAAAAATGGCGAGTACTATCTTACGTCCATGATGGATAAATTTGTAAAAAAACACCCCGTTTTTATGGTAAAAGGAACAAAAAATATCGCCTTCAGTTATCCGGAAGACATGGACGGACCCTTTTTAAAATGATATGCTGTTTTTAGCGTTTGAACGTTAAAAATTGAATGGAGAAGGCGCGTGAGGAAAAACCCGAAAATTCTGCTTATTTATCCTCCAAACCAACTGGCGTCAATTGAACAGCCAAGACCCGACGGATCGCTTGGTCTTTTATATCTTGCCGGCGCGCTTGAACGGGCCGGATTCGAAGCCGATATTCTTGACGCGTCGGTCGGAGCGGAGACGGATAATTTGGACGACACGTTTTATCGCGCGGTGCGCCAGCCGAACGGGCTTACGCGCATAGGGATGTCTCAAGAACGGCTTCGAACATTCATTGCCGACGGCAAATACGACATCATCGGCATCAATTCAAACTTTACTCCTCAAACCAGAATGGCCCTGGAAGTCGCCGTAACCGCAAAAGACGTTAATCCGGATATTTTGGTTGTGTCCGGCGGAACGAACGCTAAAAATTTGCCGGGCCGTTTTTTTGAGAGCGGAGCGGTGGATATCATCTGCCTTACCGAAGGAGAAAAAATTTTTGTTAAGATTGTTGAGGCGTGGGTTGCCGGGCTGGGTTACGGCCGTGTTTCGGGCATCACGTATCAGGCGGAAAAGCGGCGCGTTACAAATCCGGTTGCGCCGTGCGATACGCACATGAATCTTGACGAACTGCCGTTTCCCACGTGGGAAAAACTGCCGTTTAGGCATTACGACCGCATTGTTTCTTCCAGATCCGGCGTGGAGTTTGCGCCCAAAGTAAGGTACGCGCCTATTATGACCTCTCGCGGATGCCCTTTTCGGTGCGCCTATTGCCATATCTCCAAGGAAAAAGAAGACCCGCTTGGAAGCGGAAATATCGGCGCCTATCGGATAAAGTCGGTTGCCAGAGTGCTTGAGGAAGTAAGGAGACTGCGCGACCTCGGGGTTTATAAGCTTTTTTTTGAAGATGACAGCCTGCTTGCGAATAAATCGCGCGTAAAAACCATATTTGAAAATGTGCTTGGCATGGGGTTGCGAATAGCTGCAATCAACGGCGTGAACCTCGTTCATTTTCAAAGGCGGGGAAAAAACGGCAAGTTGGAAATTGACGCCCAGTATCTGGAACTTTTGCGAGACGCCGGTTTTGATGAGATTTCTTTTCCGGTGGAATCCGGCTCACAGCGCATTTTGGATAAGTACGCGACCGCCAAACTAAATTTGAGCACTTTGGACGTAGTCGAGCTCGTTCGCATCGCGACCCGTCTCGGGATTAAATGCCCCATCAACATGATGATCGGTTTTCCCGACGAAACGGAAGAAGAAATTCTTCAAAGCGTTGAATTGGGAAAAAGGCTTGTGGACGCCGGGGCTGCTTACTGCTCTCCTTTTATACCCATTCCCTTTCCGGGCAGTCAGCTTTATGACATGGCGATCGCCGAGGGATATTTAGACCGCGATTTTGATCCCGATTCCATGAATTTCGTCAACGCCGTCATGTATAACACGACGGTGCCGCCGGAACGAATCGTGGAGTTAAGAGACCGGGCGTGGCGCGAAATGAATCCGAAAGAGTATGTTGAAGAACGCATACGCGCCAGAGCGGAAAATATATTAAAATGAACCGTTAAGCGAGGTTGACACAGCCTCGCTTTTTTGTTTAATTAGATAATATGATTTCTATCGTTGTGCCGGTTTTCAATGAAGAAAAAACCATCCGCGAGCTTCATCGCCGGATTGTTGACGCAATGCGGGGACAAGCGGAGCCCTATGAAATTATTTTTGTTGATGACGCGTCAACGGACAAAACGCGTAAAGAAATGGAAAATCTCCGGCCTCTTAAAATGATTTTTCTTCGAAGAAATTGCGGAGAAACGATCGCTTTGGATGTTGGCATTCAAGAAGCAAAAGGGGATAGTATTATTTTATTGGACGCCGACCTCCAAAACGACCCGGCCGACATTCCTAAATTTCTTGAAAAGATATCAGAAGGATGCGGCGCGGTGTCCGGCTGGCGAAAGGAAAGAAAGGACCGATGGTCGCGCGTTCTTTTTTCCCGCGTCGCGAATTATGCCGCGCGGGTGGCGCTCGATGTTCCCCTTCACGATTTTGGATGCGGTTTAAAAGCGTACCGTAGCGATTTTATTAAAGATTTCCGGCTTTTGGGAGACGCGCAAGCGTCTCTTCCGGCCATCGCCAAAGAGAGAGGCGCTAAAATATGCGAGGTTGTCGTTTCGCACCAATTCAGGGAATTCGGCGAGTCTAAAACCAACATCCCCAGAATGATAAAAACAGGATTTGATTTATTAAGCGTTGTTTTTTTTATTCGGTATTTTTCAAGACCTTTGAGATTTTTTGGCGGATGGGGAGCCGTCTCCATTTTTCTTTCAATGCTCGCGTTCGGGACAGCTGTTATTTTACGGCTCTTTGGCATTGAAGATTTTACGGCAACGCCTCTGCCGGTGGTCGGAACCCTTTTTGCCATTTTGGGAGTTTTGCTTTTTATGATGGGATTGCTCGCGGAGATTCTGCTTCCCATTTATTACGCTTCCACAAATCGCCCGCCTTACAGCATCCGCGAAATAAAAGAAAACAAGTTAAATGAAGGAAATTAAAAAGCCGCGTATCGCTATTATCGGCGGGGGAATTTTCGGGACGACCTGCGCCCTTATTTTGGGAAAGAAGTACCCGGTTACTTTATTTGAGAGACACTCCGGCATACTTTCCGAAGCTTCCAGAAAAAATCAGTATAGGCATCATGCCGGTTTTCATTATCCCAGAAGCTCCGAAATGATAAAGGAAATAAAAGCCGCGACAAGCGATTTTACGTCTTTTTATAAAAACGCGATCGTTTATGATTTTCCCAGTTTCTACGGCGTGGCTAAAGCGGATTCCAAAATTTCAGCGAAAGATTTTTTGTTCAACTGCAAAAAAAATAATATCTGGCACAAAAAGGAGTATCCGCCCGCCGAATTTTTAAACCCCGATTCGGTTGACGCGTGCGTCCGAACAAAAGAGGCGGTTTATGACTACGAAAAATTAAAACGCCTTATAAAAAACAGGCTGAATAATAACGGCAAGATTAATTTTAAACCCAACCATAAAGTTCTCGGCGCGCGATTTTCCAAAGACGGTCAAAAAGTTCTGACCGTTGAATCCGGAGGGAAAAGAAAAGAATACGCTTTTGATTGCGTTATTAACGCGACATACGCCAACTACAATGAATTTTGCGGCTGGCTGGGTTTTCCCAAAAAGAAACTGGAGTTTCGGTTGAAAGAAATAATCGCGGTGAAATTGAATGTTAAACAAAAATACGCCATAACCGTCGTCGACGGGCCGTTTACGACTTTAATTCCGACGGCCCGAAAAAATATTTTTACTTTCGGCGACGTTCCTTTGTCGGTGCATGAAATCCATTCGCAAAAAAACAGCGCCACATCATTGGAAAAAAAACTGGGAATGTTAAAATCTCGCTGGCCGGAAATGCGGGCCAGATGCGCAAAGTGGATTCCGGCGATACGCGGCGCCGAATATGTTGAGTCAATGTTCGTCATATTGCCGGTTGACCTTTCGGCCAAATCCGCCGATATCCGTCCGACCGACGTTGTCAGCCACGGCCGGGGGTGTTTTTCGGTTTTGAGCGGTAAAATTATAACCTGCGTTTCGGCGGCCAAAAATATTTTAAAAGAAGTGCAGAACGGCTGGACGCCGCCGGAAAAATAAACTAGAGTATTTTTAGAGTTCTTAAATAAACTTCTAAAAATTAGGGAGAATAAAATGGCCTCGCCCGTCGTTTTCAGCCGGGTCCCTTTTCGTCTGCCTCTCGGCGGCGGTTCTACGGATATGCCGTCTTATTACCAAAAATACGGCGGATTCATATTTGCCGCCTCTATTGACATATATATGGATGTTTTTTTTAAGCGTCCGGCATCCGACGACTATATCCACATGCACTATACGCGTTATGAATCGGAGTCCTCGCCGCGTAAAATAAAACACACCATTGGGCGAGAAGCGCTTAAAATGACCGGTGTCAACGGCCGTGTTTTAATATCTTTTAGCGCCGATTCGCCTGCCGGAACCGGCCTTGGTTCATCCGGAGCCTGCTCCGTGGCCCTCCTGAAGGGGCTTACGGCTTATCAAGGCCAAACCATGAGCAATTTAGAGGCGGCAAGGCGGTCGTTTATTCTGACGCAAAATCTGGGTTTGCCCGACGGCAAGCAGGACCCGTATGTCTGCGCTCTGGGCGGATTTGTTGTTTTGGAAATTGATACGGACGGGTCGGTAGAAGTGATTAAGCCGATAATTGTTCCGGAAACGGTCAATGCTTTTTTTGAAAATACTCTGTTTTTCTATACCGGCATTCGTCGGGACAGCGAACCTATTTTATCCAGCCAAAACGAAGAAAAAGTTTTACGGCTGAAGCATCAAACCAAGGAAATAGGCCGAGCGATTTTGAGCGCCTTTACGCGTTCAAACCTTGATTGCTTCGGAGATTTAATGCACCAGCACTGGATTTTGAAAAGACAGATGGCTCAAGGCATGACCAACGACTGGCTGGACGAAATTTATGAAACGGCGCGTAAGGCCGGGGCTCTCGGCGGAAAGATTATGGGCGCAGGAGGCGGAGGATATTTTATGTTTTATTGCCCGTCTGACCATGTTAAGCGGTCGGTTCGCGATGCCTTGCAAAAATTCAATATGCGCGAAATGAGTTTTAATTTGGATGCGCTTGGCGCCAGAACCGACATTATTACTCTATAAAATAAAAACCCCGCGGTTGCGGGGTATTTTTATTTAATAACGACACGAATTTAATTTTTCTACAAGTTTTTTTCGGCTTAAGGCGTGATAGACTCAATGGCAGAATAGGCTTGACATCAAAGAGGTGTTTAAATGGCGCAGGAACGGGTTTTTGATTTTGATGCCGTAGACAGATCGCTTGTTTTATCGCATTTACAAGAAGTTAAACATGTTGCCGAAAAGCTGGTTGCCCAAAAAGGCGAGATTGCCGAAATGATCCGTATTTTGTTCGGCGCGTGGGAAAAAGATTTGCCGATTTATATTATGGGCAACGGCGGGTCGGCTTCAACCGCCACTCACTTTGCCGCCGACCTGTCAAAAACGATTGCCGATATGCCCGGCTGGCGAGGCCTTAAGGCCCTGACGCCCTGGGATAATATTCCGCTTGTTAGCGCTATTGTAAATGACCGTCCTAAAGAAGACCTTTTTACGGCTTGGCTTGATACCCACTACGTTCAAGGCGGAATCGGAATCGGCATAAGCGTTCACGGCGGAAGCGGAGCCGATAAGGGCGGAAAATGGTCGCAAAATCTGCTTAAAGGTTTGCAGTATATCAAAGACCGCAGCGGTCTTACTCTCGGTTTATCCGGATTTGACGGCGGACCGATGAAAGATTTGGTCAATGTCTGCGTCGTGGTGCCGGCGGATTCAACGGCTTTGGTTGAATCGTTTCATGTTGTTTTGCATCATCTTATAGCTTTTCGGCTGAAAGAATTGATTCAGGCGGCATATAGCACCGGAGCCGGAAGATGAATAGCCGAAAGGCGGTATTTATAGACCGCGACGGCGTGGTAAATCATCCGGTGCAAAGACCGGGTTTTAATCTGCCAACAGCACCGTTTTCTTTTGAAGAGCTGCGTATTTTTGACGGTGCGGGAGACGCGCTATGCATTTTAAAGCTTGCCGGTTTTATGAGAATTATGGTCACCAATCAGCCTGACGTTAAATACGGCCATCTGTCGGAAGCAGAATGGATGAGAATTCAGGATGAAATTGAAAGGCTCGGGTTTGATGATGTTTTTATCTGCCGGCATGGCCGGGATGAAGATTGCGGCTGTAAAAAACCAAAGCCCGGAATGCTATTTAACGCGCAAAAAAGATGGCATATTGATTTAAGCCGTTCTTTCATGGTCGGGGATACCGAAAACGATATGGCCGCCGCAAGATCAGCCGGTTGCCGGACGATTCTTGTTCGGGCTTTTTATAATACCGGTGTCAAAAGCGATTTTTGTGTCGGAGATTTGCTGGAAGCGGCTGAACTTGTCTCGCGCCTTGAAAAAGAGGAGGGCTAAGACCATGAAGCTTTTCGTTGACACCGCCAATCTGGAAGACATTGAAGAAACTCTTAAGCGCGGTTTTGCGCGGGGAATTACCACCAATCCGTCGCTTTTGGCCAAAGAGCCCAAATCCGCCTTTGAAGAGCACATTAAAAAGATAATCAAGCTAATTGAAAAACATCAAAACGGAATTCATCTTAGCGTTGAAGTATTTTCAACCGACCCGGACGAAATTGTTAAACAGGCGGAACATTTCAGGAAGACATTTGGATATGACCAATTGAGCATTAAGGTTCAAATTGGCCGGGACGAACTAAAAGCAATTAAAATGTTAAAGAAAAAGGGCTTTTCGGTAAATTGCACTTGTTGCATGACCGTTAATCAGGCGATTATGGGAGCCGCGGCTGGGGCGCGATATGTCAGTTTGTTTGTAGGCCGGATCCGAGACGGGGGCTTTGGCGGAAAGTTTGAAAAGGAGTTGAAAGACGGCATTGAAAAAAAGTCATTTACCCAAAAAGATTTTGACCCATGGGAAGTCGTTTACGCGACGCGCTCGCTTTTAGACGCATCTTATCCCGATGTTGAAATAATCGCCGGAAGCATACGTTCGGCTAATGACGTGAAAATGGCCGGACTTTCGGGCGCTCATATCGTTACCGTACAGCCCAAACTTTTTCCGGAGATGGTTTCGCTCTTTAAAACAAATGAAGTTATTAAAGAGTTTTTGGCCAACTTTGAAAACTGGCTCAAAAAACCCTCTTAAAAAGAGGGTTTTTTCTTTGGCGAATTTGTGTTAGTTTATTATCAATGAGCCCGAAAAAAGATTTTGTTAAATATTTTAATACAGAACATAGATTTGTGGACGGAAAATTTTTCTTCGTAGACTCCGATGCCGCGGTAAAAAACGCCGAAAGACCGGATGACCTTATTTTTAAACTAAAACTTTTTTTAAAAAAATATCCCAAGTTTTTTCTTTTTCTTTATTACACCCTTGGGACATTTGTCGGAAAGTCGGCCCAGAAAACCGTCGCGAATTTATCCAAAGACGCTTTTATCATAAATCTTGGTTCGGGCGTGCATACCGTACGGGAAGACGCGGTTAATGTTGATATCTTGCCGCTTGAAGGCGTGGATGTGGTCGCCGATGTCCACAATCTTCCTTTTTACGACAACTCCGCCGATGCTGTTGTCGCTGAATTTATGCTTGAGCATTTAAAAGATCCCGAAACCGCGGTTGCTGAAATGTTTAGGGTGCTGAAGCCGGGCGGAATGATTTATATTTCAACCCCCTTTATTATCGGCTATCACTCTTCGCCCGGCGATTATTACAGATGGACCACGGAAGGGTTAAGGGAACTTTTGAAAGATTTTCACGAAAAAGAACTGGGTATCGCCGTCGGTCCGACCAACGCCATGACCTATATTTTACGCGAATGGCTGGCGATGTTCTTTTCGTTCAATTCCGTTTTTTTGCATCAGATTTTTTGGCTGATTTTTATAGTTTTGTTTATACCGCTAAACTGGCTGGATTTTATTTTTAAGCGTTATAAAACTGCTTCAAACATAGCCCATGCTTATTATTTTATCGGGACCAAGGAATAGATTTTCGGCTTCGGCAGGGGCATAATAAATTTTCCTTTATATCCGTTTTTGCGGAATATCTTCATCAGCTCCGGGCCTATGTGCCAAGAAAGCACAAGAGCGTAATCGGGCTGTTTTTTAAATAATACTTTTTCATCTACGACCGGTATGTGGGTGCCGGGCGTAAAAAGGCCTATTTTAGGCGAGCCGCTTTTTTCGCAGGCATAATCCAGAATATGCCGGTTTATTTTTGTAAATCCCAAAAGCGTGTTGGCTCTTGCCGGACTGCCGATACCGGCAATGCCAGCGCCCTCCTTTTTCAATTTTAAAAGAAGAGATACCAAGTCGTTTTTCGCGCCAATCACTTTTTCGGCGAATTTATTTAAAGCCGAAGAGTTATAAATACCGGCTTTTTCTTCGGCCGCGATAAGTTTTTTTGCGCGCTCGCTCATCGGATGGCGGCCGGGCCTGGCATAAACCCTGATTGACCCGCCGGCGGCGGTTATTCTTTCGGCGTCGGTCAAACTCATTTTGGCTGAAGAAAAAAGTTTTGCCAGGGGTTTCATGGAATAAAATCGCAGATGTTCGTGATAAATCGTGTCAAACTCCAATTTCTCCACAATATCCATCAAATATTGCGACTCCGAAACAAAAACGCCATCCGGCCTTAAAACTCTTTTTATGTTTTTTGTGAGTTCAAGCGGGTTGGGAATATGGGCAAAAACATTCGCGGCGGTTATAATTTTTGCCCTGCCGTATTTTTTCAATATTTTTTCCGCCGTTTTTTCGGTGAAAAACTCCTGAAGAGTTTCAATTCCGTTTTTATCGGCAACACGCGCGGCGTCAGTCGGCTCAACGCCAAGAACTTTAGCGCCCCTATCTTTAAAACCCTGAAGCAAAGTTCCGTCGTTGGACCCTATATCAACGACCAAATCACTTTTTTTAAAGAAGTGTTTTTTCTCAAGCTCGGCGGCAAGCTCGCGAAAGTTTCGAACAAGCATGCCCGTAAGTCCGGTGCGGTAAGGATAATTTTTTGGGAATACGATCTCCGGACTGATAATATAGTCAATCTGCAAAAGACCGCATTTCGGACATCGGCACAGATTTAAGGGATAGGTAATTTCGGGCTCTCGTAGCTGGTTTTTTGTAAGATACGCCTGCACTATAGGCTGATGTCCAAGCGCTAAAACACTCGGCAGATTTTTATAAGAACATATCTGGCACTTTTTGACCGGGCCGGTTTGTTTTTTTGATTTCATATAACAATATTATATTCTAATTTTATTTACGCAAGTAAAGTTCAAGCCACTGGTCGCGCGCGGAAGGCGATTTCAATAAATCAAGAGACGCGGCGCCTCCGGCGGTAATTTTGTCTCTCAAAATGCCGTCGCTAAGAACGTCTTCAATCGCTTTGGCCAATGCCGGAGGATTTTTGGGCGGAACAAGCATTCCGTTTACGCCGTTTAAAACATGTTCATTTATGGCTATAACGTCTGAAGCCACCACAGGTTTGCGCATTTCCCAGGCCTCAAGGACCGCCAGGCCAAATCCTTCATAGCGCGAGGGCACTATAACCACATCGGATATTTCATAAAGCCGTTTAAGAGTTTCTCCGTCCACCCGTTCATAGAAAGTTACCCGATCTTTAATGCCCAGCCGGTCAATTAGTTTAAAAACAATCTCGGTTTCGCCGGGCGAACTTGAGGTGATAAACAAAAGCTCGGCGTTAAGATCGGTTTTAATCTCGGCCATCGCTTCCAGCGCAACATCCCAGCCCTTTCTTAATTTTATTTGCCCGACAAATAAAATGAGTCTTCGGCCTTTATTTTTTTTCTCCGCAGCCCTTCGCGCGAGGTTTAAGTCTGCGTTTGCATTTTCGGAGGACCAGCGTTTGTCATCATAGATGTACGGCAGATATTTTGTGTTGGTAATGCCCATTTTTCCGGCAATCCACAGATTGTGTTTGGAAACAAAAACAACTTCCCGGGCCTTGGATAGCGGAAAGTGGTAAAGATAATTTTTAATATTTTGTTTTAATTTAAGGTCCCGAAAAACTTTTTTGAAGCCGAGAATCGGGCGGTCAAATTTTATTTTTTCCTCATATGGATACGGGTCGTCTCTGTCCGTCACCAGATAATAATCATGCAGGAGCCCGTACTCGGTAAAAATAAACGGCCTGCCGGACCAATAGCAAAGAAGGGCGGCAATGATTCCGGCGCGGTTATTTCTGGTGTTGAAAATGTGGACTCTGTCCGGGCGCTCATAAAAAATAAGCCTGGCCGTCAGCCAAATTATTTTTAAAACTCCAGCGGGTTTGTATATTTTTATGCCGTCTTTGACTTCAAAATACGGTTCACCCTTTTCCGGGCGCGCTACGGCGAAAACCGCGTTTCCTCGCTCGGCCAGAACGCGCGCGGCTATGTATTCGGCAAAATTTCTCATGCGCTCGTTGAAACCGTATGAGGTTATAAACAGAACTTTCATTTCTTCAAAAAAATATTTATGGATTCTTTGCCAGCCGTAAGATTTTTTAACGCGCCGTCGTTAATTGCCGTTTTTTCAATATCGCCGCCATTTTTTATGGCGTATGCCGAAAAGCCGTAAGAGTCCTCAAGTTTTTGAAAAAAAGAAGCCGGACTAATGCTGTTTTTTAAAAAGTTTTCGGGCGTAAACTCCATAATTATCATTGAGGTGACCTTCAGAGTTTCATGTCCCGCGGACAGGACCATCGGCTCGCCCCCCTCAACGTCTATTTTCATTAAATCTATTTTATCAATATGATTTTTTCGCCTAAAATTATCCAGAGTTTCAACGCCAACCAAGTTTGATTCGGTGTGAAAATCTTTTTGAATTAAGCTGTGGCACCCGGTATTGGCGGACCTATAAAGGCTCATCCGGCCCTCTTTTTCGCCGAGAGCCGTTTCCGTTATTGCAATATTTCCGATCCGGGCCGTATTTTTTTCAAGCAGTTTAAAATTTTCGGCGTCCGGCTCAAAGGCGTACACCTGGCCCCTTTTGCCAGTGAGCCTTGAGAAAATTCTGGCGTAATATCCTATATGCGCTCCGACATCCATTATAACCATGTCGGGTTTTACTATTTTTTTAACCAGTGCTGTGGTTTCGGGTTCGTACTTTTCCAAAAGCATTTCAAACCGCCAGTCCCATCCGTACTTTTCAGGAAACTGCATTTTTTTTACCCGGCCTAAAATTTGGGCCGCAAATCCGGCCAGCTTTTTTGCGCCCCCCCTTAGAGCCGGACTCTTAACGCGTTTTTTAAGTTTTTCGCGCATCGCCGTAAAAATTGCCCCCTGTGGAAGTTTAATGGCCATATTATTTTAAAAAAAAATATTAACGCGCCAAACTAAGCCCGAGTTTTTGCGCCAAAAAATCAACGAATCTGGTTACCACTTCTTTTTTCTTTTCCATTTCCGCTCCGCCCTCAACATCCCAGATTTGGACCAGATTTAAGTCGGCGCTTTCTTTGTAAATGGATGCTATCAAGTTTATAAGCGCCGGTTCGTCGTGGCTGAAATTTTCCAGCTGTTCTCTGACGATACGCGGCAGGTCTTCAATGGCCGTACACTTTTTGACCATTGGCAGAACGTTATAAAACACATTGCCGAAAGTTATGACCGGTTTTTTAAGTAAAACTCCCTCCCAGCCGGCGGTGCCGTTTATGGTGATTATGAGCTTGGCGCCGTTTGTTATTGGAAAACTTTCCAGCGCCGGGTTAATCAGTTTAACATTCGGTATTTTCTTAAGTTCTTTGTAAAAACCGCGCGTTCTATATCCGAACATGGCCGGATGCTCTTTAACATACAGTTTGTGCGCAATCGGCAGCGAACGGGCTATTTGTTTGATGAGCCAAAGCTGGTCGGTGTAGAAAGGAGCAAAAAGAGAAATGGATATTTCGGGCTCAAGATGCATCGGGAAAAAAGCAAATTCTTCCTCTAAGTTCGGAGCGTCATACAGGTCGTAAAAGCCTCTTAGAACCCTTAATTTTCTTTTGACCCGGTCAATAAAATAATGCCACGGTTTTACCGCGTTAAAGTCGTCTTTATGCCGGTTTCTTATATAGTCGTAAATTATTTTGAAATTCCAGCCGAGCGAATGAATGATGTTTTTGGGCAGCAGGAACTTAAATTGTTTTTTTCTGCCGATCGGCCTTTGTTTCGGCGAATCGGTCGGGGCATGAGAACGCGGCTTTGCTCTGAAATTCTCCAGAAACAATTCGGCCCTTTTTGTTTCCTCGGTTTCAGGCCCGGGGTTTTTTTGCAAATAGGCAAACGCGCCTTGAATGTAGCTTAACCCCCAATAGTTTTCGGTAAGCGAATACCTTGTTTCTACGCGCGCGGTTTGAATAAATAATGTTTTTATGCCCATCTTCCGGGCGATGTGGTACATGAGGAGAGTTGAGATGTCGCCAATAACTGAAAACAAAATAAAATCCGGACGCTGTCTTTCAAGAAACTTAATAATGGATTTGGCTTTGACCTGCAGGATTCGCATCATGTCGTTGTGGGAATAACGTGGACGGTCATAAGGGTACTCTCTTAAAAACTGGCCGTGTCTGACTATGCGGTCAACTTCAACATAAGGCCAGAGGTTCGGAATGCCGTATTCTTTTTCAAGCCAGTTTATATAATTTATATCAAGCGGCTCGTTTTTATACTGATTATGCGCGTCCTCGTCTAAAAGAAGTTCCGAATAATTTATTTCTTTTTGCGTCTTTAAAAATTTAAGACTGTCCCTCAAATACACGTATCCGCAAAAATCTTTAACGCCGTATCTGTTTTGCAAGACCACGGCCATGGCGTGTCCGACGTAGGCGAATCTGCGCTGAAGCAGAAAGCAGGCCTTCATCGGTTTGATTTTAACTGATTAAACATAGACCCGACGCGCTTATTCAGGACGATTAGGCCCTGCTCCGATAGTTTTGGATATCTAAATTCAACAATGTTTTCTCCGGGCGGAACGAGAAGCGCCTGATAAAGATAGTTTGCGGTATAAATAGGAGTGTCTTTGCCGCTTATGGACGCTTGCCAGAAATCGGGAAAACGGCTTTCCGAAAATACCAAAAAACGGTAATTTTTTGTTTTTGTTTTTAACCGCAAATTTCCGGCGGTGTAAAATTCAAGTTCAATCGTATCATCTGGGCTTGATTTGGCCGAAAGAGCCGGGTCGCTAGGCGTCAGCGTTTCAAGCAAAGTTGTTTTTTTGAAATCATTTATGCCGTCCAGGGCTTTTAACGCGCCGGCATCATCGCTTGCGGTCCACAAAACGCTGTCGGCAAAATACCACCTGGGCATGAAATACGGATTCCGGTAAACATAAACAGGAATTTTATTTTGAATTACGCGGGTTTCAAAAACAGGCCGCGCGTTATTTAACGCAATCGGGGGCAGTATATATTTGACATTAAACGCTCCCAAAAGACGCATATTTTTTTCGCTTGAAAAGTCCCCCACGAATTTTTCAAAAGCGGTAGTCATGGTAAATCTGTTTTCATCGGTAATGTTTTGTCTCAATACCGTCATGGAAGCGTCTAAAAGGCGCTTTACAATAAGAGTTTGATGATTTTTGAAAGTATCAAACCCGAAAAATATATGCGCGTTATCGTCCATCAGTTCTTTGGTCAGCGGGTCTCGGGTGTCTTTGGCTGCAAGATTGACCCCGTATTTTTGCGAGAGTTCGGCGACAAATTGCTCCGGCGTGTAGATA